>CAYUZK010000061.1:0-11674 GCA_964449625.1 uncultured Archangium sp.
CGGCGCCTCGGGCGGCAACGCGCTCGTCGGCGACGTCGCCGGGTGAGCCGCGCTGGGGGCAGGCGCTGGCGGGGCTACGGGAGTGGGCGGCGCCGGGACAGCCTTCGCGGGCACCGGCCAGTCCACGACGATGAGCCCCAGGGCGCCCAGGCTGCGCGCGACGAAGGCCTTCTTGCGCAGGTCGCCCGCGCGCCGCTGCGCCTCGGGCGTCGACAGCTTCTCGTGCTCGGGCACGAAGCGCCGCGCGATGACCACCTTGCCCTTCACCGCGAGGCCCTTGAAGTCGTCGAGGCCGAGCTCCGCGTCCTGCACGCCGTAGCCGGCGAGCACCGCCTTGCCCCGCACCGGGCCGGGGCTGCTCCAGCCCAGCGGCGTGTAGAGCGACCCGTCGACGACCCTGCCCCCGAGCGACAGGGCCGTGCCCTTGCCGCGGCTCACCTTCGTGGTGACGTCGAAGGGCACGCGGAAGCTGCCGTCGGCGCCCAGCGGCTCGAGGCCGAGCACCCGGAAGCGCGCCTCGAGCCAGGCGCCGGCCTCCGCGAGGCCCTGCGTGCCGACGCCGCGCCCTTCGCGGGCCGGGTCTGCCAGCCAGCGCGCGTCGTCGAGGAGGCGCTCCGCCGCGCCGGGCGTCACCGCGCGGGGCTCGTGGTCGTCCCACTCCGCGAGGAAGAGGTTGGTGTCGCTGCGCCCCTCCGGCGTCATGCGGTTGCTGGCGAAGATGAGCTGCGTGCCGTCGGGCGAGAACATGGGGAAGCCGTCGAAGCCCTTCGTGTGCGTGAGGCGCTCGAGCTGCGTGCCGTCGGTGTTGACGGCCCACAGGTCGAACTCGCGGCCGCGCGGGTCGCCGTGGTTGCTCGAGAAGACGAGGCGGTCGCGGTGGGGGAAGAAGAAGGGCGCGAAGGACGCGGCGTTCAAGTACGTGACCTGCCGCGCGTCGCTGCCGTCGGCGTTGGCGACGTAGAGCTCGAGCTTCGAGGGCCGCACCAGGCCTCGGGCGAGCAGCGCCTGGTAGTCTTCGAGCTCCTTTCCCGGCTTCGGCCGCGAGGCGCGCCACACCAGCTTCGAGCAGTCGCGGTTGAAGAAGGCGCCGCCGTCGTAGCCGGGCGTGAAGGTGAGGCGCTTCACGTTCTGCCCGTCTTTGTCCATGCGGTAGAGCTCGAGGTCGCCATCGCGCACCGAGGTGAAGACGATGGAGCCGTCCTTGCCGCAGACGGTGGCCTCGGCGTCGTAGCCGGGCGAGTCGGTGAGGCGCGTGAGGGGCCCGGTGCCGTCGGCCTTCACCTTGAAGATCTCGTACGTGTCGTAGAGCGCCCAGACGTAGCCCAGGCGCATGTCGGGCTTCGGCGGGCAGGCGTCGCCGCCCAGGTGCGTCGAGGCGTAGACGACGTCGGCGTCGTCGGCCGAGAAGTGCGCGCAGGTGGTGGCGCCCTTGCCGCTCGACACCAGCGTCATGGGGCCCGCTGCGCCCTGCGCGAGGGGCAAGGTGTAGATGCGGTCGCAGCCCTCGTCGGGCGCGCGGCGCTGGAGCGACACGCCGGCGCCGTCGAAGCGCCAGTAGGCCTCGGCGTTCTCGCCGCCGAAGGTCAGCTGCGTCAGCTTGCGCAGGTGTGTCTCAGCCGGGTCGGTCACCGGCGCCGGCGGGACGGGCGCGGGGGTGGTGGCGCAGGACACGGCGACGAGGCAGGCACCGAGCAGGGGTCGCGACATGCCCTCGCGTATAGCGGGCGCGGCCGCGTCGCGCGCCGGCGAAGTGGGGCCGGCCGGGCTACGCTCCCGGCCCGCCATGGCCGAACGCCCGAAGTTCCTGCGAGAGATCGAGACGCTCATTCGCGCGCGGTACCCGCTGCTCTACCTCGTCACCTACGAGGAGGACCGCGTCGAGCGGCTGCTGCGTGAGCTCGCCGTCACCCAGGGCAAGGAGCTGCTGGAGTGGACGGTGACCCGGGGCCTGCGCTCGCTCACCGGCAACCTCCACCTGGCGAACGCCGACGAGACGCGGGAGCCGGCCTTCGCGCTCAAGGCCATCGAGGCGCTGCCCGGCCAGGCCCTGGTGCTGCTCAAGGACTTCCACCGGCACCTCGACGAGCCGGTGGTGGTGCGCGCGCTGCGCGAGCTGGGCACGGCGCTCAAGACGCGGCCCATCACCGCGCTGGTGGTGGCGCCGACGCTCACCCTGCCCCCAGAGCTCGAGAAGGACGTCTCGGTCATCGACGTGCCGCTGCCGACGCGGGCCGACCTGCTGGAGCTGCTGCGCGAGGTGGCGCGGCTGGTGACGAAGTCGAAGCGGGCCACGGTGGAGCTCAACGCCGAGCAGGCCAACGCCATCGTCTCGGCGGCGCACGGGCTGACGCTCTCGGAGGCCGAGAACGCCTTCGCCAAGGCCATCGCCCAGGACAACCGCCTCGACGCGAGCGACCTGCGCCTCATCCTCGACGAGAAGAGCCAGGTCATCCGCAAGTCGGGGCTGCTCGAGTACTACGACACCGATCAGTCGCTGGCCGAGGTGGGCGGGCTCACGCACCTCAAGAAGTGGCTCGCCCGGCGCAAGAACGCCTTCTCCGACGCGGCCCGCGAGTTCGGGCTGCCCGAGCCCAAGGGGCTCTTGCTCCTGGGCGTGCAGGGCTGCGGCAAGAGCCTCACCTCGCGGGCCATCGCCACGAGCTGGCGGCTGCCGCTGGTGCGCCTCGACATGGGGCGCATCTTCTCGGGCCTGGTGGGCAGCTCGGAAGAGAACCTGCGCAAGGCCATCCGCGCCGTCGAGAACCTGGCGCCGGTGGTGATGTGGATCGACGAGGTCGAGAAGGGGCTCGCGGGCGCCGCCGGCGGCAGCAACGACACCGGCGTCTCGGCCCGCGTCTTCGGCACGCTGCTGACCTGGCTGCAGGAAAAGTCGGCGCCGGTCTTCGTGGTGGCCACCGCGAACCGCATCGACGCGCTCCCGCCGGAGCTGCTGCGCAAGGGCCGCTTCGACGAGATCTTCTTCATCGACCTGCCCACCGAGGCCGAGCGCACCGACATCTTCGGCATCCAGCTCGCGAAGCGCCGGCGCGAGGCGGCGCGCTTCCCCCTGGCCGAGCTGGCGAAGGCCACGCCGGGCTTCTCGGGCGCGGAGATCGAGCAGGCGGTGGTGGCCGGGCTCTACGACGCCTTCGCCGACGGGCTGGAGCTGTCGCCCGAGCACCTCTTCACCGCCATCCGCGAGACGACGCCGCTGGCCGTCACCATGGCCGAGGACATCGGGCGGCTGCGCGACTGGGCGCGCACGCGCACCCGGCCGGCCTCCTGAGGCGCGTCAGCCGAGCAGGCCCTTCACGCCGCGAATGAGGAACTCGAGGGTGCGCTTCACCATGGGCTGCATGGGGTGCTTGACCAGGTTGTACTGCGGGCTCAGCTTGCTCGAGAGCATCACGCCGCGCTGGTGGCTGAAGGTCTCGAAGCCCTTGAAGCCGTGGTACGCGCCCATGCCGCTGTGGCCGACGCCGCCGAAGGGGAGCTCCTCCTGCGCGAAGTGGGCGAGGCAGTCGTTGACGGTGACGTTGCCCGCGGGCACCCGGCGCAGCACGTCGTCGACGCGGTCGCCGTCGTCGTCGAAGTAGTAGAAGGCCAGCGGGTGCGGCCGCGCGTTGACGCGGCGAATGGCCTCGTCGAGCGAGTCGTAGGTCTCGACGGGGAGGATGGGGCCGAAGATCTCCTCCTGCATCACCTGCATCTCCTCGGTGACGTCGCGCAAGATGACCGGCGCGAAGGCGCGGCCCTGCACCTGCGTGAAGGTCTCGACCACCCTCGCGCCCCTGGCCTTCGCGTCCTCCACGAGGGCCTGCATGCGCGCGAGGCCCCGCTCCGTGGCCATGGAGGTGAAGTGCTCGGCCGAGGGGTGCTGCGCGGTGAGGTGCGCCTTCACCCGCTCCACGAAGGCGTCGGCCTGCGCCTTCGGCACCAGCGCGTAGTCGGGCGCGATGCAGGTCTGCCCGCCGTTGAAGGTCTTGCCCAGGGCGATGCGCTGGGCGGCGCGGTCGACGCTGTACGACTCGTGCACCAGCGCCGGCGACTTGCCGCCGAGCTCCAGCGTCACCGGCACCAGGTTCTCGGCCGCGGCCTTCGCCACGAGCTTGCCCACCGGCGTGGAGCCCGTGAAGAGGATGTGGTCGAGCGGCAGCGAGGTGAGGGCCCTGGCCACCTCGGGGCCGCCCTCCACCACCGCGCACTCGTCGGCAGAGAAGGTCTCGCTGACCATCTTCGCGATGAGGGCCGAGGTCTTCGGCGTCAGCTCCGAGGGCTTGATGAGCACGCGGTTGCCCGCCGCGAAGGCCGCCGCCGCGGGGCCGAAGGCCAGGTCCACCGGGTAGTTCCACGGCGCGATGACGCCCACCACGCCCAGCGGCATGTACTCGACGTACACGTGCGAGGGCACCGTGAGCGGGTGCGCGGGCACCGGCCGCCGCCGCATCCACTCCCGGAAGTGCTTGCGCGCCAGGCGCGCGCTGTCGAGGGGAATGAGGACGTCGGCGATCAGCGACTCCATCTCGGCGCGGTGGCCGAAGTCCTCGCGGATGGTGGCGACGATCTCGGCCTTGTACTTCACCAGCGCGCGCTCGAGCCGGGCCAGGAGGTCTTCGCGCGCGTCGGCGTCGAGCCAGGGCTTGTCGTCGGCGGCCTTGCGGAGCCGCTCGTAGGCCTTGCGGACCAGGTCCTGGTCGTTGGGAGCTTGCATGGCGCGGACTGTGGAGGCTCCGCCGCGCGTCGTCAACGAGCGGCGGGGCCTTCAGCGCTCGAAGTCAGGGAGCCGCCCGTCGAGCACCACGCGCCGCCGCAGCACCTCGGCCGACGGCCGCCGCCGCGCGATGATCAGCGCCCGCTCGCACTCCGCCCACACCAGCGGCCCCAACAGCTGCCAGTTGGGCGGGTCCACCACGGTGAGCTCGAGCAGGCCCAGGGTGAAGACCATGGCCTTCTTCGGCTCGCCGTCGTCGGGCGTGGCGGCGGCCACCCGGGCGGGCAGCGCGTCGCGGAGCCTGGGCAGCAGCTCGGGCGTCACTGGCTGCTCGGCCGTCGGCCCGAGGAGAATGGCGAAGCCGTCGGTGTGGATGCGCGTCACCTTCGCCTGGGGGCAGACCTCGCGCATGCCGGCCACCATCGCCCGCAGGGCCGCGTCGCCGGCCTTGAAGCCGTAGCGCATGTTGAAGAGCGTGAACTCGAGCGGGTCCACCACCACCGCGCCCATCACCCAGCCGTCGGCGTGGCCGTGCGTCGAGAGGTCGAACTCCTCCTTGAGGAGCTGCCCTTCTTTGAGCGCCAGCGCGTGGGTGGCGCCGGACACCAGGTCGGGCACGCCCCGGCGGTGGAGCTCGGCGTCGACCAATTGGTCGACCAGCCACGAGGGCGCGTCGGGCCGGCCCTGGGCGGTGGGGAAGAGCGCCAGCAGCGCCTTCGCCGCGCGCTCCGAGATGACGTGCGCCATCACTCGACCGTCACGCTCTTGGCGAGGTTGCGCGGCTGGTCCACGTCGGTGCCGCGCAGGTCGGCCACGTGGTACGCGAGCAGCTGGAGCGGGATGGTGGCGATGAGCGGGGCCACCAGCGCGCTCGTGCGGGGGATCTCGATCACGTCGGTGGCGATGCCGCTGGCGTGCTCGTCGCCCTGCTCCACCACGGCGATGACCTGGCCGCCGCGCGCGCGCACCTCCTCGATGTTGCCGATGATCTTCTCGTAGTGGATCGCCGGCTCGTGCGGGGCGATCACCACCACCGGCAGCTTCTCGTCGATGAGCGCGATGGGGCCGTGCTTCATCTCGCCGCCCGCGTAGCCCTCCGCGTGGATGTAGGAGATCTCCTTGAGCTTGAGCGCGCCCTCGAGGGCCACCGACTGCATCGGCCCGCGCCCGAGGAAGAGGAAGTCTTGCGCGTGCATGTACTTCCGGGCGAGCTCCTTCACGCGGGGCTCGCAGGTGAGCGTCTCTTCGACCACCTTGGGCACGCCGGCCAGCGCCGTGAGGTGCGCCTGGGCCTGGGCCTGGCTCAGGGTGCCGCGCTGGCGCCCCAGCTTGATGGCCAGCAGGTAGAGCCCGATGAGCTGCGTGGTGAAGGCCTTGGTGGAGGCGACGCCGATCTCCGGGCCGGCGTTGGTCAGCACCGTGAAGTCGGCCTCGCGAGTCATCGCCGAGCCCACGGCGTTGCACAGCGTCATGGTGGTGGCGCCGCGCCGCTTCGCCTCACGCATGGCGGCGAGGGTGTCGAGCGTCTCGCCCGACTGGCTGATGGCGACCGCGAGCTGGCCCTTCGTCACCAGCGGGTCGCGGTAGCGGAACTCGCTGGCCAGCTCCACCTCCACGGGGAGGCGCGCCAGCGTCTCGATCATCCACTTGCCGGCCAGGCCCGAGTGGTACGAGGTGCCGCAGGCGAGGATCCACACGCGGTCCATGCCCTTGACCTGGGCGTCGTCGAGCGACCAGCCGTCGAAGTGCACGTCGCCCTCGGAGCGCAGCATGCGGCCGCGGAGCGTGTCGGCGACGGCGCGGGCCTGCTCGCAGATCTCCTTGTGCATGAAGTGCTTGTGGCCGCCCTTCTCAGCCATGCCCGGCGTCCAGTCGATGCGGCGGGTGGCCCGGGTGACGGGCGTGCCTTCGCGGTCGCTCAGGGTCATGCCGCCCTTCGCCACCACGGCCACGTCGCCGTCCTCCATGAAGATGACGTCGCGGGTGTGCTCGAGCAGCGCGGGCACGTCGGAGGCGATGAAGCCCTCGCCTTTGGCCACGCCCAGCACCATGGGCTGCGACTCGCGCGTGCAGACCAGGTGCGTGGGGTCGGCGCTGCTGATGGCCACCAGCGCGTAGGTGCCCTTGACCTGCGCCACCGAGGCGCGCACGGCGTCCACCAGCGACAGGCCGGCCTGCTGCTGCTCGCGGATGAGGTGGGCGAAGACCTCGGAGTCGGTCTCCGACGAGAAGGCGTGCCCCTTCGCCTTGAGCGCCGCCTTGAGCGCGAGGTGGTTCTCGATGATGCCGTTGTGCACCACCGAGACGCCCTCGAAGGTGTGCGGGTGCGCGTTCTCGTCGCTCGGCCGCCCGTGGGTGGCCCAGCGCGTGTGGCCGATGCCCACCTGCCCCTTCGGCAGCTCGGTGGCGACCTTGCCCTCGAGGTTCCGCAGCTTGCCGGTGGCGCGCACCACCGTGAGCGTGGCGCCGTCGAGCACCGCCACGCCCGCCGAGTCATAGCCGCGGTACTCGAGCCGCTTGAGGCCCGCGACGAGCACCGGGGCGGCCTGCTGATCACCGACGTAACCGACGATTCCGCACATGGGGTGTCTCCTTCAGCCCTTCTTGGGCGCCGCGAGGAGCTCGCGCCGCTTCACCGCCCAGCCAGCCTTCGTAGTCTGCGGCGTGCGCGAGAGCGCCAGCGCCCCCGGCGGCACGTCATCGGTGATGGTGGAGCCCGCGGCGAGGAAGGCCCCGTCGCCCACGGTCACCGGCGCGACGAGCTGCGTGTCGGAGCCGACGAAGACGCCCTCGCCCAGCACCGTCTGGTGCTTGCTCACGCCGTCGTAGTTGCAGGTGATGGTGCCCGCGCCGATGTTGCTGCCCGCGCCGATGTCCGCGTCGCCGAGGTACGAGAGGTGGCCCGCCTTGGTGCCCTTGCGCAGCCGGGCCTTCTTGGTCTCGACGAAGTTGCCGACGTGCACGCCCTCGTCGAGCACCGTGCCCGGCCGCAGCCGCGCGAAGGGGCCGACGTGGCAGGCGGGGCCCACCACCGCGTCCTCGAGCACCGAGTAGGGCTTGACCTCCGAGCCGTCGCCCACGGTGGTGTGCGAGAGCACCGCGCCCTGGCCGATGGTGACGTGGGCGCCCACCTCGCACTCGCCGTGCAGCGAGACGTTGGGGCCCAGGGTCGTCTCGGGGCCGATCTCCACGCTGGCCTCGATGAAGGTCGACGCGGGGTGCAGCAGCGTCACCCCGGCGCGCATGTGGCGCAGGTTGATGCGCGCGCGGAGCACCTCGGCCCGCTCAGCGAGCTCGGCGCGATCGTTGACGCCCGCGGTCTCTTCGGCCGGCGCCTCGACCACCGCCACCTCGCCCATCTTCGCCGCCTGCGCCACGATGTCGGTCAGGTAGAGCTCGCCCTGCGCGTTCTGCGGCGAGAGCCGCTCGAGCGCGCCCCAGAGGAACTTCGCCTCGACCACGTAGATGCCCGCGTTGACCTCGGTGATCGCGCGCTGCTCCGCCGTCGCGTCCTTGTGCTCGACGATGCCCACCACCGCGCCGTCGGCGCTCCGCAGGAGGCGGCCGTAGCCCGTGGGGTCGGCCAGGCGGCAGCTGATCATCGCCAGCGGGCCCTTCGCCGGCGCGTACGCCGCGAGGAGCCGCCGGAGCGTTTCGGCGGTGAGGAGCGGCACGTCGCCGTAGAGGATGAGCACCGCGCCCTGGAAGCCGGTGAGGGCCACGCGCGCGGCGGCCACCGCGTCACCGGTGCCCCGCTGCTGCGCCTGCACCGCGAAGCCCAGCGGCTGCCCGGGGAACTCCGCCGTCAGCGCCGCCTTCACCGCGTTGGCCTGGTGCCCCACCACCGCGACGACCTGCTGCGCGCCCAGCTCGAAGGCCGTGGCGATGGGGTAGTACGCGAGCGGCTTGCCGAGGAGGGGGTGCAGCACCTTCGCCCGCTCGGACTTCATCCGCGTGCCCTTGCCGGCGCACAGCACGACTGCCGCGAGAGTCTGGCTCATGCGTGCCGTATGGCAGCGCCTTCACCCGATGGTCAATGACGAGCCTGCGCGCCCCTGTCGCAGCGCACCGGCGCCACCGACGAGGCCTGCACCACCACCGAGAGCTGCCCCGTGCGCGGCCCCACCGCGATGCGGAAGGACGGCTTGAGGAAGGTCGCCACGGCGAGGAACTCCGAGGCGCACCGGCCTGCCTCCGCCGTGGACGCCGTCGTGCACATGTCAGGGTAGTTCAGCATGACGCACCCAGTCAGCACACCTCGTGCCACCCAGACCGACAGCTGATTCCGGTGACTTGTAAGACTATTGGGAACCGGGGTGTGGCACGGCCGCCATGGGCCTGTCGCGGCTGACGCCTTTCGACCACCCAGAGGGTAAAGGAGCCGGCCATGCGCCTGCTCCTGCTCGTCGCCGCCCTGCTGTCGCAGCCCGTCATCGCCGCCAGGCCCTGGGCCGGGGGCGCCGTGGCCGCCGCGCACCCCCTGGGCAGCGCTGCGGGCCTCGAGATGCTGGAGGCCGGAGGAAACGCCGTCGACGCCGCCGTGGCCACGGCCTTCACCATGGCGGTGGTGGGGCCGTACCACTCGGGCCTGGGCGGCGGCGGCTTCGCGGTGCTGCACCTGGTGAAGGACGGCAAGGCCCTCGCCTTCGACTTCCGCGAGGTGGCGCCGGCGAAGGCCACGCGCGACATGTACCTGGTCGATGGGAAGTTCGACCCGAAGAAGGCCACCGACGGCGCGCTCTCGGTGGCGGTGCCCGGCGCGGTGAAGGGGTACCTGGAGCTCCACGCGAAGCACGGCAAGTTGCCACGGGCGAAGGTGCTGGCCCCGGCCATCCGCGCGGCGAGGCAGGGCTTCGTGGTGACGCCGAAGTACGCGGAGCTGGCGACGCACCGGGCCGAGTGCCTCCGGCAAGACGACGAGGCCGCGCGCATCTTCCTCCGCGACGGCGCGCCGCCGGCGGTGGGCACGGTGCTCAAGCAGCCCGACCTCGCGAAGACCCTCGCGCTCCTCGCGCAGCGGGGCGACGCGCCGTTCTACGAGGGGCCCATCGCGAGGGCCATCGCCCAGACGATGGCGGCGAAGGGCGGCCTCGTCTCGCTCGAGGATCTCAAGGCCTACCGCGCCACCTGGCGCGCGCCGCTCGAGGGGCGCTACCGCGGGCACCGCGTCGTCACCATGCCGCCGCCGAGCGCCGGCGGGCTGGCCATGCTCGAGACCTTCGGCCTCGTCGAGGCGCGCGGCGCCAAGGGCCCGGCCAGCCGCGAGGTCGACGCGCTGCACGTCTTCATCGAGGCGCTGCGGCGCAGCTTTGTCGATCGCGCGCGCTTCGTGGGCGACCCGGCCTTCGTGGACGTGCCGGTGGCGAAGCTGCTGGCGCCCGAGGCGCTCACCGCGCTGGCCGCCACCATCGACGGCAAGAAGGCCACGCGCTCGCTCACGCTGATGCCGAAGGAGCTCCTGCCGCCGGGCGCCGACGCGCCGCCCTCGCCTGCGAAGAACACCACGCACGTCTCGGTCATCGACGCCGAGGGCAACGCCGTGGCGCTCACCACCACCGTCAACTTCTGGTTCGGCAGCTGCGTGGTGGCGAAGGGCACCGGCGTGCTGCTCAACGACGAGATGGACGACTTCGCCGGCCAGGTGGGCGTGCCCAACACCTTCGGGCTGGTGATGGGCCAGGCCAACGCCATCGCGCCGGGGAAGATCCCCGTCTCGTCGATGACGCCGACGCTCGTCTTCCAGCAGGGCCGCGACGCCGAGGTGATGCTGGCGGTGGGCTCGCCGGGGGGCTCCACCATTCCCACCACGGTGATGCAGGTCATCTCCAACGTGGTGGACCTGGGCCTCGACGTGACGCGCGCCGTGGGCCGCGGGCGCTTCCACCACCAGTGGCTGCCCGACGAGGTGCGCGCCGACGCGGACGCCTTCGACCCCGCGACCCAGCGGGCCCTCGAGGCGCTCGGCCACGCCATCAAGCGCGTGAGCGCCTGGGGCGACGCGGAGGCGGTGATGGTGGACCCGGTGACGGGCCTGCGCACCGCCGCGTCGGACCCGCGCAACGAGGGCGCCCCGGCGGGGCAGGACACCCCGCGGCGGTGAGCGACGGCGCGCCGGGCGGCGTGCTTGAATCTCGCCCGTGCGTGCCGCTCCCCTCGCGCTGCTGCTGCTGACGGCCTGTGCGCCGACCCCGGGCGGGCCGGCGAGCCAGCGCGCGGCCATCCTCTCGGGGAGCGCCGACCCCGCCGCGACCTCCACCTTCCTGCTCGACCTGCGCTTCGACAACGGGGCGAGCATCTGCACGGCCGTGCTGGTGAGCCCGCGGGTGCTCCTCACCGCGGCCCACTGCGTCGACCCGGCCTACCGCGGCGCGACGAGCGTGACGGTGAAGGCCACCAACGAGCCCGACGACACCATGCTCTCGGCGAGCGACTTCATCGACGTCACCACCATTCTCCACCACCCCTCGTGGAACCCGGCCGAGCAGTCGAGCCCGAACGATCTCGCGGCCCTGCTCCTGGCCCGGCCCGCCCCGGCGACCCCGGCGCCCCTCTCGCGCGCGCTGCCGGCGCTCGCCGGCCAGGCGATCCGCATCGTGGGCTACGGCCGCACCTCGTCGAGCGACGGGGCGAGCAGCGGCACGCGGCGCTCGGCGTCGGTGGTCGTCACGGCGCTCACCGCCACCGTCATCGAGTTCGGCAGCGCGGGTGGCACCGGCATCTGCGCGGGCGACTCGGGCGGCCCCTCGTTCTTCCGGGGCAGCGACCAGGTCGAGCGGCTGGTGGGCACGCACTCCTACGTGCGCTCGTCGAGCTGCGGGCTGGGCGCCGACCTCCGCGTCGACCGGCACCTCGCCTTCATCGACGGCTTCATCGCCGCGAACGATCCGCCCGCCTGCGCCGCCGACGGCCGGTGCGTGGCCGGCTGCGCCACGCCCGACCCCGACTGCGTCTGCACCGCCAACG
>CAYUZK010000061.1:11774-28020 GCA_964449625.1 uncultured Archangium sp.
TCGCCGACGGCGCCTGCGTGACGGCGTGCCCGGCGGGCGTGACGGACCCCGACTGCCGCTGCGTCGCGGACGGCGCCTGCGTGACGACCTGCGGCAGCGGCGTCATCGACCCCGACTGCGGCTGCGGCGCTGACGGCGCGTGCGTGGCGAGCTGCGGCAGCGACCCCGACTGCGCGACCTGCGGCGACGACGGCGTCTGCTCGACCGCCGCCTGCCCAGGTGGAGACCCCGACTGCCGCGACGACGGCGACGTGTGCACCACCGCCGAGGCGTGCCCGGGCCGCGAGTGCGTGGCGGACCCGCGCGGCTTCAGCTTCTGCTCGCGGGCCTGCACCTCGAGCGACGAGTGCCTGCGCGCCATGACGTGCCAGGCCGGCCGCTGCCGCTCCGCGCCCGACGTGCCGGAGGCCCCGGTGCAGGGCGGGTGCGCCGCCGCCGCCGCCGGGCCCCTCGCCCTCCTGCTCCTCCTCCTCGGCGCGCGGCGCCCTCGCCGATGAGGCTCTTCGACGCCCGGCTGCACCCGGCGGCGCTCGACGGGCGCGACCTCGAGACGCTCCAGCGCTTCGGCGTGCGCGGCGCGCTGGTGGTGGCCGACGGCACCGCGCACCCGCCCACGCCGGCGGCGCTCTTCAAGCACTTCGATCACCTCCTGGGGCACGAGCTGCCGCGCCTCGAGCGCGCGGGCCTCAGGGCCTGGGCCGCGCTCGGCGTGCACCCGGCAGCCCTGCCCCGCCGGGGCCTGGGTGAGGTGCTCGAGGCCCTGCCGGGCTACCTGCGCGGGGGCCGCGTCGTCGCCCTGGGGCTGTTGGGGCTCGCGCGCGGTGACGAGGCCGAGGTGGAGGCGCTCCTCGAGCAGCTCGCGCTCGCCGACGAGTACCGGCTCGCCGCGGTGGTGACGGCGCCGGGCCGCGACAAGGTGCGCGTGACGAAGCGGCTCCTCACCGTGCTGCGCGACGCGCGGGTGGTGCCCGAGCGCGTGCTGGTGGACGGCGCCGTTGGCCGCACGGTGCGCGTCATCCGCGAGCTGGGCTTCCATGCCGGGCTGACCCTGCACCCCGACCACCTCACCGTGGAGCGCGCCGTCGCCCTCGTGCGCGCCCTGGGCCCGGAGCGGCTGGTGCTCGCCAGCGCCGCGGGCGACGGGGCGAGCGACATCCTCTCGCTGTCGCGGGCTGCCCACCGGCTCGAGGCCGCGGGCCTGAGCGCCGGCGTCGTCGATCGCGTGGCCTGTCGCAACGCAACGACGCTGCTGGGCGTGAAGCTGGGCTGATCGCGGCCCGGCCGCCGGCCTCCCGGTTTCCCGACAGCGAATTACCTTGTGCGATCCAGGATCCGGGCCTAGTCGAAAGACCTCTCAAAGGGAGGTCACAATGCGGTTCGCGACGAAGCTGGTGCTGGTGATGGCGGTGTCGGTGTCTTCCATGGCGCTGGCCCAGGACGACGAGGGCGCGCCGCCCGAGAGCGGGGGCAACGCCTTCAAGCGCTCCGGCGCCCTGCTGGACCGGACGACCTACGGCAGCCGGCCGATGATGCTGTCGATCCACGGCCTGCTCCCGTACGGGCACTTCGGCTTTGGCGGCTTCCCCATCGGCGCCGGCGCGGCCCTCTACATTCCGCTGGTGGCCAACGGCTTCATCCCCCCGCTCAACGACGAGTTCGGCCTCGACCTCGGCATCGACGCGGTGGGCTACTTCGGCTACGTGAACCCCTTCGCGCTCTACATTCCGGTGGGCGTGATGTGGAAGTTCCACCTCCTGCAGCAGCTCGAGGTCTACGTGAAGGCGGGCTTCATGCCGCGCCTGTGGTTCGGCCACGCCTCGTTCTTCTGGCCTGACTTCTACACGGCCGTCGGCGCCAACTGGATGCTCTCGAAGTCCTTCGGGCTCAAGCTCGAGGTCGGCTACCCCGGCGTGCGCTTCGGCATCGTCCTGGCGTTCTGACCGCCGCCCCGCGTGGGTGGGCCGCGGCCCTGGTGCCCCTTCGAGGTGGCGCCGGGGCCGTCGTGCGTCGGCGACAGATCCGCCGACCGGGCGGCGGCGAACTTCTGTAGACTCGGCGGCGCCGTGCCCCCCGACACCCACGATCACACGGTCGTCATCCACGTGACGCCGGGAGAGCTGCTCGACGAGCAGTGGCGCATCGAGACGCGCATCGGCCAGGGCGCCATGGGGAGCGTCTTCAAGGGCCGCGACGTCAAGGCGAACAAGCCCGTCGCCATCAAGATCCTCGCGCCGGAGCACTGCCGCAAGCCCAAGGTGGTGGCGCGCTTCGAGCGCGAGGCCGAGAAGATGACCGGCCTGCGCCACCAGAACATCGTGCAGTTCCACGGGCACGGCCGGCGCGGGGCGCTGCCCTTCATCGTGATGGAGTTCCTCGAGGGCCTCACGCTCTCGGACGTGCTCGAGCGCCAGGGCGGCAAGCTGGGGCTCGCCGAGACGGTGGCCATCGTGAGGCAGCTCGCCTCGGGGCTGGCCTTCCTCCACCACCACGGGCTGGTGCACCGCGACGTGAAGCCGCAGAACGTCTTCTTCTGCGTGGGCGGGCGCATCACCATCCTGGACCTGGGGGTGGTGCGCGACCAGCACAACCCCGGGCTGACGCGGCCCGGCGCGATGGTGGGCACGCCCTATTACATGTCGCCGGAGCAGATCCTCGGGGTGGAGGACATCGACAAGCGCACCGACGTCTACGCGCTCGCGGCGGTCACCTTCGAGCTCCTCACGGGGCGGCCGCCCTACCTGGGGGCCAACAACTTCGAGGTGCTCTACGGGCACAAGAACACGCCGCCGCCCGACGCCGCCGCGCTGGTGAAGGGGCTGTCGAAGGACGTAGCGCAGGTGCTCATGCGCGGCCTCTCGAAGCGCCGCGAGGGCCGGCCCGACACGGTGAGCGAGTTCGCCGCCGATCTCCAGGCCGCCGCGGGCACGAAGAAGGTGGACCTCGCGACCGCCTTCGACGTGGGGCCCAGGCGGCCGGCCCCGGAGATCACCGCGCAGAAGACGCGCCTGGTGGCCCGGCTCAAGGCCCCGCCGGGCAAGCCGCCCCCCCCGGTCGCCAGCGCGCACGAAGACGAGGTGCCGGAGCTGGCGAACAGCGACGTGGTGTCGGTGCCCGGCGCGCTCATGCCCACCGACGACACGAGCGCCTCGGGCGAGCAGAAGACCGTCATCTTGCGCTTCGACCGCGAGGAGCGCACCCTCGTCGGCCCGGCGCCCAGCGCCACCGACGAGGCGACGCGCGGGAGCAACCCCGTCGCCGTGGCGCCCACCACCGGGCAGCTCCGGGTGGTGGTGACCGCCAAGGGCCGCGCCGCCACCGCGGCCATCTATGTCGACGGCGAGAAGAAGGGCCTCACGCCGCGCACGCTGACGCTGACGGCCGGCCCGCACGCCGTGCGCATCGAGCTGTCGGGCTACCGGACCATCGAGCGCCGCGCCGAGGTGGTGGGGGGCACGTCGAGCAACCTGCGCGTGCAGCTCGAGCGGGCCTGAGCGCTACGGCAGCTCCCCGAAGCCCGCGTCAGACACGTCGCCCAGGAAGTTGCCGCCGAGCGTGCGGCCGAAGCCCAGGTCGCCGCCCTCCTGCTCGAAGAGCATCGAGAAGTTGCCCCGCAGGCGCTCCTTCACGCCGCCGTCGGGCAGCGGGGTCAGCGTCTGCTCGGTGATGGTGAGGTCGCCCTTGCGCACGCGGGGCAGGCTCCGCACGGGCTCTCCGCCCGGCGCGTGGGTGACGGCCGTGCGCGGGCTGCCCGGCTGGTACTCGCCCTCGAGCGCCAGCCGCGCGCCCGCCTTCGGCTCGAAGGACAGCACGCCGCCGTCTTCGCTCACGCCCGACACCATCGACACCGATAGGCGCACCACCACGTCCTGGAAGACGCCGCGGTTGCGCAGGTAGGTGATCTGAAACGCCTCCGCGTTGCGCGCGAGGTCCACGCGCGAGGCGTCGATGGGGAAGACCTCCGAGAGGCTCCCCGAGAGCACGTTGTCGGCGCCGCACGCCGAGAGCGCCACCACCAGGGCCGCCGAGAGGCGACGTCTCGTCATCGCTCCACCGCGATCTTCAGCGCGCCCACGTTGGTGACGGTCAGGCCGGTGGTCGGGTCGATGGACGGCGGCTGCCGGTAGACCACGAAGCGCCTGGGCTCCTCGCCGGCTTGCCGCGGCGCGAAGAAGCCGATCTTCGGCTCGTAGCCGCCGTTGGGGTCCACCACCACGTCGCGCCAGGTGCCCGAGATGCGCTGGCGAATGCGCAGCTCGTCTTCGCTGGTGGTGCAGCCCTGCTCGTTGAGCCCGCTCTTGGGGCTGCACACGTAGAAGGCGATGGCCGGCTCGTGGTTCTTGGGGTCCATCGCCAGCGAGGGGTACCAGCCGCCGCTGCCCGAGCCGAACACCGGGTCGGGCGAGCTCCAGCTCGTGCCGTCCGCGGAGCGGATGTAGGTCAGCTCGTTGGTGGCGCGGTCCACCACCGCGATGCCGTAGCCCTCCATGGGGTCCCACGCGAGCGAGGCGCCCGACTGCGTGTTCGAGATGTTGAGCAGCGTGGCCGCCGGGGTCCACGTGCCGTCGGCCTTGCGCCGCTGGAAGACGACGTTGTTGCCGTTGCTGTCGCTGGTGCCGAACATCTGATCGTGGGTGATGGCCGGCTGATCGCCCGGGCCGATGATCATCTTCAGGTGGCCACCCCAGGCGAGCTTGTTGTTGCCGCCCTCCTGCACGCAGACGCCGTTGGTGGGCGTCGGGTTGCCGTCCCACACCTCCACGTCGGAGCCGGCCCAGTCCTGCTGGGGGAACTGGCCGTTGTGGCCGTCGCGGTAGCCCAGGTACAGCTTGCCGGTGGCGTCGTAGGCCAACGCCGGCCACAGCCCGACGAGGAAGCCGATGTCGCTCACGCGGTTGCCGCAGGTGATCTGATCGCCGTCGGTGGCCACCACCGTCTCGGTCCAGGTGCCGTTGCTGCGGCGGTTGATGACCGCGTCGCTCTGGAACCAGAAGATCGACTGCCCCACCTCGAAGCCGGCGGCGCCGCCGAGGTACGAGACCACCGGCTCGCCGTTGGGCTGGAAGGCGACGGCGATGCCCACCTTGCGCTGCACGTAGCGCAGCGTCTCCACCGGCGACACCACGCCTTGCTTCCACTCGACGTACTTGATGTCGAAGTCGGGCGTGCCCATCATCGTCTGCGTGCCGCGCGGCGAGAAGTAGGCGACGCCTACGCGCTCCTGCGCCGGGTCCACCGCGATGGCCAGGTAGGTCGCGTCGCGCGCCGCGGGGTCCAGCTCGGTGATCTCGAAGGGCGTCAGCCCCCCCCCGCCGCCCGCGCCGCCGCCGCGGCCGCCGCCACCGCCGGTGCCGCCGTCAGGGCCGGGCTCAACGGGGCACGCCAGGAGGAGCAGCGCCACGCCTACGGGTCCAAGTCGCCTCATGGGGCGGCATCGTAGCCAATCTCGACCCGGTTTCGACTGTGGAGGACTGTCCACCCGGGTCAGTGGCGCTTGCCCTCGCCCGCCCGGGAGAGAACACTGCGGGCCCCATGGCGCGCCACGACGAGGACCTCCACGACGACGACTTCTCCCGCCGGGTCTTCGTACACCGCGTCACCTTCCTCGGCGGCGGCGCCGTGCTGCTGGGCGGCGGCTGCAAGCGCGACGAGAAGCCCGCGCCCGCCCCTCCGACGACCCCCGAGGCCCTCACCACCGCCCACCTCACCTTCACCGACGGCGAGTTCGCCACGCTCTCGGCCGCCGTCGACCGCGTGCTGCCCCGCGACCAGGACCCCGGCGCCCTCGACGCCAACGTGCCCGAGTACATCGACCGCATGCTGCAGACCGAGGCCCTGCAGCAGATGCGGCAGAACTTCGTGCCCGGCGTGGCCGCCCTCGAGCGGCGGGCGCAGCGCATGTTCAAGACGAGCTTCGCCGCGGCCACGCCCGCGCAGCAAGACGAGCTGCTCACCCTCTTCAAGGACAGCCCCGAGAAGAGCGGCGAGGCGCGCTGGTACGAGATGCTGGTGGTGCTCAGCCTCGAGGGCTTCCTGGGCGACCCCAGCTACGGCGGCAACAAGGGCGAGGTGGGCTGGAAGCTGGTCGGCTTCACGCTCGTCGGCCGCAACGTGAAGGGCGACCCGAAGGCGCCGTACGACGGGAGCCAGAAGCTGCACCAGCTCATCTGCGGCGGCGGGAAGGGCTGCTGATGGCCAAGGACAGCGTCGACGTCTGCATCATCGGCTCGGGCGCGGGCGGCGCGCCCCTGGCCCTGGAGCTGGGCCGCGCGGGCTTCAAGGTGGTGCTGCTCGAGAAGGGCGCCTGGTACCGCGACGAGGACTACGTGCACGACGAGATCCTCAACTCGCGCCGCAACTTCTTCATGCCGCTCCCGTGGGACGAGCCCCACCTCTGGCGCACCGGCCCCGAGCAGCCCTTCTCGCGCACCAACGAGGCGTGGACCGCCAACTGCGTCGGCGGCGGCACGGTGCACATGAGCGGGTTCTTCTACCGCTTCAAGCCCGTCGACTTCCGCCAGAAGACCGAGCTGGGCGCCCCGAAGGGCAGCACGGTGGTCGACTGGCCCATCAGCTACGCCGACCTCGCGCCCTTCTACGACAAGGCCGAGGCCGAGCTGGGCGTCTCGGGCAACGCGGTGCCCCACCCCTTCGCCGAGCCGCGCAAGGGCAACTACCCGCTCCCGCCGCTCGCCGAGCACCCGGTGGCCCCGGTCCTCGACGCGGCGGCGAAGTCGCTCGGGTGGCACTCCATCCCCACGGCGCGGGGCATCTTGAGCCGGCCCTACCGCGGCCGCGACGCCTGCGTGTACTGCACCCTGTGCGGCAGCTACGGCTGCGAGCACGGCGCCAAGGCCAGCACCTCGGCCTCGCTGGTGCCCGGCGCGCTCGCCACCGGCCACGTCGAGCTGCGGCCCAAGTGCATGGCCACGGAGATCACCGTCGACGCGAAGGGCAACGCGAAGAGCGTGCTCTACCTCGACGCCGACGGCGTCACCCAGGAGCAGCCGGCCCGCATCGTGGTGGCCAGCTGCACCGCCGTCGAGAGCGCGCGGCTGCTGCTCAACTCGAAGTCGACGCGCTTCCCCAACGGGCTGGCCAACGACAACGGGCTGGTGGGGCGCAACCTCGTCTTCTCGAGCTTCGGCCAGTCGAAGGCCACCTTCTCGGTGAGCAAGCGCGCCGCGCAGCTGCCGTGGCTCACCTCCACCGCGCCCTTCGTCAACCGCAGCGTGCAGGACTTCTACGCGATGCCCGACGACCGCTACGGCTTCCGCAAGGGCGGCACCCTGGGCTTCATGTGGGCGCACCCCAACCCCATCTTCGCGGCCGTGGGCCTGGCGTCGAAGGGCGCGCGCGGCGTCTTCGGCAAGGCCCTCAAGGACAAGCTGCGCGAGTACCGCGACAGCCGCATCCTCGAGTTCGAGATCTACGGGGAGTACCTCCCCAACGACGACACGAAGGTGACGGTGGACGCGAACGTGAAGGACAAGTTCGGGCTCCCGGTGGCGGCCATCACCGTGAAGCGGCACCCGCAGGACCTCGCCATGACGCGCTTCCTCGTGGAGCGCGGCGAGGAGGTGCTCCAGCTCATGAAGCCCGACCGGCTCGACCGCGTGGGCACCGCCGGCGAGACGACCATCCTCCAGGGCGGCACCTGCCGCTTCGGCAAGGACCCCGCCACCAGCGTGCTCGACCCCGACTGCCGGGCCCACGCGGTGAAGAACCTCTACGTGGTCGACGGCAGCTTCCTGCCCACCAGCGGCGCGGTGCCGATGACGCTCACCATCGCCGCCAACGCCTTCCGGGTGGCCGACAAGCTCATCGCCCGGCTCAAGCGCGACGGCCGGTGACTACTGGATGTCGCGCAGCCGCAGCGGCAGCACGTCGATCTTGAGCAGGTAGCGGGTGCGGGCGTCTGACTCCACCTCGATGAGGTGGTCGCCGATGCTCGAGAGCTCGGCCGAGCGCGAGACCCAGCCCAGCTTCTCGTTCTCGCCCAGCAGCGCCCGGCCGGTGATCGGCACGCGCACGCGGGAGCTGCACTTGGTCTCGAAGAAGTTGAACACCGTCTCTTCGCCCGAGCCCGCCGGCTCGAAGAGCTGCAGGCCCACCGTCACCTCCGAGGGCTCGAAGAGCTTGATGGCCACGCGGTTCTTCCCGGGAAAGCGGCCCTCGACGTAGCTGCGGTCGCCCAGGAAGCAGCCCACGGTGGTGGCGCAGATGTTCCACTCGCCCCCGCAGGCGTCCTCGATGCGGCTGCCCAGGAACTGCTCGCGGATTCCGCTGCACCCCGTGCCGAGGAGCGCGACGACCAGCCAGCCTTGCAGTAGCTTCCGCATCTCGTTCGGCCACCCTCTCCGCAGAGGTTTCACATGAAGCGCACGCTGCTCGTCGGTTCGCTCGCTGCCTTGTCGATTCTTTCGGGTTTCACCGCCTGTGGGAAGGCGCCCGTCGCCTGCGACGGCGAGTCGCTCATGCCCGAGGCCCACGCCTGCCCCGACCGCGCCAGCCTCGGCTTCGGCCAGGAGTTCAACACCGGCACGCTCATCGGCACGAGCCCCATCAACACCATCCGCGTGCAGAACGGCGGCCTCAAGAACCTGACCATCACCCGCGCGGCGATTAGCGGAGACAGCGCCTTCAAGGTCACCACGGAGCCCAAGGACCTGCCCGCCGACATCACGGGCAACAAGAACTTCTTCATGCAGGTGTCCTTCAGCCCCACCGAGGCGAAGCAGTACTGCGCGAAGATCACCCTCGAGAGCAACGCGGCGAACGCCGACGGCGGCGTGCAGGTCTTCCCCCTGAGCGGCTGCGGCGTACCCGCCGATGGCGGCACCTCGCCCTGTTACGGCACCGGCGACGCCGGCGCCCCGCCCGCCTGCCCCTGACGGCGGGCCGTCGTCACCGCGCGAAGCCGCAGCCGGCGTCTTCGGCCGGCCCCGGGCACGAGCCGCCGCCGCCGTCGGGCGTGGAGTAGGTGCCCGGGTAGCTCGTGAGCCGCTGCCGCACCTGGTAGCGGATGGGCTCGTTCGACACCCGGTCCACGCCGACCACGTTGGCGTAGAACGAGCCGGCGGCCGTGCGCTCGGCCGAGAAGCACCAGCAACCGACCGGCAGCGCGGTGACCGTCGTCACGCCGCCGGTGGTGCTGCGCGAGAAGAGCACCTGGGCGTTGGTGAAGCTCGAGGGCTGGTACCAGGGCGTCAGGCGCGCGCCGCTGTACGCGATGATGCGCCGCTGCGCCCCGGCGCACAGCCCGCCGTCGGCCAGCGGCCCGCCCTGGCAGAAGGTGAGCTCGAGGGTGATGTTGCCCGGGGGCGTGCCGCCGTCGGCGTGCTGCAGCTCCCAGCTGAACTCCCAGCCCTGGTCGCCCGTGGCCCCGCCGAAGTCGAAGCGGAAGAGGTCTTGATCGGTGTCGTAGGCGTCGTAGTCGCGCGGCGCGCGAATGCCGGTGCCCCGGTTGGGGTCGAAGTCGAGCAGCTTGCCGTGGCCGTAGGTGAGCTCGCCCTGCGCGGTGGAGGTCGCCCCCGAGAGCGCCACCACCGCGGGCCCGCCCTGGCGCGAGGCCTCGTCGGGGTCGTCGCGCCAGTCGATGTCCAGCATCCAGTCGCGGTCGTCGGCGTACTTGAGGCGGCCCAGGCCCTCGTCGCGCAGCATGAGGAGGTACTCGCTGGCCTGGTTGGCCGGCACCGGCACCGCGCCCACGTGGTTCTTGAGCATCCCGAACTGCGGCTCCTCGTTGCGCTGCGCCCACAGGCACAGCGGCGGGTCGTAGCCATCGCAGAGGTTCTTCACCAGGTCGGCCTGGTCGCTGGTGGGGTCGGTGTAGCCCTTGGGGCACGCCGCGGCGCTGTCGCGGCAGTTCCGCCGCCGATCTTCGGTGGTGGCGCCGGTCGTCACCCGCTGAAAGAGGCGCAGCTGCCGCGTGGGCACGCCCGAGAGCGGAGGGAAGCGGCCGCCGCTGCCAGCCACGCGGAGCTGGTAGCGCAGCGTGGAGGGGGTGGACCGGGCCGGGAGCGTGAAGGCGAACCACTCCTCGTCGGCCACGTAGGCGATCTTCCCCGTCAGGGTCTGCCGGGCGTTGGGGCTCAGGGTCACCGGGCGCGCCGTCACCGGCTCGTCGTTGGGCTCCTGCGAGTCGAGGTCAGGCAGCAGCTGCACGGCCACCTGGTACTGCACGCGCAGGTCGCCGCCGATGACCGCCGTGCTGTTGGGCTCGCGGTAGCCCGCCACCTTCACCTTGTAGGTGCCCGTCATCGGCGCCAGGCGCGCGGTGGTGAGGCTGATGGGGAGGAACGCGTTGTCCATCACGCCCTCGGAGATGGGGCGGTCCGACGGGTCGAAGAGGGTGTAGGCGAGCCGGTACGGCGGCGGCGGGTTCATGGGGTGGGGGTCAGGGCCCGTGATGCGCAGGTAGATGATCTGCCGGCTGGCCTGGCTCACCGGGAAGCTGAAGAGGTCCACGTCGTCGTTGGTCGCCAGGTAGCCCGTCTGCGTACCCTGCTGGATCGCCCCCATCGGGGCCAGGCTGATGGGCGTGGGCGTGGTGTCGTTGGGCTCGTTCACGTCGGGGTTCTCGATCACCTCCACGCCGATGGAGTAGGTGTTGCGGTTGTCCACCCGCACCTGCGCCCCGCCCTCGTCGGACACGAGGAGGAACAGCTTCGCGTTCGACTCCGCGAAGGGCACCACCAGGTCCACCGGCTTCGGGGCCGCCGCGCCGTGGCGATCGATGCCCGTCACCACCGAGGCCAGGCCGCCGTCCGGCGACTCCTTGAGCACGTTGAGGCTGAAGTTCACCGCCGTCTGCGGCACCTGGTAGCCGCCGCTGACGTGCAGGAGGCTCCGCGGGGTGAGCGCCGGGAGCTGGGCGAAGTACCAGTCGCGGTCCACCCCGCCGTCGCCCAGGCGGCTCAGGTACACGCCCTGCTTGCGCACCATCATTGCCCCGCCGGTGGTCACCGTGAGGTGGCAGTTCTCGGCGTCGCTCAGCGCCTCCTCGGGCGAGTCGCAGAAGTCCGGCGGGAGCGAGCCGGCGTCGCAGACGTCCTCGTCACCCTCGATGCACTCCACCGGCACCTCGGGCGGACAGGCGGTGAAGAGCGAGAGCGACAGCAGCGACGCGGCGAGGCGGACGACGAGGTTTCTCATAAGGCACCCGAAAGGAGGGTCGGCGCGAGGGCTCACGGCGAGGAGGGCTGCACGACGGAGCGGCACCCGGGCACGAAGTCACCGGGCTCGATGCGGATGACGCCGTCGTGCGGCGACTTGATGCCGCCCACCGGGAACCGCGAGGTGGTGTGGCGGAAGGAGCGCAGCGCGGTGCGGCCCACCGGGTCGTCGCCGGGCACCATCGAGAAGGTGACGAAGACGTCGTTGTAGCCCGCCCCGCGCCGGTAGAGCGGGTCGCCGCCGTCGGGGTTGCCCGCGTCGCGCGTGTCGGGGAGCGTGTTGGCCAGGGCCACGTTGCTCACCGTGAAGCGCCAGCACTGCCGGCCATCGGCCTGGAGCCCGCCCTGCTTCACCAGCTCGTAGCGGTAGGCCGTCACCGAGAGGTTGTCGGAGTCGACCTTCAAGGGGTCGGTGTGCATCAGCAGCTCGTCGCCCGTGGGGAGCCGATCGTTGTCGGGGTCCTGCGCGAGGTCCTTCGAGGAGGGCTGGCTGCCCAGCTTGAACTCCACCGCGTCGGAGACGCCGTCGTCGTCGGAGTCCATGCGCAGGGCGTTGGTGCCGATGATCTGCTCGTCGCAGTCGGTCAGCGTGTCGCAGTCCTGGTCCACGCCGCGCAGCTCCGGCGGGCAGCCGGGGTCCAGCCCGCCGCCGTCGGGCAGCGGCACCTGGGCCGGGTTGAAGTCGGCGCCGCGGGCGCGGAAGAAGACCTCGACCCCGTCCGAGAAGCCGTCGCCGTCGGTGTCGGCCACGAAGGGGTTGGTGCCCTCGCGGAGCTCGTCGGCGTCGAGGAGCCCGTCGGAGTCGGTGTCGGCCTCGTCGAGGGGGCTGCCGGCCGGCGCCGAGAAGTTGGAGGCCACCAGCTTGTCGAAGGTGAAGATGCGCCGCACCTGCCCGAAGCGGAAGTTGAGGAAGTTGATGGGCTCGTTGTTGCGGAAGTCGCGGAAGTCGCCGCCGCCCAGGTCGGCCATCTTCAGCAGCCGCTCGGCGTTCTGGTTCACGATGATCAGCGGGCACGCGCCCGGCGGCAGGTTGGGGATGCGGCACGACGAGCCGCCCACCGGCACCGTGACGCCCGCGTCGAAGTCACAGGCCGAGGAGGCGATGGGCTGCGTCGGCTGGAAGACGTGCACGGTGTTGACCTTCACGTCGTCGGCCAGGTCCTTGAGCTGCCGCAGGCGCCGCACCGCGTCGCCACACAACAGCTCGTCGTCCTGGTTGTTGGTGGGCTGGCCGTCGGACAAGAAGATGATGGAGTAGCGCGCGCGCGTCTCGTTCACGCCCGCCATGAGCCGGCTCGACGAGATGTCGCCGTTGAGCAGCGCGTAGATGTCCGACAGTGGCTTGACGAAGTCGGTGGAGTCGCGGTTGGCCATGTTGCCCGGCGCCGCGAAGTTCAAGATGCGCTGCTGGAGCCGCGACTTGTCGTCGGGGCTGTAGTCCACCACGCGGTCGAACTCGGCCACGCCGCTCTTGCTCAGCCACGCGGTGGTGCTGCCGGCGAAGAGCATCACCACGAAGCTGATCTCCGGCTCCTGAGGCAGCGAGTCGAGCAGGTCCACCGCCGCCTGGGCGCGCGAGCCGTTGGGGTCGGTCACGCGCATCGACTGCGAGGCGTCCATGGCGATGAGGATCTTGATGGGCCGCACCACCTCGTTCGGCGACGGGGTGCAGAACTCGCCCTCGAGCGTGAGCGTGCGGTCGCGCGGGAGCTGGTCCTCCCGGCGCTCGTCGTAGAGGTAGGTGTTGGTGCAGGCCGCGAAGAGCGCGGCCGCGGTGAAGGCGGCGAGCCCGGCGCGCAGGGGCGAGACGACCATCAGGGCGTCCCCCGGGCGGGCGAGACGCCCAGGCAGCTCGCCTCGTACTGCGCCGGCGTCGAGAGATCGTAGGTCGGGCGGAAGTTCGCGTTGCGCAGCGGCGGCACCTCGGGCCCGGCGGGCACGCGCACCGACGGCGGGTCGTACTGGGCCCAGAAGCACGCCGTCTTCCACACCCCGAAGTCGGTGGCCACGCCGCTCTCGGGCGCCTCCCCGAACCAGAGCTTGAAGAGGTTGTAGCCCTGCGTGAGGCCGGCGCGGTTGGGCGGCGTCACGAGCTCGAGGTTCGAGATCTTGAAGTCGTAGCAGACGCGATCGTCGCTCTGCACCTCGGCGACGATGTCGAACTGGTAGCCGCTCTTCTCCTGGTACTCGCGGTCGCGCCGCACGGGGTTGCTCCCCAGGCGGAACTCGACGCTGTCGGGCGTGCCGTCGCCGTCGGTGTCGAGGCCGGCGAGGAAGCGCTGCGTGGGGTCGAGGCCGTAGCGCACCTCCATGCCGTCGGGCACGCCGTCGCCGTCGGAGTCGACCAGGGTGCGGCGCGTCTTGAGGTAGTCCTCCATGTACTGCGAGAGCCCGTCGCCGTCGGTGTCGGCCACGCGGCAGCCGGGGGTGAGCGGCGAGGCCGGGTCGCAGCCGCGGCCGTCCTTGACGTCGGGGCGGAAGCCGTCGTCATAGCGGCGCACCTCGAAGGCGTCGTCGAAGCCGTCGTCGTCGGTGTCGGCCATGAAGCGGTTGGTCTTGTGGGTGAAGTCGTTGTCGAGCGTGTCGGGCAGGCCGTCGCCGTCGGTGTCCACCTCGCGCGAGACGGCGCCGGGCTCGCTCGAGAGGGCCTGCATGAGGAACGACTTCATGACGTTGCGGCTGGCGAGCGAGGAGTAGTCGAGGGCGCCGAGGTTGAGCTGCGCGATGCCGGCGAAGTTGTTGAACTCCTGGTACACGCCGTTGCCCCGCTGGGCCATCTGCCGCAGGAGCCACTCGGCGATGCGCTTGGCGGCGGCGGGGCCATCGGCCACCGGCACGGGCCCGGGCCAGCGCTGGTAGCGGCCGTAGATGTCCTGGCAGATGGGGCCGCAGGCGCGCACCGCCTCTTCGTTGAAGAGGAGCACCGTGTGGAAGCGCAGGTCGCCGATGTTGTACTGGTCCTTCAGGTCCATCAGCTGATCGATGTAGCTGAAGAGCTGGTAGTTCTGGTTGCGGTCGGTGCCCGCGACGAAGCCGGTGATGTAGTCGGGGTCCATCGGGTCGATGAGGTTGCAGAAGTCACCGGCGCCCAGCGAGTCATCCCACGTCAAGTCGGGGTTCAGGTCGTCGGCGTACTGCGTCAGGTTGTCGTTGCCCGCGCACTTGGGGAAGGGCACGCCGTCGGTGAGGAAGACCACCACGTAGCGGGTGCGCGGCAGGAGCTCCGGGGTGGCGTCGGCCGTGGCCACGATGTCACTGGCGATGAGCGAGTAGGCGTACGAGAGCGCGCCCTGGTAGTCGGTGCCCTTGCCCAGCTCGGCCTGCATGGTGTTCACGCGCGTGCGCAGGGTGCCGTCGGGCCGCGCGAAGCGCTGCACCCCGGCCCCGGTGCTGCCCGGCCACACGCCCTTCACGTTCGTCTCGAAGGGCACCAGCGCCACCTGCACGTTGGGCTGCTGCTCGAACTGCTCGATGAGGCGGTTCACCGCGCGCACCCGAGCGGGCTGCGTGACCCCGGGCGGAATGGTCGCGTACATCTGACAGAAGCCCGTCGACTCCTGCGCGCCCGGGGGGTCGGAGATGCACATCGAGCCGGACTGGTCGACGATCATCACCACCTTCACCGGGAAGCCCGAGGGGTCCGGCGGCGAGGTGCACACGCGGCCCGAGACGGCGAGGCGGTTGTCGACGTTGATGTCCTCCACCCGCCGCTTCTCGAGCAGCGGGTCGGAGCAGGCGGCGCACACCAGGAGCAGCGCGGTCACCAGTGAGGCACGGAACGTGTTCAAGCGGCTTCTCCCCGGCTCGGCCCTGAGCGGAATGAGACTCTACAGACAGCGAAGCCCCCCGTCAGCCGTGGCCGACGAGGGGCTCCAAATCGTGAAGCGGACTCCCCTGCGCCGGCTCTAGCGGCGGCGGCGGCTGATGAGGGCCAGCAGGCCCAGCCCCAGGGCCGCCATCGAGGCGTCGAAGGGCACCGCGCTGCAGCTCTTCGCACCGCCCTGGCCATCGGGCGACGCGTTCAGCTTGAGCGACGACGTCGAGTCGCGGTTCTCGGGGTACGCGCGGTCGGCGAAGGCCAGCTTCGCCTGGAGCTGGATGTCGTACTCACCGTCGACGTCGGCCGTGAAGGTGGGCACGTTGCCGTCCTGGTACGCGTAGGCCCAGTGCCGCGACATCGTCACCACGCCCTCGGGGTTGCCGATGGCCGCGCTGCTGCCCGACGGGCGCTGCTTCACCGTCCACACGTACTCGATGGCCGCGCCGTTGCGGTTGGCGAAGAGCGGGAGCCGGAACTTCTCGCCCGCCTTGAGCATCACGATGCCGCCGGCGTGCACGCGGAAGGGGCCGTTGGGGTCGAGGCAGTCTTCCTTGTTCGACGGGTCGACCACCACGCAGTACCGCGCGTCGCAGACGTCGCCGAGGCTGTCGCCGTCACCGTCGAGCTGGTCACGGTTGCGGATGAGGCTGCAGTTGTCGGCGCCGTTCAAGATGCCGTCGTTGTCCATGTCGAAGTCGCAGACGTCGCCCAGGCCGTCCAAGTCGGTGTCGAGCTGGTTCACCGAGGCGAAGTACGGGCAGTTGTCGAACTCGTCGTTGATGCCGTCGCGGTCCGTGTCGATGTTGCAGATGGCGCCCGTGGGAATCACCTGCGTCGGGTTCACCACCAGCGGGCAGTTGTCGAGCACGTCGGCGATGCCGTCACCGTCGTCGTCCGCGTTGCAGACGTCGCCCAGGGGCTGGCCCGAGTTGGTGCGCCGCTGGTCCGGGTTGGGGATCGAGGGGCAGTTGTCGAGGGTGTTCAAGATGCCGTCGCCGTCGAGGTCGGGGTCGCAGACGTCGCCCACGCCGTTGCCGTCGGTGTCGAGCTGCGAGAAGTTCGACGCGGCCGCGCAGTTGTCGCACGCGTCGCCCACGCCGTCGCCGTCGCCGTCGAGCTGCTCACGGTTGCTGGAGAAGGGGCAGTTGTCGACGTCGTCCGACTTGCCGTCGCCGTCCGCGTCGTCGGTGTACGCCAGCGTCTTGCCGTCGTCGGTGTAGGCCACCCACACCGAGCAGCCGCAGCCGCAGCC
>CAYUZK010000062.1:0-6803 GCA_964449625.1 uncultured Archangium sp.
GCCATCACCTCGGCCCACAGCACCCGCGCCGCGCGCAGCTTGGCGACCTCGGTGAACAGCTCCATCCCGATGCCGAAGAAGAACGACAGGCGCGGGGCGAAGCTGTCGATATCGAGCCCGGTCGCCATCGCGCGCCGCACATATTCCTTCCCGTCGGCGATGGTGAAGGCGAGCTCCTGCACCGCCGTCGCCCCCGCCTCGCGAATGTGGTACCCGCTGATCGACACCGGGTTCCACTTGGGCATGTGCTTCGCGCAGAACTCGATCATGTCCACCACGATGCGCACCGCGGGGCGTGGGCCGACGATCCACTCCTTCTGCGCGATGAACTCCTTGAGCATGTCGTTCTGAATGGTGCCGCCGAGCTTGTCCATCGACACGCCCTGGCGCTCGGCCACCGCGATGTACATGCACAGCGCCACGATGGCCGGCGCGTTGATGGTCATCGAGGTGGTGACCTGGTCGAGCTTGATGCCCTCGAAGAGGATCTCGAAGTCCTTCAAGGTCGAGATGGCGACGCCCTCCTTGCCCACCTCGCCGCGCGACATCGGGTGGTCGGCGTCGTAGCCCATCAGCGCGGGCATATCGAAGGCCGTGGAGAGGCCCGTCATGCCCTGGGCGATGAGGTACTTGAAGCGCTTGTTCGTGTCGGCCGGCGTGCCGAAGCCCGCGAACTGCCGCATCGTCCACAGGCGGCTGCGGTACATCGTCGGCTGCGTGCCGCGCGTGTAGGGGAACTCGCCCGGCAGGCCGATCTCCCGCCAGTCTTCGTGGCGGCGATCGACGGCCGTCATCAACTCGGGGATGGGGATGCCCGAGTCGGTGGTGAAGGCCGCCCGGCGCTCCGGCATCTTCTCGGCCGACCGCGCCCACGTCGCCTTGCGCCACCGCGCGAGCTCCGCCGCCTGCTTTGCCATCACCTTCGCGTCGTAGGAGCGCGTCGGCCCCTTCGCGGCCACCTTCGCCTTCGCCTTCGCCTTCGCGGGGGCCTTCGCCTTCGAGAGCGTCACCTTCTTCGCGGAACGAGCCATGCGCGGGCAGATAGCACTGGCCCCCCGGGGCCGCCAACGCGCGGTGCGGGCCTGTCGCAGCGCGTCAGCCGAGGCGGGCGAGGCGCTCGGCCGCCTCGGCCAGCACCGCGTCGGTCTTGCAGAAGGCGAAGCGGGCGAGGCCGTCGGCGAAGGCCGCGTGCCCGGGGCTGTAGAAGACCGAGGGCGGAATGGCGGCGACCCCGTGGTCCACCAGCAGCCGGCGACAGAACGCGAGGCCGTCTTCTCCCGACCGCCGCAGCCTGTCGGTGCGCGCCATGAGGAAGTAGGTGCCCGCGCAGGGCAGCACCTCGAGGCCCGCCTTTTCCAGCGCGGCCGAGAGCACGTCGCGCTTGCGGGCGTAGTCGGCGACGAACCCGGTGAAGTACGCGTCGGGCAGCGCGAGGGCCTGTGCGATGGCGGCCTGGAACGGCGCCGCGGTGGCGAAGGTGACCCACTGGTGCACCTTCTGCACGGCCCCCACCAGCTCGCGCCGGCCGAGGTGCCAGCCCACCTTCCAGCCGGTGAACGAGAAGCTCTTGCCGCCGCTCGAGATGGTGAGCGTGAACTCATCGAAGCCCGGCAGCGTCGCCGGCCGCAGGTGCCGCGCGCCGTCGAAGACGAGGTGCTCGTAGACCTCGTCGCTCACCAGCACGGCGCCGTGGCGCTTCGCGAGGCCGCCGATCAGCTCGAGCTCCTCCCTCGTGAAGAGCTTGCCCGTCGGGTTGTGGGGCGTGTTGACGAACACCAGGCGCGTGCGCGCGCTGAAGGCCGCGGCCAGCTCCTCCTCCTCGAACCACCAGGCCGGGTGCGCGCCGTCGGGCGGGCGCAGGCGCACGTACCGGGGCACGGCGCCGGCGAGCTGCACGCTGGCGAGGTAGGAGTCGTAGTAGGGCTCGAAGAGCACCACCTCGTCGCCGGGATTGGTGAAGGCGAGCACCGCGTCGAAGAGGGCCTCCGTCGCGCCCGAGGTGACGCCGACCTCGGTGTCGGGGTCGACGATCTGCCCGTAGAAGCGCTGAGCGTGAGCCGCCACCGCGCGGCGCAGGGCCGGCGCGCCCTGCCCCACCGCATACTGGTTGACCCCGCCGTGAATGGCCGCCACCGCGGCCTCGGCGATCTCCTTCGGCCCGTCGAAGTCGGGGAAGCCCTGGCCCAGGTTCACGGCTCGGTGCTCAGCGGCGAGCTTCGAGAACTCGGTGAAGATGGACGTGCCAAAGGCCGCGACGCGCTGGCTCTGCATGCGGGCGGACTCTCCTACTTCGACAGGAGCAGCGCCAGCCCGAGCGCCACGAGCCCGAGCCCCAGCAGCAGCCAGGGCAGCACGCGAGGCGTCAAGGGGGCCTCCGTCGGCTCTGGCAGCGTCACCGGTGCCAGGCGGGGGTTGGTGACGGCCCCGAGATCCTCGGTGGGCGCGCGGCCCTGCTCCCCGGCGATCAGCAGCTCGCGCAGGTGTAGGAGGATGCGATCGACGCCCGCGTAGGGCCGCAGCGCGTCGCAGGCGCGGGCGAGGCGCTCGGGATCGGTGGTGAGATCGAAGGCGACGTTGGCAGCGCCGCGGGTGCTGCCTTCGGCCCGCGCCGCGCCGGTGGTGAAGCCGCGCCCGCGCTCCCAGACGAAGACGTCGTCGAACAGCGAGAGCTCGTGGCGCACCGCCCGGCCCTCGGTGTCGATCTCGCTCACCAGCTCCGCGTGCAGTGCGCCGCGGTGCCAGACGGTGCGCAGCCCCGAGGCCTTGTCCGCCGGCGACTCCACCGCGCGAATGCGGAACATCGACTCGACCGCCGCGCGGCGTTCCTCTGGCGTCCTGAGCGCGACCATCGCTCGCCGAGGGTAGCCGATCGCGCGCCGCGATGACGGTTTGCGTCGTGACCGACCCGTCACGAGCTGGCATGGACCGCGCCCATGTCGCGTCCGCTGCTCGTCGTCGCCGCCCTCTCGTTGCTGGCCTGCCCGCCTGAGAAGAAGCCCATCCCCGAGCCGGAGCCGACCGGGCGCTGCGAGGTGGACCTCGACGCCACCGGGTACTTCTCGCGCGTCGGCACCGGCGCCACGGCGAAGGTCGTCGCCTCGAGCGCCGAGCTCATCGGCGGCGGGTACGCGCAGGGGCGCCTGGGCGACGTGCTGCTCGAGAACGATCGCCTGCGGGTGATCATCCAGCAGCCGACGCGGGCCGTCGCCCCCATCCCCTACGGGGGGACGATCATCGACGCCGACGTGAAGCGCCAGGCAGGCCCCGGCCGCGACGAGTACGGCAAGCTTGGCCTCATCTACGCCTTCGGCCGCACGGTGAACGTGTCGAAGGTCGAGGTGCTCAGCGACGGGGCGAACGGGGGCTACGCGGTGGTGGCCGCCAGCGGCCAGGACGCGGTGGTGGACTACGTCAACGTGAAGAACGTGCTCACGGAGTTCCTCGGCGACGTGGAGCTCGTGCGCGACCCCAACGAGCCCCTGCCCTTCACCATCACCACCTACTACGTGCTCTCGCCCGGCGAGTCGCGGGTGCGCCTGCTGACGGCCTTCTGCAACGGCGGCAAGGACACCATCACCATGCAGGTCGGCGACCTCTCGGAGCAGGGCGGCGTGAGCGAGGTCTTCAACCCCGACGGCTGCACCAACGGCCTGGGCGCCAAGGGCTGCCTCGTGGACCCCTCGACCTGGTTCGGCTACCAGGCCGACGGCGTCGCCTACGGCTACCGAGCCTACGCCTTCTCCGACGCGAAGCAGCCGGGCACCAGCGCGCTGCTCTACGTGGCCGGCGTCGCCGCGGTGCTGGCCAACGGCGAAAACCAGTCGGGGCTGCTCGCGTGGGTCGACGCCACGGCGCAGCGCCGCCCGGGGGCCTTCGGGGTGCTGGCCGGCAACCAGCGCACCTTCCTCCGTGACTTCTTCGTCGGCCGCGACCTGGGGGAGATCTCCAGCGCGATGCTGGCCGCCGACGCCGCGGCGAAGTCGCGCCTCACCGTGACCGCCCAGCGCGCCGACGGCAGCCCCGCCAGCGGCGCCCGCGTCACCGTGAAGCGCGCCGAGACGGGGCGCGTGCAGACCGTGCTGGTGGCCGACGCCCAGGGCCTCGCCCGCGTCGACCTGCCGCCGGGCAACTACCTCGTCGGCACGGCCGCGCTGGGGGCCGCCCTCGAGCCGCTCACGCCCGTCTCGGTGCCCGCCGCCGGCACCGCCGCGGTGACGGTGCACCTCGGCGCGTCGCGCGCGGTGACAGTGACGGTGAAGGACCCCTTCGATCGCCCCCTGACCGCGAAGGTGGTGGTGAAGTGCCCGGGCGGGCCCTGCCCCGATCAACAGGGCGCCTACCGGGCCTGGGTCGACGTCGAGAGCCAGCCCTCCGACGTGCAGGCGGTGGCCTTCGCCGGCGCCGACGGCCGCGCCGTGGTGCCGCTGCCCCCCGGCCCGTACGAGCTCTTCGTCTCGCGCGGCCCCGAGTTCTCCGCCTTCCCCGACACCTTCCCGGTGACGGGCCACGCCCTCGACCTGTCTTCGGCGGACCAGGCCGTCGCGGTGACGCTCGCGCAGGTGGTGGACTCCACCGGGTGGATGAGCGCCGATCTCCACGTGCACGCCGTCGGCAGCCCCGACAGCGCCGTGGGCGACGCCGTGCGGGCCATGAGCTTCGCGGCCGAGGGCGTGGACGTGCTCGTGTCCACCGATCACGACTTCATCACCGACTACCGCCCGGTGCTCGAGCAGCTCGGCCTCACCGGCCAGATGGCCTCGATGATCGGCGTGGAGGTCACGCCCTTCGACTACGGCCACCAGAACGTCTTCCCGGTGACGCGCCGCGACGCCCTCAACGGCGGCGCCTTCGACTGGGCGGGCGGCGACGGCCCGAGCCTCCGCCTCGACCAGATCTACGCCGGGCTGCGCGCCGACGCCCCGACCGCGGTGATCCAGATGAACCACGCCCGCGGCACGCCCGGCGGCTCCCTGACGATGCTCAAGGTGGACACCGCCACCGGCGCCTCCCACGCCGACCCCGCCGAGTTCCGCCTCGAGGCGCACCCGCAGGCCTCCTCGACCGACACGCGCCTGTTCAGCGGCGAGTTCGACGCCTTCGAGGTGATGAACGGCATGAGCCTGCGCACCGCCGAGCTCAACGACTGGATGACGTTCCTCTCCCGGGGTTGGGTGAAGACCGCCACCGGCGTCTCGGACACGCACGTGACCTACACCAACGTCGGCGGCTACGCGCGCACGTGGATCAAGCTGGGCGTCGACGCGCCCGCCGACTTCTCCCCCAACGCCTTCTCGCAGGCGATGCTCGCGCGGCGCGCGGTGCTCTCGAGCGGCCCCTTCATCACCCTCACCGCGCGCAAGGTCGAAGGCGGCGTCGCCACGGGGCCACAGATCGAGGTCGGCGGGACGATCTCGGTGGCGTCGGGCGACGAGCTCGAGCTGACCGTCGACGTGCAGGCGCCGGAGTGGATGCAGTTCGACGCCATCGAGGTGCACACGCACGTCGCCGGCCGGGAGGCGACCAACGGCGTCTCCAACGACACCTTCGTGCCCGCCCAGGCGGCGCTGCGGAGGGCCCTCGACCCGACGGCGCTGCCTGTGGAGGCGGTGCCGGGGCTCAACGGCTTCGCCGCCCGCCGCGTGCACGTGCGTGAGACCTTCCGGGTGCAGCCCACGGCCGACACCTGGTTCGTGGGCATGGTGCGCTCCTCCACCGCCTCGCGCACGCTGGCGCCGCTCGCCTGGGAGGGCGTGAGCTGCAGCGGGAGCCTGTGCACCGCCTCGAGCAGCCGCGCCTTCGCGCTGACCAACGCCATCCTCGTCGACGCCGACGGCTCCGGGGCCTACGACGAGTTCCCGCTGCAGCCGGGCCAGCCGCTCACGGTGGCGCCGGTGAAGCAGCCCCGCGGCGCGCCCCGCGTCCCCTCAGCGGACGAGCTCGAGGCGATGCTGCGCGCGCTGCTGCACCACTGAGGGCGCGAGGTACCGGCTCGCTCAGTTGGCCGGCGTCGGCGTGTAGATCCACGCGTCCTGGAGGATCTCCAGCGAGCCGTCGATGGACTCGTTGATGCCGCCGGTCACCAGCACCGAGCCGTCGAGCAGCGCGGTGCAGGTGTGGCCGTAGCGGGGCCTGGGCAGGTTGGGCACGGCGACGCTGGCGATGGCGCCTGCCGCGGTGGAGGAGACGAGGATCGCCGTGGCGTCGGACCGCGCCGGCCCGCCGGAGTCCGAGGTGCGGCCCCCGACGGCGAGCACGCTGCCGTCGGCCATCGTCACCGCGCAGATCTCCCCGCGCGCGGCGCGCACGTCGGGGCCGGGCGAAACGGTCGCGGTGCCGGCGGTCAGCACCTCCGACGACGCGAGCGGGCTCACGTTGGTCGCGTGCGCGTACCCGCCGAGCAGCACGAGGTCCTCTCCCCCGCGGATCAGCGCGCCGGCCGCCGCGCGGCGCCCCGGGTCTGCCAGCCGCGGCGCGGGGTTGAGCGACTGCTGCGCGAAGGTGGTGCCGTTGAACTTGAAGTAGGTCACCTCGTTGCGCAGGGTGCTCCCGTCCGTGCCGCCCACCACCGCGATGAACTCGCCCTTCTTGATGGGCATCACCGTCGCGCCGAGCCGCGGCAGCGTCACGCCGTCGACGATCTTGAAGAGGTTGGTGCTCACCTCGGGGTCGAGCCACTCCACCTCGTCGGCGGGCACGATGGAGCTCTTGTAGGTGATGCCGCCGACGACCAGCACCTTGCCGTTCGCGTCCACCGCCATCGAGTGCCGCGAGCGCTTGATGGCCGGCGGCGTGCGCGAGCCGAC
>CAYUZK010000062.1:6903-27970 GCA_964449625.1 uncultured Archangium sp.
CAGGGCCTCGGGCACCACGTCGGGCACGTCGAAGGGCAGCGACTTGCCGATGGAGATCACCCGCGCGCTCCCGCCCGGGTCGCTGTCGTAGCCGCGCACCTCGATCACCCGCTTCGGCCCGGCCGGCACCAGCGGCACCTTCGCCTCGCGCGTCGCGGGGTTCGCCGCGCTCACCGCCTCCACGGGCTCCATGCCCTCGCCCGTGACGCGGATGCGGAGGAACTGCACGCCCTCGAAGGGGTTCGCCGCCGGGTCGCAGCTCTGGGTGACGATCTTGAGCGCGTAGTTCACTTCTTTCGGCTCGCAGGCCAGCAGAGACGAGGCCAGCACCGCGCAGCACAGCAGTCGCTTCATGTTGGTCACCACGTCGCGGTGACGGTTCCCGTCACCGGCTTTGTGATCTCCGAGACGACGAAGTAGCCGCCGACCCCTGCCCCGGCCGCCACGGCGACGCCGGCGACGACCCACACCCAGGCGGGCACGCCGCTCTTCACCTCTCCGGGCTTCGGCTCATCAGGCGGCGGCGGCTCGACGTCCGCCAGCGGCGGCTGCTCGACCCTGGGCGGGGGCCTGGGCACCAGCACCACCTTCTTCGTCGTCGGCGTCGAGGCGTCCACGTCGTCGGGGTCCACGTTCGTCGGCGTGTCGGCACGGGCGACGGTGGTGGTGCCGGCCTTCGCGGCGCGGCTGGCGAGGTTGAGCGGCAGCGACGCCGAGGCCCCGAAGCTCGTCAGCCGGCGCGTCACCTCGTCGGCCACCTTGAAGGCCTCGGTGTTCGCCGTCAGCACGTCGGTGTCGAAGGTGACCGGCGGCAGCGCCGAGAACGCGCCCTTCTTCACGGAGAACAGCGCCGCGCCCGCCGTGAGCTGCGTGTCGCTCGTCTTGTACACATAGGCCACCAGCGCGTACTCCGCGTTGGCCGCCTTCGCGTAGGCCGACAGCCGCCCCTGGGTCGCCTCGTCGACGAGCGCCGCGACGCCGGGGTCGGCCACCGCCGCCTTCGTCACCACCGGCGCGCGCTCGCCGCCGCCGCCGCCGAAGCTGGCCTTCACCTTCACCAGCCCTCCCTTGATTTCCACGGCCTGGCCGAAGCGCTCGCCCTTCGTGCCCTCGACCTTCACGTAGTGCAGGCCCGCCGGCACGTTCTCTTCGAGCACCGGCACCATGCCCAGATCACGCCCGTCGAGGAACGCGGTCGAGCCGGCCGGCCCCTCGATGGAGAGCTGCCCGCGCGGCTGCTTCTCGAGGCGCTTCTTCGCCTTGTCGAACTCGCGCTGGAACACCGGCGGGTAGCCGCCGGGCAGCGTGTAGTCGGGGGCCAGGCGCGCCAGCTCGAGCAGCGCCGCCTTCGCGTCCTTCTCTTCGCCCATGCGGAAGGCCGCCGCGGCGAGCTTCACGTGCGCGTCGATCACCGCCTCGTAGTCGGCCGTCGCCGGGTCCTGCAGCATCGCCGCGACGCCCTTGCGCAGGCTGGCCACGGCGTCCTCGAAGCGGAGATCGTCGAAGGCCTTGCGCCCCGCGTCGAGGGCGCCCACCGCCTCGGCCGACGGCGCGCGGCGGCGCTCCGGGGTGGGTGTGGTGGGGGTCGCCGCGGCGGCCGCCTTCGTCGCGGGTGAGGCCACCAGCTCCACCGCGTCGCCGCGCGTCTTGAGCTCGTCGCGCACCAGCGAGAGGAAGCGACCGGCGGCCGCCTCGCTGGCGCCCTCCCCGGCCGCGAAGGGCACCATGACGAGCTTCGGCTTCTCTGCTGCGTGCGCAGCGACGCTCAGGCCGACGAGGGCCGCACACACCAGCGCATTGGGACGGGACATGATTGGAATTGGCTGATAAAACAATTGGTTAGCGGCGGAACATAGGGTTCTCTCACGGCCGCGGTCAATCACGCCCACACCATGAAGCTGTCTCTGACCACCCGCATCTTCCTGGGCTACGCGGTGGTGCTCGTCACCTTCGGGGTGGTGTCGTTCTTTTCGGTGACGGAGCTGCGGCGCAACCAGGTCGAGATCCGCCTCGTCTCCGAGGGCTACCTGGGGCTGAGCCAGACGGTGGCGGCCATCGAGACCTTCCAGGCCAACCAGGCCAAGGACACGGCGCGGCTGCGCGACGAGCCCAACGTCGAGACGCGCAGGGCGCTCATCCGCCTGGCGCGCCTCTACTTCCCCGGGCTCATGGCGGAGCGCCTCAAGTCGGGCAAGCAGGTGACGGTGCGGGTGCTGGAGTTCGCCCCCGAGACCGAGCGCCCCTACGTGATCGATCTGGGCCGCAAGTTCGACGAGCTCTCGGTGCGCTTCGCCGAGTACGAGGCCGCGGCCGACCAGGCCTTCGCGCTGCTCGAGTCGCCGACGCCCGACTGGGCCCGCGCGAACGAGGCGCTCGACCGGCTGCAGCAGATGGAGAACGCCTTGTCGGCCACCATCCGCCTCATGCACGGCTCGCTCGAGGCCCGCATCCACGAGCGGGTGCGCCACGCGCAGGAGCGAGAGCGCCGCACCGGCGTGGCCATCGTGCTGCTCCCGGTGGTGGCCATCGGGGTGGGCCTGCTCGCCACGGGCCTGGCCGCGCGAAACCTGCGGCCGGTGCGCCGGCTCATCGAGGGCGTCTCGCGCATTCGCCAGGGCGACTACGAGGCGAAGATCGGCGTGGAGGGCGACGACGAGATCGCCGTGCTGGCCGGCGAGTTCGACGCCATGGCCCGCGCGCTGAAGGACCGCGAGGCGCAGCTCCAGAAGAAGCAGCAGGAGCTGCTCCAGGCCGAGCGGCTCGCCGCCATCGGCCGCGTCTCGGCCCAGGTGGCCCACGAGATCCGCAACCCGCTGTCCTCCATCGGCCTCAACGTCGAGATGCTGCAGGACCAGGTGAGCACCGCGCAGTTCACCTCGCCCGAGGAGGCCCGGGAGGCGAAGGAGCTGCTCGCCTCGGTGATGAGGGAGGTCGACCGGCTGACGGAGATCACCGAGGACTACCTCCGCCTGGCCCGCCTGCCCCCGCCGGTGCTGCGCCAGGTGGACCTCAAGGAGGTGCTCGAGGGCGTACTCGACTTCGCCCGCGAGGAGCTCGAGCGCGCCGCCGTCACCGTCTCCCGCCTGCTGCCGCCCGAGCCCCTGCCGCTCAAGGCCGACGAGGGGCAGCTGCGGCAGGTCTTCTTGAACCTCGTGCGCAACGCCCGCGAGGCCATGGGGCCCGGGGGCACGCTCACGGTGCAGGCCACGACGCAGGGTGCGGAGATCTCCGTCACCGTGCGCGACTCCGGGCCGGGGATGCCGGAGGACGTCAAGGCGCGCCTCTTCGAGCCCTTCTTCACCACCAAGCAGGGCGGCACCGGGCTGGGCCTCTCGCTCTCTCGGCAGATCATCGAGGCCCACGGCGGGCGCATCGAGGTCGACAGCGCCCTCGGCCAGGGCACCGCCTTCGTGCTCACCTTCCCCCGCGCATGAGCTTCTCCGTCCACAAGTCCACCCTCCCGTCGGGCCTCACCGTCGTCACCATCGAGACGCCCGGCCTGCACAGCGCCACCTGCTCGGTCTTCGTGCGCGTCGGCAGCCGCCACGAAGACGAGCGCACCAACGGCGTGAGCCACCTGCTCGAGCACCTCTTCTTCCGCGGCAGCGCTCGCTTCCCCGACTCGGTGCGCATGAACGCCGCGGTGGAGGCCGTGGGCGGGAACCTCAACGGCGTCACCATGCGCGACTCGAGCTCCTTCTTCACGCCGGTGCACCCCGACGGCGTGGAGGTGGCCCTCGACATCCTCGGCGACATGCTCACGCGACCCCGCTTCGGCCACCTGCAGACCGAGAAGCGCATCATCCTCGAGGAGATGCTCGACGAGGTCGACGAGGACGGGCGCGACATCGACGTGGACAACCTCTCGAAGCAGCTCCTCTACGCCGGCCACCCGCTCTCGAGGAAGATCGCCGGCACGCCCGAGACGGTGCAGGCCCTCCGGCTCGCCGACGTGCGGCGTCACTTCGCCCGCGCCTACGTGGCGGGGAACATGGTGGTGGCGGTGGCCGGCCCGATCGACGCCCGGCGGGCGCGCCAGGCCGTGGCCCGCGCCTTCCGCCACCTACCCCCGGGGCCCCGGCTCGAGGAGGCGCCCCCGCAGCAGCTCCCGGCGCGCGGCCCGCGCGTCACCTGGGTGACGCAGGACGACCCGCAGGTGGAGTTCCGCCTCGCCTTCCCCGCGGTGGCCGAGGATCACCCCGACGCGATGCCGCTCATGCTCCTGCGCCGCATCCTCGACGACGGGCTGTCGAGCCGGCTGCCGCACAACATCGTCGAGCGCCGCGGGCTGGCGTACTCCGTGGGCGCCAGCATCGAGACCTTCCACGACGCGGGCGCCTTCGAGATCGACGGCGCCTGCGCTCCAGAGAACGTGGCCCCGGTGCTGCGCGAGGTGCTGCGCACCCTGGCCACGCTGCGCGCGGGCGACTGGAGCGCCGAGGAGCTGCGGCGCGCCAAGGCCCGCCACGCCATGCACCTCGACTTCCTCGCCGACTCGCCCAGCGATCTCTCGGGCTGGTTCGGCGCCGTCGAGCTCTTCCGGCCCTCGGAGACGTTCGCCGAGCGCAAGGCCCTGGCGGCGGCCGTGACGCACGCGGCGCTGCGGCGGGTCGCGCGCACCTGGCTCGTCGCCGACCGCCTGTTGCTCGTCGCCGTGGGCCCCCGGAGCGCCCGACGCCACGCGAAGGCGGTGCTCGACCGCGCCGCGCGGTGGCTGGGGCCGTGAGCTTCTTCCTCGCCGTCGATCTCGACGAGGCGGTGCGCGCCCATGTGGCCGAGGCCATCGCCCGGCACCGCGCGCTCACGCCGGCGAGCTGGCTCGTGCCCGAGAAGCTCCACGTCACCGTGCTCTTCCTGGGTGACCGCCTGCCCGACCTCGAGGCCCCGATGCGGGCGCTCGGGGCCGCCACGCGACCGTTCTCGTTGCGGCTCACCGGCGCGGGGCTCTTCGAGACGGCCCGCGCGCCCTCCGTGCTGTGGCTCGGCGTCGGCGGAGACCTGCCCGCCCTGCAGGCCCTGCGGGCCGCGGTGCTCGATCACGCCGGCGACGTTGCCCCGCCCGCCGAGCGCGCCCGGCCCTTCGTGCCCCACCTCACCCTCTCGCGTGGGAAGCGGCCGGGCCACTTCGCCGAGGTGCTGCCCGAGCTCGAGCGCTTCGACACCGAGCCCTTCGAGGTCACCCACCTCGCGCTGTACGAGAGCGATCACCAGCGCTACGCCGCGCGCTGGCGGGCTCCCTTCACCGCGACCGGCGCTTGATGATCTCGATGCCGCCGGTCTTCTTCTTCTTCGGAGAAGCTCCGGCCGCGCCCTGAATGAGGCGCGCGCGGATCTTCTTGTACTCCGCGTTCTTCGGGTCCTTCCGGAGCGCCTCGTCGATCAGCTTCTGGCCGCGCTCCACGTTGGCCCAGGTGTCGGCGTAGTAGCGCGCGAGCTGCACGCGCTCCTCGGCGGTGATGTCGTTCTGGAAGAAGAGCTGCTCCAACGTGGCGATGGCCTCGGGCTTGTTGTTCTTCCGGTCGTGCAGCCGCCACACCCGGCTGAGCGCCGGCACGAAGTAGGCGTCGGAGCGCAGCGCGGCCTCGTAGTCCATGAAGGCCTCGTCGTAGCGCTCCTGCAGCTCCAGCGACCGGCCTCGTACATAGAGCGCCCGCGCCCAGCGCGGCTCCATGCTCAGCACCCGCTCCACCAGCTCCTGGGCCTCGTTGCCCTTGCCCTGGAGCAGCCGCGTCTCGGCGAGCAGGGCCAGCGTCTCGGCGTCCTTCGGGGCGTCCCCCAGCAGGCGCTCGAGCAGCGTCACGGCCTCCTCGGAGCGGCCCAGCTCGTTGAGCACCCGGGCGCGCAGCGTCACCACCTCGGTGCGCCGCGCCTCCTTGGCGTCGATCATCGCCAGGTCCTGCTCGGCGAGCTCGAGCTCCCGCTCGTTGAGGAAGTACCGGGCTCGCAGCACGCGTGCCGAGGTGAGCGCGGGGTTCTCGGTGAGGAGCCGGTCGATCACCCGCGCCGCCAGCATCACGTCGCCGCGGAGGAAGAGGATCTCCGCCTCCATGGTCTTCGCCTCGGGATCGTCGGGCGTGCGGAGCTGGATGCGCTCGAGCGTCTTGAAGGCCTCGTCGATGCGCCCGGCGTGCGCGAGCAGCCGCGAGAGCTCGAGGACCTCGGGGTCGGAGAGCAGGTCTTCGTCGCGGAGCGCCGACAGCTCGGTGATGGCCGCGCGCACCTGCCGCATTCGCATGAGCATCTCGGCCCGCTGGCGGCGAATGCCGGGGTCCTTCACGCCCTGCACGCTCTCGGCCTGCTTGAGCGTCAGCGTCGCGCCGGCCTCGTTCCCCGACGCCTGGTAGGCCTCGGCGAGCAGCAGGTACAGGCTGGCGTCGTCGGGGGTCGCCGAGATGGCCTGCTTGAAGAGGGCCACGGCGGCCACCGGGTCGCCCTTCGACAGCTCGAGCCGCCCCTCGGCGGCGTGATCGATGGCCTTCTCGATCTTCCGTCGGCTCTCCGCCTGGCGTGGCTCCTCGCACGCCAGGAGGCTCAACACCACGAGCAGTCCCAGGGGTCGCATCGGGGGCGAAGGTAGCGGTGTTAGCATGCGAGATCGATGGATCCCTTCGTGCGCATGCTGGTCGAGCGCCTCTTCGACGAGGGCGCGCCGCTGTCTCGCAACCGGCACTTCCACACCTTCGAGTCGCCCGAGGGTCAGCGGGCCCTGCGCATCTCGCGGCGGCTCAAGGGCCTGCGCGACGACATCGCCCGCTGCCGGAAGGACGGTGGGCGCTCGAGCCTCACCACCAGCACCGATCCCGACGGCGCCGTGCGACTGGAGCTGCGCCTCGAGCAACTCAAGGGCACCCGCGTGGCGCGCCTCGAGCCGTGGGAGTTCGAGCTGCTCGCCGCCCTGCCCGGCGTGCGCGACGCGCTGGGCTGACGGTCGCCTCAGCCCGCGGCGAGCGGCGCCTCGGGCGCAGCGGCCGCGAGCTGCAGACCCGACAGCAAGAGAGCGCGCACGGCCCCGGCGAGATCGGTGCCCACCACCACCGCGCCCGACGGCGCGTTGCGCAGGGGCGCGGGCATCACCGGGCTCGACACCAGGCCGCCGGACGCCGGGCCGCTGGCGACCACCAGGGGCAGGCGGAGCTCGTGGGCGCAGTAGCGGGCCAGCTTCACCGCCGCGTCGCCCTCTTCGAGCAGGAGCGCCCCGATGGCCGACGAGAGGAAGGGCCGCCAGAGCGGCCGGGCGGCCTCGGCCGTGGGCACGAAGACGAAGTCCACCTTGAGCACCGGGCCGATGGCGAGCTGCCCCAGAGTGCCGAAGGAGCTGCGCAGGCACGACGGGTCGGCGGCGCTCGGCAACAAGCCGGGGAGCGAGCGGAGGAACCAGCGCCCGGCCTTCGGCCCCGAGCCGCAGAGCACCACCTTCGCCACCACCGTCTCGCGGTTCGCCCTTCCGCGGAGGAGCAGCGCCCGCAGCGCGTGGACCTCGGCGGTGCCCAGCAGCGGGCTGTCCTCGAGGCCGACGGCCTCGAAGCGCTGCACCACGCCCTTCTCGATGAGCGTCACCAGAGCGCCGAGGAGATCGAGATCGGCTGCGTCGGCGAGGTCCAGCACCTCCGAGAGCCGGCGTGGCTGGCTCAGCACCCGCAGGAGCTCCCGCGTCACCGGGTGAGGGTCGATGGGCGCGCCCGCGTCGGGCACCAGGGCCAGGTGCTCGTGCAGGGCGGGCAGCACGCCGAGCAGTCGCTCGCGCTCGTCGGACTGGCGCATGCCCTCGAGCAGGGCGTCCTCCATGGCGCGGTCGATCTTCACGCGCGCCGGCGCCGGCCCCGGGTGGAAGGCGAAGGTGCCCTCGCGCCAGCCGATGAGGCGGAAGAGGGCCTTCTCGCCCTCGATGTCGTCGAGGCGGGCGTTCACCGGCCGGCCCTGGGCGATCTGGATCTCGCCGCGTTGCTGCTCGTGCAGGAGCGTGAGGCGCCCGGTGCGCCGGTTCATCGCCATGATCTGCAACAGATCGGCGAGCGGGAGCTGCGCGAGCGCGCCCTCGATCTCCCGCGCGTCGCCCTTGAGCTCCTGCGCCGCCTCTCCGCGCCGGCAGAGGTGATCGATGCGCGCGACGACCTCGTCGAGGTTGAACGGCTTCTGCAGCACCCCGTCCTTGAGCTGCCGCCAGGGCTCGAGATCGGCTGAGGCCGTCGTCACCACCACGGGGATGTCGTCGGTGCGCGGGTTCGACCCGAGGATCTGGATGAAGGAGCGCGCCTCGATGAGCGGGCAGCGCTCGTCGAAGAGCACCACGTCGGGGTGGCGCAGCACCGCCGACTCGAGGGCCCGCGTGCCGTCAGCGGCGTACTGCACCTGATACCCCCGCGCGCGCAGGGCCTTGGTCAGCGCCCTGATGGCGCCGAGATCGGGGTCTGCGATGAGCACCTTGCGCGCGGCCATGGTCAGTAGGGCTGGAGGTCGTACGCCGTCTGGAGCTTCGACACGAGCCCCTCCACCAGCGTCGGGTCAGAGGTGTGGAAGCCCCAGGTGGCGCCCTTGCCGCGGCGCTGCAGCAGCGCGTAGGCCGAGCCGTCGCCCATCCAGATCAAGAACTCGTGCCGGGAGAGGCGCTCGTCGCCCTCGAGGAACACGGGCGTCAGCGCCGGGTGCTCCTGGAGATCGCCCCGGCGGCCGAGCAGGTACACCCGCGGCGCGAAGTCCGATGGGGCGTGATCGAGGGCGTGCACGATGGGCAGCTCCGTCTTCACCGCCGGGCCGCCGACGTACAGCAGCCCGCGCGCCATCGGCTCCCGAAGCAGCTCGCGCCCCACCTCGGTCTGCAGCTCCTCGAAGAGCACGTCGGCCACCTTGCCGCGCCGCGAGGGCTCGCCCATGGCCTCGGGCAGCTTCGGCGAGCGCGCGTGGCCCAGCAGCAGCTCCACCTCGTCCCAGAAGGGCAGCGCCTCGAGGCGCAGGTGCTGGTGCAGCGAGCCGCGGCGCTCCTCCATGCGGCGCCGGCAGCGCCCGAGCAGCTCGTCGAAGTCGTCGCCGTCGCGGGGGAAGGTGGACACGCCCCCGGTGAGGCCCAGCGTCACCTTCGCCTCGAGGGCCCTGGCGTCGGGCTCCTCGGCCACCGAGCTCAGCGCGCGCCGCAGGAACATGAGGCCGCCGAAGTAGTCGGTCTCCGGCAGCAGCACGTGAAACTCCTGCTCCGTCGCGCGGGCCACCACGTCGGAGTCGCGGATGATCTGCGAGAGCACCCGCAGGACGATCTGCTGCGCCTGCCGCACCGTGCCGTGCCCCAGCCGCTGCCGCAGGCCCTGCAGGTTGTCGAGCGAGAAGGTCAGCAGTGAGAAGGCCCGGCCGTAGCGGCGCGCCTTGTAGATCTCCTTGGTCGCGTAGTCGGAGAAGTACGAGAGCGTGTAGGCGCCCGTCTCGCGATCGCGCAGGCCCTGCCGCTGGAGCTGCGCGAACCTGCCCGCCGTCTTGAGCGCCGTGGCCGCGAAGGGCGCGAAGGTCTCGCACTGCTCGAGCAGCTCGTCGGCGAAGCTGCCGGAGATGGGGTCACTCAGCTGCGCCAGGGCCACGAGCTCCCCGCCGGGGAGCATGAGCGGCACGAGCAGCGAGCTGCCTGCCTTCCACGCCTGGGCCTGCACCAGGCTGGGGTCCACCAGCTCCGGCAGGCCCGCGCGGTCGAGCAGCCCGCGCCAGGCGCGCAGCCGCAGCCCCACCCGCTCGCCGGACACCCACAGCGCGCCGCTCTGGGCCGCGCACACAGTGGAGAGCTCCGAGAGGATGCGCTCCTGCAGCGCGTCGATCTCCGTCTGGCCGACGATGGCGAGGCAGCGCTGGTCGAGGGTCACCACAGCGCCCCCTCGAAGACGAAGCGCGCGGGCCCCTTGAGCCAGACCTGCGAGAGCTCCCGAGCGACCTTGATCTCCAGCACGCCCCCGGGCAGCTGCACGGGCACCCAGGCGTCGAAGGGGCTCCGGCCGTCGAGGGCTGAGGCCACCACGGCGGCGCAGGCCCCGGTGCCGCAGGCGAGCGTGAGCCCCACGCCGCGCTCCCAGACGGTGACCTCGAGGCCCCCTTCGGGCCGCGGGCGCACGAACTCCACGTTGGTGCGCTGGGGAAACCACGGGTGCACCTCGAGGGCCGGCCCCAGGCGCCCGGCCTCGGTCGGCGGCACGTCGAGCAGCACCAGGTGCGGGTTGCCCATGCTGACGGCCGTGCCCAGGTGCCCCTCGATGGGCTGGCGCACGAAGGGCGCGGTCGGCGGGAGGATGGGCGCCTGGAGCTGGGCGGGCCCCATGGCCACCGTCACGCGCTCGACGCCGTCGGCCCCCCACTCCACCTCGCAGCGCAGCACCCCCGCGCCGGTCGCGACGTCGAGGGCGGCCGGCCGGGGCTCGGTGCGATCGGCGAGGTACTTCACGACGCAGCGCAGGCCGTTGCCGCACATCTCGGCGACGCTGCCGTCGGCGTTGTGCACCACCATGCGCCCCGCGGTGCCGGCCTCGGGGAGGATGGTGAGGACCCCGTCGGCGCCGATGCCGAAGTGACGGTCGCACAGGCGCCGCGAGGTGTCGGCGTCGAGGTCGAGGCCGCTGGCGCGTCGGTCGAGGACGACGAAGTCGTTGCCGAGGCCGTGGTACTTGAAGAACGTCTCCAAAGGTGGCCGGCTCATAGCACCGGGATCCCCGAAAGACGAACGGGGAGCGCGGCCTTTTCGGGGGGCAGGCGACCTAGAAGCTGATGCCGCCGTCCACGTCGATGGTGCGCCCCGAGAAGTAGTCGCACTCGAGCACGAACTTCACGGCCAGCCACAGGTCCTCCGGCTGGCCGATGCGCCCCACGGGGATCTTCTCGACGAAGGCCTCGAGGGCCTTCTGGTTCATGCCCCGGGTCATGGGCGTCTCGACCATGCCGGGCGCGACGGCCCCGACGCGGATGCCGAAGGGCGCGAACTCCCGCGACCAGGTGACGGTGTTGGCCGCCAGGGCCGCCTTGGCCGAGACGTAGTTCGACTGCCCCCGGTTCCCGTGGCGGGCGATCGACGACATGTTGACGATGACACCCGGCCGCTGATCGGTGGCCACCATCTTCGCCACCACCTCGCGCACCATGAGGGTCGCGCCGAGGAGGTTGACGTTGAGCACGGCGTTGAACTGCTCGGTGCTCATCTTCTGCACTGCGCCGGTCGCCTTGTCCTTCTTCACCAGCAGCCCGTCGCGCAGGATGCCGGCGTTGTTGATGAGCCCGTTGAGCCCGCCCATGCTCTCGTAGGCGAAGCCCACGAAGCTGACGAGGTCGGCCTCGTTCGAGACGTCGAGCTTGCGGCGGAAGACGCCGTCGGGGAGCGCGAGCATCGCCTCCTCGTTGACGTCGCCTACCGTCACCTTCGCGCCCGCCTCGAAGAGCCGCGTGGCGAAGTGAGCGCCCATGCCCTGCGCGCCGCCGGTGACGATGATCTTGAGATCCTTCAGTTGCATGTCCGCTCCTTCATCCAGGTGATGAGCTCGGGGTAGAGCTTGCTCGACGCCTTGCTGCCGACCACGGCGCCGACATGGCCTCCGGGAACGTTCAGCACGCGCGTCTCACTCGATCCCACCGCGCCGTTCAAGGCCACCGCCGCCTTCGGGGGGCAGATGGTGTCCTTCTCGGCGGCCACCGTGAGCAGCGGACAGGTGATGTGCTTCAAGTCCACCCGGCGGCCGAGGGCGTGGTGCTTGCCGTGGATGAGCCAGTTCTGCTGGTAGAGTTCGCTGATGTAGGTGACGTACGCCGCCGCGGGGAAGGCGACGTTGTCTCCGGCCCAGGCCTCGAGCGCCTGGTAGGCCTCGCGGAAGACGGGGTCGAAGGCCTTCTCCATCAGCGTGACGGCCTTGGCCACGTCCTGGGTGGGGCGCAGGAGCTTGAAGCCGCTCTGCATCTGCCCGGGCGAGACGTTGCCGGCCTGGGCCACCACCTCCGCGTCGAACCACCGCGGGTCGGTCATGCGCCCGAGCATGCCCGACTCCGAGAAGTCGATGGGCCCGAGCAGGTTGACGAAGCCGGCGTAGAGTTCCGGGTGCAGCGCCGCGTGCACCGAGGCCAGCGTGGCGCCCATGCAGTAGCCGAGCACGCTGACGCGGGGCTGGCCCGTCTCGCGGCGGACCCGGCGCATCATGCGATCGAGCCGCTGCAGCGCCTCGCCCCAGGTGAAGTAGCGATCGTGGTCCTCCGGGGAGCCCCAGTCGAGGCACCAGGTGTCGAGCCCCGCGGCGACGAAGGCCTCGGCGACCGACGAGCCCTTGCGCAGGTCGAGCACGTACCAGCGGTTGATCATCGAGGGCACCAGCAGCACGGGCGGCGCGTCGGCCCGCACCACGCCGTCAGCGGGGAGGAAGCGGTACAGCGAGGCGGGGCCGTCGGTGAGCACGGTGCTCCGCGGCGTGGGCATCAGCGCGACTTCGGTGTCGAACACGGGCATCTCCAAAGGTGAGCGCCGTGACGCGGCGTGGAGGCCCGCGTCACGGCGCACGAGTGAGGGAAGACGGGAGACCTCAGGCCTTGAACGTCTCGGCGGCCTTCTTCGCCGTGTCGAGCGACAGCTTGCGCCAGCCCGCGGCGAGGTCGTTCACGTAGTTGAACTGCGTCTTCATCAGCTCGTTCATCTCGTCGATCTGCGTGTTGCCGTACTCGATCCACTTCGAGTGGGCCTTGCCCAGCTCGTCGAACATCTGGGTCATGCGCGTGCCTTGCTCATCGAACATCTTGCGCACGGTGTCGGCGCCGGCGGCGGTGAAGTTGTGCACCTGCGAAGTAGCGTTCTTGGTCTCGGCCATGATGGTTCTCCTGGGTTGACGGCGTTTCACTGCGAAGACCGGTCGAACGAGCCGACCGGGACGCGCGAGAAACTAGCCGTCTGCCGCGCAGCGTCAAGCGTATTTTTGTGCAGCGCACCAATTCGTCGTCATTTCTTGCGCTTGCGCAGCATGCTCTTGAGCTCGTCGAGCTCGTGGCGGAGCTGCTCGACGTCGGAGCGCGGCTGCGGGGATGCTGGCGGGGGCGCGCTGGGCATGGGGGGAGGCGGTGCCGCGGTGCCCCAGCCGCCGAAGGGCGAGCTCTGGGCGAACTGGGTGAGGGCCACCAGGGGGTTGAAGGGCATGAAGCTCTGGCTGGTCTTCTTGGCCTGGAGGTAGAGCTCGAGGGCCGCCTGGACGTAGCGACCCAGGAAGTCTGCCAGCACGTCGTCTCCAAGCCGAATGAGCTGGTGGAGCAGCGGCGCAGGGAGGATGCGGTCGGCGCCGCGCCCTTCGATGATGATCTGCGTCAGCGTGACCTGCGTGAGATCGGCGCCAGACTTCGCGTCGACCACCCGCACGTCGGTGCCCTTGCGGATCGTCTCGGTGAGGTCCTCGAGGGTGATGTAGCGGCTGGCGTCGGTGTCGTAGAGGCGCCGGTTGCCGTACTTTTTGACGAGCATGCCGGCCACCGTACCAGCCGCGGTGTGCAATGCAACATGGACGGCTTGACTTCCGGGCCGTGTTGGCGCATTCAGCGGCCACTTGTTCGCACTTGCACAATTCAGGAGTCCGCCGATGCCCAGCCAGCCCAGCGCGGTGCCCTCCCCCGCCCATGGGTGGATTTCGCTGGTCGCCGGGCGTATGGCCGGCGGCGCCGTGGTGCGCGCCCTCCTCCTGTCCTTCGTCGTGGTGAGCCTGTCGGGGTGCCCTGGGCCCGAGCCGGTAGCGTGCCGCGTGGGCGCCGACTGCGCGAGCGGCGTGTGCCTGCGCGATGGGCGCTGTGGCCCGGTGGAGTCGACGGATGCCGGCCCCGACGCGGGCGGGCTGGACCCCGACGGCGGCACGCACGGGGCTGACGCGGGCCTCGACGGCGGTGGCCTGCCCGACGCGGGCGCCGACGCCGGCACGCCGGTGGGCTGCCTGCCCAACCTCGACGGGCAGATCGATCGTGACGAGGTCTTCTTCCAGGCCGGGCTGCGCGCCACCTTCCGCATCAGCGGCGCGGCGAGCTTCGACACCGCCGGCGCGGCCCAGGGCGACGGCGGCTTCGCGTGGGACTTCACCCTGCCCCTCGCGGGCGACGCGTCGCGGCTGGTGGAGACGAAGGCGCTCACCGGCGCGTGGTACGAGTCCGAGTTCCCCGACGGCGGCTACGTCAGCGAGCTGGGCCAGGGGAGCGACCTGCTGGGCGTCTTCTCCACCACCGCTGACGCGCTCTACCTGCAGGGCGTGGTGTCGCCGGCCGACGGCACGCTCTCGACGCGGCTGCGCTACGAGCCCTGGGTGAAGGTGCTGCAGTTCCCCCTGCGCGCGGGCGAGAGCTGGGAGACCAACGCCACCGTCAGCGGCCGGTACAACGGCTTCGTCATCGGCGTCACCCTCCCCCCCCAGACCGAGCGCTACCAGTCGTCGGTGGACCGCGGCGGCACCGCCACGACGCCGTACGCGGCCTTCCCCGTGTTGCGGGTGCGTACGGTGATGACGCGCTCGCTCAACACGGTGCCTTCGCTGACGCTGCGCACCTTCTCGTGGAACACCGAGTGCTTCGGCACCGTGGCGGCGGTCACCTCCGGCAACAACGAGACGGCGACCGAGTTCACCTCGACGGCCGAGGTGCGGAGGCTCTCACCGTGATTCGCGGGCTCCCCGTGCTGGCCGCGCTCCTGAGCGGCTGCCTGCACTTCCACTCCGGCGCCATGCCCGGGGAGCCGGCGGACGCCACCTTCGCGCAGGTCGAGGGCGCGCGGGTGCGCTACCTCGATGTCGGCGCCGGCCCGGCGGTGGTGCTGCTCCACGGCTTCGCCTCCAGCATCGAGAACTGGGCGACGGTCATCCCCACGCTCAAGGCCTCGCACCGGGTCATCGCCGTCGACCTCAAGGGCTTCGGGTGGACGGACCGACCCGTGGCCGACTACTCGCCGGCGGCCCAGGCCGAGCTGTTGCGCGCGGTGCTCGACGAGCGCGGCGTGGAGCAGGTGAGCCTCGTCGCCCACTCCTGGGGCTCGTCGGTCGCGCTGGCCTTCGCGCTCAAGTACCCGGCCCGCGTGGCCCGCCTCGTGCTCTACGACGCGTGGGTCTACGACTCGCAGCTGCCCTCCATGTTCCACATGGCGCGGGCGCAGGGCGTCGGCGAGTTCCTGTTCTCGGCCTTCTACTCGGAGCGCCACGAGGAGCGGCTGACGCTGGGCTTCTACGATCCCGAGTACGTCACGCAGCCCTTCGTCGACGCCGTGGAGCGCGCCTTCGAGCGCCCGGGCACCAAGGCGGCCGCCCTGGCCACCGTGCGCGGCATGCGCTTCGAGGAGCAGGCCACCCGCTACGGGGAGATCCGCGTGCCTACCCTGCTCCTGTGGGGGCGTGAAGATCTCGTCACCCCGGTGGCCATCGGCGAGCGCCTGCTCCGGCAGCTCCCCCACGCGCAGCTCAAGGTCTACCCGCGCTGCGGCCACTTCCCCATGCTCGAGGCCGTGAGCCAGTCGAACGCCGACCTCGTCGCCTTCCTCACGGGGGCGCCATGACGCGGGCGCTCATCCTGGGAGCGCTGCTCGCCGGCGCAGTCGCGCGGGCCTCGGGCCTGGCCGATCACGGCGAGGATCTCTTCGAGCGCGAGAAGACCGAGTTCAGCGTGCACGGCTTCCTCCGCACGCGCGGCGACTGGCTGCACAACCTCGACCTCGACCGCGGCACCACGCCCTCGGGGCGGCCGCTCTTCGCCGTGCCCCTGGGCGACCCGCGCGCGCAGGACCTCTTCGTGGCCGACATGCGGCTGCGCACCGATCTGGCCATCTACGCGCCCTTCGCCGCCGCGGCCGTGAAGGTGCGCATGGACGTGATCGACGATCTCGTCTTCGGCTCCACGCCGGTGCTCTCGCCAGGCACGGGCAACGCGCCCACGCCCGCCGCCACGCCGGGGCAGCTGCCCAGCACGCTCTTCCGCCTCAAGCGCGCCTACGGCGAGATCCTCACCCCCGTCGGCTACTTCGCCGCCGGCCGCATGGGCAACATGTGGGGCCTGGGCATGCTCGCCAACGGCGGCGACTGCCTCGACTGCAACCTGGGCGACCAGGCTGACCGCGTGGCCTTCGTCACCTCGCTCGTCGGGCACCTGTGGGCCGTGGCCTACGACTTCAGCGCCGTGGGGCCGACGCAGTACCGCCGCGACGGGCAGCGGCAGCTCGTCCTCGACCCCAGCACCGACGTGCGCTCCGTGTCTTTCGCCTTCATGAACGTGAAGGACGACCACACCCGCAAGCGCCGCCGCGTCGCCGGGCGGTGGACGGCGGAGTACGGCCTCCTCGCGAGCTACCGCTGGCAGGACCAGGACGTGCCAGAGGCGTACCTCCCGCTGGCCCAGCCGCGGCCGCTCCAGGCCACCGGCGTCATGCGCCGCGGGTACAAGGCCGCCGTCCTCGACGCCTGGCTGCGCGTGCAGGGCCCGATGTTCAAGCTCGAGGCCGAGGCGGCGGTGCTGGCCGGCGAGGTCGAGCAGCCCTCGCTCTACCCGGGCGTGCTCCTGCGCGACCGCGTGCAGTCCTTCCAGGCCGGCGGCGTCATCGAGACGACCCTGGGCGCGCCCGACGCGAGCTTCCAGGGCGGCCTCAACCTCGGCTTCGCCAGCGGCGACCCGGCCCCGGGCTTCGGCGCCTTCCCGCCCGCGGGCGCCACGCCGCAGGCCGGCGAGCTCGACGCGCCGCAGCTCGATCTCCCCCGCGACGCGCGCATCGACAACTTCCGCTTTCACCCCGACTACCGGGTGGACCGCATCCTCTTCGCGGAGATCATCGGCACCGTCACCGACGCCTGGTACGTGCGCCCGTGGGCGCGCACCCGGCTGCTGCGCTTCTCGAGCTACCAGCTCGTGCTGCGCGTCGACGGCACCTTCTCGCGGGCGATCTACGCCAGCTCCACCCCGGGCAACGACGCGGCCCTGGGCATGGAGCTCCACGGCGCCCTCACCTGGGAGAGCAAGGACGGCTTCGACGTGCTGGCGGAGTACGCCGTGCTCTTCCCCTTCGCGGGGTTCAACAACCCGGCGCAGTCACTCACCGCGCAGCCGGCCCAGCTCGGGCGCGTTCGCCTCGCGTGGAGGTTCTGATGATGAAGGCCTGGGTTCCTGCTTGCCTCGTGTTGCTCGCCTGCGGAGAGAACCGCACCATTCCCACGCGCGACGCGTACACCGCGCCCACCCTCGCGCCGCTCGACTGCCTGCCCAACCTCGACGGGAAGATCGAGGCGAGCGAGCTCCAGGCCGCCCTGGGCGTGCCCGCGCGCTACCTCACCAACCCGGCCGGCACGAGCCGCCCGGTGGCCCTCGACGGCGTCACCGGCGCCCAGGGCGCTCGCGTGTGGGACCTCGCCACCGACTACGCCGATGATCGCGTCGCCACGCTCGAGGCGAAGGCGCTGGCCGGGCACTGGTTCGCCGCGAGCTTCCCCGGCGGGCAGTTCGTCTCGGCCCTCGACCTGGGCGGCACCACGCTGGGCGTCTACGCGCACCAGGACGAGGCGCTGCTGCTGCTGGGCTACGCGTCGTCCGAGGAGGCACCGGCAGCGGGCAAGACGCTCGTCGTCTACTCCGCCCCGGTGGCCATCTTCCGCTTTCCTCTCGAGGTGGGGCGCCAGTGGGTGAGCGTCGGGGAGGTGCGCAACGCGACGCTCCGCGGGCTCCCCTTCGCCGGCCGCGACACCTACCAGGTGCGGGTGGACGCCGCGGGCCAGCTCGAGCTGCCCGACGTCACCTTCACCCAGGCCCTGCGCGTGCGCACCACGGCCACCATCGAGCCCGCCGTCGGCCCCACCATCGTGCGCCGCCAGGTGGGCTGGGTGTTCGAGTGCTTCGGCGAGGTGGCCCGGGCCACCGCCGCCGATGGCGAGCCGAGCGACGACTTCACCTCCACCGCCGAGCTGCGACGGCTCGGCCTCTGACCGAAAGGACACACCGCCATGATGATGTGGGACCAGTGGAAGAAGGGCTTCGACCTGTGGGAGCAGCGCACCGCGGAGATGATGGAGACGGTGCTCAAGTCGCCGGCCGTGCTGACGCCCATGGGCAGCATGCTGTCGATGACCATGAAGGCCAAGGCGGCCACCGAGAAGGCCTCCGCCCAGTGGTGGGGCTCGCTGGGCCTGCCCACCAAGCGTGAGCAGGAGAAGACGCTCCACGCGCTCAACCAGATCAACAGCCGGCTCATCGACCTCGAAGAGCGGCTCGCGGAGCTCAAGCAGAAGAACTGACGCACACCGCCGCGTGCCGGCGCAGGAGGCCCCATGGACATCACCCCGTTCCTCGAGCTCAAGCCCGCCCCGCGGGCCATCTTCGACGCGCTGCCCGAGCGGAAGACGCGCGCCCGCTTCATGCTGCCCACGCCCGACGGCGACTGGCGCGCGGTGACCTGGGGTGCCTACGCGAAGTCCATCCGCCAGGCGGCGCTCTTCCTCGCGTCGGCGGGCCTCCAGCAGGGTGATCGCGCGGCCATCTTCGCGCCCAACTCGGTGGAGTGGATCACCGCGGCCATGGCCATTCAGGCGGTGGGCGGGGCGATGGTGCCCATCTACCCGGCGAGCACGGCAGCCCAGGCGGCCTACGTCGCCCGGCACTCCGACACGAAGCTCCTCTTCGTCGACACGCCGGCGCTCCTGCAGCGCGTCTTCGAGGCCTGGGGCGAGTACGAGCACGTCAGCCGCATCGTCACGCTCTGCGTCACCCCGCTCGATCCGGGGCCGATCATCGAGGCCATGCGCGCGAAGGGCCTCGCCGTGCCGCCGGTGGCCGAGGTGGAGCGCAAGCTCGTCTCGTGGGGCCGCGTGCAGAACGTCGGCGCCGCGCGAGATCAGGAGGCGCCCGGCGAGTTCGAGCGCCTGCTGGCCGGGGTGTCGCTCGATCAGGTCGCGCAGATGCTCTACACCAGCGGCACCTCGGGCAACCCCAAGGGCGTGCCGCTCACGCACCGCAACGTGGGCGTCAACGGGCAAGACTGGCTGCGCTGCAACGCGCCCTTGCTCGAGACCACCGACGTGGACCTGCTGTGGCTCCCCATGAGCCACATCTTCGGCTTCGGCGAGGCCTGCCTGGGGAACACGCTCGGGTGGACCACCTACCTGTCCGAGCCGCTCAAGGTGCTGCCGCACCTCACCGAGGTGAAGCCCTCGGTCTTCATGAGCGTGCCGGCCGTGTGGGAGAAGCTGGCGATGTCGGCCATGGGCGAGGCCGACCCGGTCAGGCGCCGCGCCGCGCTCGCGGCCGTCACCGGCGGCAACCTCCGCTTCTGCCTCTCGGGCGGCGCGGGCCTCAAGCGCGAGGTGAAGGAGCTCTTCCACGCGGCGGGGCTCTTGATCATCGAAGGCTACGGGCTCACCGAGACCTCTCCGACGCTGACGCTCAACCGGCCCGACGCCTTCCGCTTCGACACCGTGGGCAAGGTGCTGCCCTCGGTGCAGGTGAAGCTCGCCGAAGACGGCGAGATCCTCGCGAAGGGGCCCACGGTCTTCTCCGGCTACCACAAGGATCCGGCGGCGACGGCCGAGGCCTTCACCGACGACGGCTGGCTCAAGACGGGCGACGTCGGCCGCTTCACCGACGACGGCTTCCTGCAGATCGTCGATCGCAAGAAGGACATCCTCGTCACCGCCGGCGGCAAGAACGTTCCGCCGGCGAACATCGAGCTGCGCTTCAAGGACGACCCCTTCATCCACACCGTGGTGGTCTTCGGCGACGGCCAGAAGTACCTCGTCGCCGCCGTGTGGCTGCACGAGCCGGCGGTGAAGGCGCACCTCGCCGAGGCCGGCGTGGCGAACGGCGCGCTCCCCGAGGCCCGCCGCGCGCTGGTGCAGACGCGGCTCGACCAGGTCAACGGGCAGCTCGCCTCCTACGAGACGATCAAGAAGTTCGTGATCATCGACGAGCCCCTCACCGTCGAGGGCGGGCTCCTCACCAGCACCCTCAAGGTGCGGCGCAAGCACGTCTACCAGGCGTACGGCGCGACGCTGGAGGCGCTCTACGCATGAAGCGGCTCACGAATCTCCTCACGCTGTGGGCGCGGCCCAAGCCGCAGGTCGGGGTCACGCCCGCCGACGTGGTGTGGCAGGAGAACAAGTGGAAGCTCCTGCGCTACCGCGCGCGGCCGCAGGGCGTGGCGCACCGCACCCCGGTGCTGCTCGTGCCGTCGCTCATCAACCGGCACTACGTGCTCGATCTCATGCCGGGCAAGTCCTTCGCCGAGTACCTGGTGGCCCAGGGCTTCGACGTCTTCTGCATCGACTGGGGCACGCCGGGTGACGAGGACCGCTACGTCACCTTCGACGACGTCGTGGAGCGCGCCCTGGGCCGCGCCCTGCGCAAGACGGCCGAGACGGTGCCGCACCGCAAGACGCACGTGCTGGGCTACTGCATGGGCGGCACGCTGACGGCCATCCACGCCGCGGTGCACCCCGAGCACGTGCAGTCCTTCGTCGCGCTCGCCGCGCCGGTGACGTTCTCCGATGGCAGCCTGCTCTCGCAGTGGACGCGCACGAAGGGCTTCGACCTCGACACGCTGGTGGAGGCCACCGGCAACGTGCCGTGGCAGCTGTTGCAGTCGGCCTTCCAGCTGCTGCGCCCCACCCTGCCGCTGTCGAAGGCCGTGGGCCTGCTCGACCGCGCGTGGAATGACGAGTTCCTCGACGGGTACCTCGCGCTCGAGACCTGGGGCAACGACAACGTGGCCCTGCCGGGCGAGTTCTACCGCACGTACATCCGCGAGCTGTACCAGCGCGACGCGCTGATCGCCGGGCGCTTCTCCCTGGCCGGGCGCCGGGTGGACCTGAAGCAGCTCACCTGCCCCACGCTCGCCGTCACCTTCGAGCACGACAACATCGTGCCCGGCCCCAGCGCGGCGGCCCTCATCGACGCCTGCGGGGCGCGCGACAAGCAGCACCTGCACCTCGCCGGCGGGCACGTGGGCGCGGTGGTGTCGAAGCACGCCGCCAAGACGCTGTGGCCGCAGCTGGTCGCCTTCTTCACCAGCCACGACGCGCCGCCGCAGCGCGCCCCCGCCGCGGCCGAGGCCCCGGCCCGCGCGCCCGCCCGGGCACCCCGGCGCCCCCCG
>CAYUZK010000063.1:0-27630 GCA_964449625.1 uncultured Archangium sp.
TAGACGACGTCGAGGATGACCTCCAGCCCGGCCGCGTGCAGCGTGCGCACCATGGCCTTGAACTCCTGCACCTGCCCGCCGCGGCTCCCCGAGGCCGAGAAGCGCTGGTCGGGCGCGAAGAAGCCCAGGGTGCTGTAGCCCCAGTAGTTGGTGAGGCCGCGCTCCGAGAGGAAGCCCTCGGGGGCGCACTCGTGCACCGGCAGCAGCTCGAGGCTGGTGACGCCGAGCGAGACCAGGTGCTCGATGACGGCCGGGTGCGCCAGGCCGGCGTAGGTGCCGCGCTGCGCCTCGGGCACCGCGGGGTGCCGCATGGTGAAGCCCTTCACGTGCAGCTCGTACAGCACCGCCTTGCGCCAGATGACCTCCGGCCGGCGGTCGCCCGCCCAGTCGAAGTCGTCGCGCACCACCACCGAGCGCGGCGCGCCGGCCGCCGAGTCGCGGGGGTCCTGCACCGTGTGGTGCCCGGGCACGTGGCCCTGCAGCGGCGCGCGCCAGTCGGGCTTGCCGCTGATGGCCCGCGCGTAGGGGTCGACGAGGAGCTTGTTCGGGTTGAAGCGGTGGCCCTGGTGCGGCGCCCACGGCCCGTGCACCCGGAAGCCGTAGAGCGCGCCGGGCTGGAGGCCGGGCACGTAGCCGTGGAAGACGTGGTTCGTCTGGTCCCTGAGCGGCAGCCGCGCCAGCTCGCGCTCCGGCGCCTCGGGGTCGAAGAGGCACAGCTCGACGGCCGTGGCGTGGTGCGAGGTGACGGCGAAGTTCACGCCCTGCGCATCGCACGTCGCCCCGAGCGGATACGGCACGCCCGGCCACACCTCGAAGGACCCCATCGGCGGCGCACTGTAACCCGAAGGTGTCACGGCGCGGCGCAGGCATTCGAGGCCCCGCGGGGGCGCGTGCTACCCACAGGCCATGCGCCGCTCTGCCCTGCTCCTCGTCCTCCTCAGCACCGCCGCGATGGCAGCCGACACGTGGACCTCGCCCTACCTCGGCGTGCGCAAGCTCTACCGCACCAGCACCTCGCCCAACCGGCAGATCCACGCGCTGGAGATCAAGCTCGACACGCCGGGCCTGCAGCTGCGCAGCACCGCCAGCGGGGAGCGCCGGCGCTCCGTCTCCTCCTTCGCCAACCTCGTCGGCGCGCAGCTCGCGGTGAACGCCGACTTCTTCAGCTACACCGACTACTCCACCTCGGGGCTGGCCGCCGGCAACGGCGTCGCGTGGGCGGGCACGGCTGACGGCACGGCCACGGCCACCTTCGCCTTCGGCACCAACCGCGTGGAGCTCTCGGCCAAGTCCGCGGTGGTGCCCTTCGACGCGAGCTGGATGAAGGGCGTCGTCTCGGGCAAGCCCGACCTGCTCCGGAGCGGCACCGTCAGCGCCAGCCAGCACGGCACCGACTTCTGCACCACGCGCCACCCGCGCACGGCGCTGGGCCTCTCGCAAGACGGCAAGACGCTCTACCTCGTCGTCGTCGACGGCCGCAGCACCGCCTCGGTGGGCGCCACCTGCACCGACCTGGCGAACCTCCTCAAGGGCCTGGGCGCGCACCACGCGGTCAACCTCGACGGCGGCGGCTCGAGCGCGATGTTCGTCAAGGGCCAGGGCGTGGTGAACCGCCCGTCGGACGGCAGCGAGCGCGTGGTGGCCAACCACCTCGCCGTCTTCGCGCCGTCGGCCAACAGCCTGGGGAACTTGAAGGGCCTCATCTACGAGGGCACCGACACTGCGGCGCGCCTCGCCGGCGCGACGGTGCAGGTGACGGGCGGGCCGCGCCTCGTCACTGGCACCACCGGCGTCTACGATCTCGACGTGCCCGCCGGCACGTGGACCATCACCGCCTCCAAGGCCGGCTACGTCACGCAGTCCGTCACCCGCTCCGTCACCGCGGGCGCCACCACCTGGGGCTCCATGGGCCTGCAGCGCGTGCCCGCCCCGGTGGACTCCGACGGTGACGGCGTCACCGACACCGCCGACAACTGCCCGACCGTGCCCAACCCGGACCAGCGCGACACCGACGGCGACGGCGAGGGCGACGCCTGCGACGGCGACGACGACGGCGACGGCGTGCCCGACGAAGACGACAACTGCCCCCTCATCGCCAACCCGGGGCAGGTCGACGTCGACGCCGACGGCGTGGGCGACGCGTGCGACCCGGTGATCGGCCCCGCACCGGTCGACGCGGGCACGCCGGTCATCGACGCGGGCGCGCCGGGCGAGCCCGAGCCCGAGGTCGACGCCGGGCTCCCCGCGGGCGAGCCCGACGCGGGCGCCACCGTGCCCGGCACCGGTGGCAGCGGAGGCAGCGACGCGACCGGCGGCGGCGACGGCTCGGAGCCGGGCGACCTGCACGGCCAGCCTACCGGCTGCACGGCCGCGCCCGGGTCACTGCTCTGGGCCCTCGCGGTGCTGACGGTCGCCGCGCGGCGGCAGCGCGGCTGACGTCTCAGCTGACGGGCTCGGAAGCAGGCGCGCCGACGCGCGCTGGCGCCGTGAGCGTCACGAGCGGCGCCCCGGCCAGGGCGTTGGCGCGCGCGACGATGGGCTCGAGGGCGCACGCATCGTCGATGTAGCGCAGGCCCGTCGGCCCCGGCGCTCGAGCGATGGCCTCCACCATCGCCGCCAGCGCCACCCCGCCCGCCTCCATCCCATCGGGAGCGCGGAGCCAGCGTGACGCCTCGACCCCACCCCGGCGCGCGGTGACGGTCAGCTCCACGGGCGACGCGCGCCCTCGCAGGAGCACCCGGCGCAGGAAGGCGAAGGACGCCCCAAGGAGAGCGCGGTACCACCCCAGGCGCACCAGCCACGAGGGCAGCGCGGTGAAGGCCGGAGCGAGCAGCGCGGGCCGCGGCGCGAAGAAGACGTCGACGCCGCGCGCGCCCGTGCTGGCGGCCAGCATCGACGGCTCGGCGAGCGACATGCGCACCGAGGGCCGCCGGGTCCCCCCGAAGTCCACCGCTTCGCCGCTGGTGACGCCCGGCACCTCGACCCGGCGCCCGTCGACGTAGCGCACGGCCGGCACGGCCATCGCGGCCACCATGAGGGCCACGGTGCCCGCGCCCGCGCCGCTGAAGGGGCTGGAGCTGATGCCCAGGGTCACCTGCTCCGGGGAGCCCACCCGGTCCGCGACGTCGCGCGCGAGGAGGTTGCTCAGGCCCGTGAAGACACCGCCGCCCAGCACGAGGCGGCCCTTCGTCTCGCGGTGGGCCGCGGCGAGGCGCTCGACGCAGGGCGCGTCGCTCGTGGCCTCCACCACCGTCTTCCCCTCCGCGAGGCACCAGGCGATCAGCGCGTCGGGCGGGCTCGTCACCGTGTCGGTCAAGTCGACCACCACGTCGAAGGGCGCCAGCGCGGTGAACGACTCCGGGCGCGCGGAGTCCACCACGACCGGGCCCCGGCGCGACGCGCTCTGCACGTCGAGCGCCGCGCGGCCCAGCGCCGCCGCCACGCGCGAGCCCAGGTACCCGCTTCCGCCCACGACGACGATGCGTGCCATGGGCGGGAGGGTACGAGGCCCGCGCCCTGCCCACCACTCGCAGGCGGCGCCTCGGGGGCCCGCAAAGACGAAGGGCCCGCTCCGGTGAAGGAGCGAGCCCTCGTCAGCAGCTCACGGCTGGTGCTCAGCCCTTGAGGTGCGTGAAGGCCTTGGAGACCTCCGTCATCTTGATCGTCTTCTTGTTGCCGTAGACGGCCTTCAGCTTGTCATCGAGGTTGATCGTCTGACCCTGGTTCAGCTTGTTCTTCTTGAAGTAATCCCAGAGCTTCTTGATCACCTGGGTGCGGGGCAGCGGCTTCGCACCGACGACCTCGGCGAGCTGCGCCGAAGGAGTCAGCTCCTTCATGAAAGCGGCGCTGGGCTTACGGGCGGACTTCGCAGGCTTCTTCGCGGGCTTCTTAGCGGCCATCGTTGTCATCCTTTGTGTAGGAACTGCGCTTGGACTTCGGCCCCCTCCCCGGGGACTTTTTCGGCTTTCGCTCTGAAAACCGACGGCGGTTGCTACCACCCGCTCCGAGCGAAAAACAGCCCTTCGTGCAGATTTTCGAGGGTAAGTGCCCCGGCATGAGCGGCAAATCGATCTTGATTACCGGCGCGAACGGGTTCCTCGGCGGCTGGCTGGCGCGCGCGCTGGTCGCCCGCGGCGACGAGGTGCGGTGCCTGGTGCGCCCCGGCAGCGACGCCTCAGCGCTCGACGGCGTGGCCGCCACCATCGTGCCCGGCGACGTCACCGACGCGGCCTCCCTCGTCGCCGCCACCGAGGGCGTGCACACCGTCTTCCACCTCGCGGGCATCCGCCGGGGCACGGCGCGCGAAGACTTCATGCGCGTCAACGCCGACGGCACGAAGAACGTGGCCGAGGCCATGGTGGCCGCGCACGCGACGCGGCTGGTGCTGTGCGGCTCGCTCGCGGCGAGCGGCCCGTCGGTCGGCGGCCGCCCCCGGGAGGAGGACGACCCCTTCGCCCCCGAGGAGTGGTACGGCGAGTCGAAGGCTGAAGCCGAGCGCCTCGCCTTCTCGTACGCCGATCGCCTCGAGGTGACGAGCTGCCGGCCGGCGCGCATCCTCGGGCCCGGCGACCACGAGAACCTCCCCTTCTTCAAGATCGTCAAGAAGGGCTTCGTGCTCCGCCTCGGCGGCGCCGAGCGCAAGCTGTCCTTCGTGGACGTCGAAGACGTCGTCGCCCAGCTCCTGCTCCAGGCCGACCGGCCCGAGGCCGTGGGCCAGGCCTTCTTCTGCGCCTCGGACGAGACGGCCAGCGTCGAGGAGCTCATGCGCCTGGTGGGCGACGCGCTCCAGGTGTCGCCGCGCACGCTGCCGGTGCCCGAGGCGCTCCTGCGCGCGCTCGGCTCGGCCGCCGACGTGGTGTCGAACACCACGGGCCGCAAGCTGCCGTTGAACCGCAAGCTGGCGCGACAGCTCCTCGCCCCCGGCTGGACCTGCCGCATCGACAAGGCCAGGCGCCTTCTGGGCTACCAGCCCCGGCGCACCATCGCCGACTCGCTGCGCCGCAGCGCCGAGAGCTACGTCGCCGCCGGCTGGCTCTGACGTCGAAGGCGCCGGCTCAGCGGCCGCTGTGGAGCATCGTCCACGTGTCGGTGCCCGGCGCGCTGGGCTGCCCGTCGCGGTTGCTGTCCGTCCACTCGTAGAGGTACCAGCTGTCGGGGTACGAGGCGCGGTTGGGCAGCATCACGTTGGCCCAGTACCAGGCCGCCGCCTGCGTGCCGTTGCCGGGGCTGCACAGGCCGTAGCCGATGAGGGCCAGGGTGCCCGAGGCCGGGTCGGTCGCCAGCTCGAGGAGGAAGACGTCCTGATGGGCGCCCAGGGTGCCGCCGTCGCCCTGGGCCTGGCTGCACGCGGACTGCGCGCGCGTCACCAGCGTCGGGTCGGGCACGCCCGCATCGGCCGCCAGGCGCTGCTTGAAGTAGAACTCGCTGCCCTGGAGGTTGCTGGCGAAGTACACCTTCGTCACCTTCTGGGTGCGCTCGAGCCACTTCACCGGCAGGTTGGGGAAGGGGCCGCCGGCCGTCACCACGGTGTAGCCGCCGCCCAGCAGGAGCGCGCCCGTCGCCTGGTCCACCACCGTCGGGTCCGTGTCGTCGGCGAAGGTGAGCTGCGTGCTGGCCGAGCAGTACTGCTGAATGGTGGAGGCGAGGACGACGGTGGCCGCGTTGTCGAGGGGGATGCCGTCGCGGATGGCGACCACGTTCTGGTTCGCGCAGAAGTTGGGGAACGTCTGAGTCTTGCAGCTCGTACCGTCGCAGAACTGGTCCACCCCGCAGACCACGCCGCAGCCGCCGCAGTCGGTGCGCGTCGTCAGCGCCTTGCACTGCGAGTTGCAGCAGGCCTGGCCTGCGCCGCAGGTGATGCCGCAGGCGCCGCAGTTGTTGGCCGACGCCACCAGGTTCTCACAGCGCCCGCTGGGGCAGCACGTCTGCCCGGTGGCGCACTGGGTGCCCGCGCCGCAGGAGCCCACGCAGGTGCCGTTCTGGCAGACCTTGCCGGCGGCGCACTGGGCGTCGGCGGTGCAGCCCTGGCACGAGCGATCCGGCAGGCACACGCCCGAGGGGCAGTCCGCGCCGGTCTTGCAGCCCTGCTCGCAGGTGTTGTCGGGCCGGCAGTACTGGCCGGTGGGGCAGTTGTCGGTGGCGCCCGGCAGGCAGGCCACGCAGCGGTTGGTGCCCTGGTCGCAGCGCGGGGTGAGCCCGCCGCACTGCGCGTCGCTGGTGCACTGCACGCACTGGTTCTGGTGGCACACGCCCGAGGGGCAGTCGCCGTTCACCAGGCAGCCCACGCAGGTGTTGGTGGTGGGCTGGCAGATGGGCCGCGACGGGTCGGTGCAGTCGGTGTTGCTCGCGCACTGCACGCAGGTGCTCGTCGCGGGGTTGCACACCGTCAGCGGCGCGCCCGGGCACTGGGTGTTGTCGAGGCACTCCACGCACACGCCCGCGACGGTGTTGCAGACCAGGCCCGGCGGGCAGGTGGGGTTCATGGCCGAGCAGCCGGCCGCGCAGACGTTGTTGGTGCAGACCTGGCCCACGCCGCACTGCGCGTCGACCGCGCACTCCACGCAGCCCACGCCGGGCGCGCACACCTGGTTGGGGCCGCAGCGATCTTCGGTGGGCGAGCAGCCCGCCGCGCAGCCGCCGTTGAGGCACACGAAGCCGGGCTCGCAGTGCGCGTCGAGCACGCAGGCCACGCACACGCCCAACTGCTCGTCGCACTTCGGGGCCGAGGGGTCGACGCAGTCCTGCTGGGTCGTGCAGCTGCCCGGCGCGGCGCAGGTGCAGCCAGAGAGCGAGAGGACGGCGGCGGCGAGGAAGACCCAGAGCGTCGTGCGAAGCATGACGTCCTTTGTGCCGACATGGGCCTACACGTCAAGAGGGGCCGGGCCGCTCTCGGACTTTGAGAATTACGAAGAGGCCTTCTCTTCGGCCAACACCGTGGCGAGGTCGATGGGCCGGGCGCCCATGGCGTGGAAGCCGCCGTCGACGCGAATGAGCTCGCCGGTGGTGCCGGGCATCCAGTCCGACATGAGCACGCAGGCGGTGCGGGCCACGGCGTCGATGGAGGCGTCGCTGCGCGCGTCCCACCCCAGGGGCGCCTGCTGGCCCCAGGTGTTCTCGAGGTACTTGAACCCGGGAATACCCTTGGCGGCGATGGTGGCGATGGGGCCGGCGGCGAGCGCGTTGACGCGGATCTTCTTGGGGCCCAGGTCGCGCGCGAGGTAGCGCACGGTGGCCTCGAGGCCGGCCTTGCACACGCCCATCCAGTCGTAGAGCGGCCAGGCCTGCGTGGAGTTGTCGAAGTCGAGCGTCACGATGCCGCCGCCCTGGTCGAAGAGCGGCGCGAGGGCGGCCGAGAGCTCCTTGAGCGAGAAGGCCGAGACGCGGAAGGCCTGCGCCACCGACTCCCAGGGCGTGGTGAGGAACTTGCCGCCCAGCGCGTCTTCGGGCGCGAAGGCGATGGCGTGCAGCACGCCGTCGAGGCGGCCCCACTTCTGCTTGACGGTGTCGTGCAGCGCGGGGAAGTGCGCGGCGTTGGTGACGTCGAGCTCCAGCACCTCGGGCACCGGCGAGAGCTTCTTCGCCGTGCGCTGGGTGAGCGACATGGGGCGGCCAAAGGAGGTGAGCATCACCTCGGCCCCCTGCGCGAGCGCGTGCTCGGCGACGGAGAAGGCGATGGACTGCGGCGTGAGGACGCCGGTGATGAGGAGCTTCTTGCCGGTGAGGAGCATGGGGCGCGCCTCTAGCACGCCTCACTCCCCGGCGCGGAAGGTCAGCGTGAAGCCCAGCGACCAGAAGTTGCCGCCCGAGCCGTTGGGCAGCTCGACGAAGACCTGATTGTCGAAGTCGGTGTACAGCTTGCGCCAGTCGAAGAAGGTGCCCTTCACGTAGGCGCCGAGCGCGAAGTAGCGCGCGAAGAAGTACTGCACGTCGAGCCCCCACTGGAACACCACGCCGTCCATGCCCAGCGACGGGCTGCCGCCGCCGCCGGCGATGCCGTAGCCCACGGCGAAGCTGGTGTTGAAGTCGAGCGGAATGGGCCGCTGCTCCTTGTTGAGGAAGAACAGCTCGAGCGGGTGCCAGGCGAGCTTGCCGGTGAGGAAGCCGGCGCCGCCGCGGGCCGCGTTGAACACGTTCCAGCCGGTGGCCGTGAAGTCGACCCCGAGCGAGGCGTGCCCGAGGATGTTGTAGGCGAGCGCGAGGCCCAGGGTGTGCGAGGCCTCCGTCCGGTTGCCGGCGGCGAGCTGCCCGACGAACTGGCTGCCGAGCGGGCCCGCCTGGGCGGCGACGTGGGCGGCGTCCATCTCCCACCAGCCGGGGCCGTAGCGGAGATCGAAGTTGAAGCCGCCCTGGCTGAACTTCGGCGGGTCGGCAAGCGCCGACGAGGTCGTTAGAACAGCCACCGCGCAGATCAAACGAAACATGGAGCGATACCTCGCCTCCGCATAAAAGGCCCTGCTCATGGCGACACTGCCCGATTCGTACCTCACCGGCGCCAACATCGATTTCATCGAAGCGCTGTACTCCCGTTTCCTGGCCGACCCCGGGTCGGTCGAGCCGTCCTGGCGAGCGCTCTTCAGCACGCTCACGCGCGAAGGGAAACCCCTGATCATCGACGGGCTCACCCTGCCCGCCCCCAGGCGCGTCAACGGGCCGCAGGCGGCGGCGGCGCGCACCGGCGACATGACGCTCCAGTCGAAGGTGGACCAGACGGTCATCGCCTTCCGGCTCCGCGGGCACCTCCAGGCGCAGCTCGACCCGCTGGGCGTGCCCCGGCAGGCGCTGCCGCACGTGGCCGACGTCGGCCTCACCTCGAAGGACCACTTCAGCGAGGCCGAGCTCAACGGCGTCGTCTCGCCGCTCGACACCTTCGACCCGCCCAGCGTGAAGGTGGGCGCGCTCCTCGAGAAGCTGCGCCGCACCTACGCGCACCACATCGGCGTGGAGTTCGTGCACATGTACGACTCCGTGAAGCGGCGCTGGCTGCTCGAGCGCATGGAGGCCACGGCGAACACCACCGACTTCTCGCCGGCCGAGCAGGTGCGCATCTTGCGCAAGCTCACCGAGGCCGAGACCTTCGAGACCACCATCCACACCAAGTTCCCCGCCCAGAAGCGCTTCTCGGCCGAGGGCGGCGAGGTGCAGGTGGCGATGATCGACGCCTTCCTCGAGCTCGGCGGCCGGCTGGGCGTCAAGGAGGTCGTCTTCGGCATGGCCCACCGCGGGCGCCTCAACGTGCTCGCCAACATCATGGGCAAGCCGGCGGAGGAGATCTTCGCGGAGATCTCCGGGCCCCAGGACCCGCGGCAGTACCTCAACCGCCACGACGTGAAGTACCACATGGGCTACTCGAAGGACCTGGTCACCTCCCACGGCGACGCGGTGCACCTGACGATGGCCTTCAACCCCTCGCACCTGGGCTTCGTGCACCCGGTGGTCGAGGGGCGCGTGCGCGCCAAGCAGGACCGCCAGGGTGGCGGGGCGGAGGCGAAGCGCGCCGTGGTGCCCTTCGTCATCCACGGTGACGCGGCCTTCGCCGGCCAGGGGCTCGTGGCCGAGACGCTCAACCTGTCGGGCCTCGAGGCCTACGACACGGGCGGCACCATTCACCTCATCATCAACAACCAGGTCGGCTACACCACCGAGGCGCGCCAGGGCCGCACCCCGCTCTACTGCACGAGCCAGGCGTCGATGCTCGACATCCCCATCTTCCACGTCAACGGTGACGACGCCGAGGCGTGCGTGCACGTGATGCGGCTGGCCACCGAGTACCGGCAGAAGTTCAACACCGACGTGGTCATCGACCTCGTCTGTTACCGCAAGTACGGCCACAACGAGGGCGACGAGCCCCGCTTCACGCAGCCGAAGATGTACGAGCTCATCACCGGCCGGAAGCCGGTGCGCGCGCTCTACGCCGAGCAGCTCGAGCAGAAGGGCCGCCTCGACGCCGCAGGCGCCAAGGCGCTCCTCGACGAGGTCACGCAGCAGTTCGCCGACGCCTTCACCAAGTCGAAGGCCCAGAGCCTGGTGAAGGACCCCGACCACCTCCAGGGCGTGTGGAAGACGTACCGGGGCGGCGCCGACAAGGACACCCCGCAGGTGGACACCGGCGTGCCCGTCGCGAAGCTCAAGCAGCTCCTGGGGCCCCTGGCCACCACGCCCGAGGGCTTCGTGCTGCACCCCAACGTGCAGAAGGGCGTCATCGACAAGCGGCAGCGCATGCTGGCCGACTCCGAGAACGTCGACTGGGGCACCGGCGAGACGCTGGCCTACGCCACGCTGCTCGACGAGGGCCACCGGGTGCGCGTCACCGGCCAGGACACCGAGCGCGGCACCTTCGCCCACCGCCAGGCCGTGCTGCACGATCAGAAGACGGGGCGCACCGCCTTCCCCTTAGGCGACGTGCGGCCGGGGCTGGCCACGGTGGTGAACTCGCCCTTGTCCGAGATGGCCTGCGTGGCCTTCGAGTACGGCTACTCGCTCGACTGCCCCGACGCGCTCGTCGCGTGGGAGGCGCAGTTCGGCGACTTCGTGAACAACGCGCAGGTGATGATCGATCAGTTCCTCGCGGCCAGCGAAGACAAGTGGAAGCGCATGAGCGGGCTCTCGCTCCTGCTGCCCCACGGCTACGAGGGCGCAGGCCCGGAGCACAGCTCCGCGCGCCTGGAGCGCTTCCTCGAGCTCGCCGCCGAGGACCACCTCCAGGTCTGCTACCCGACGAGCTCGGCGCAGATCTTCCACCTGCTCCGCCGGCAGGTGGTGCGCCGCATCCGCAAGCCGCTGGTGGTGATGACGCCCAAGAGCCTCCTGCGCCTGGCCGAGGCCACCAGCCCCTGGTCGGCCTTCACCACCGGCGGCTTCCAGCGCGTCATCGGCGAGACGAACGCCGCGGTGGACCCCGGGCAGGTGCGGCGCGTGCTGCTGTGCAGCGGCAAGGTCTACTTCGACCTGGTCAAGCAGCGCGACGCGGCGAAGACCCACACCACGGCCATCGCGCGCCTCGAGCAGCTCTACCCGCTGCCCGAGCCCGAGCTCCGCGCGGTGCTCGCCTCGTACCCGGCGGCCACCGAGGTGTGGTGGGTGCAGGAAGAGCCGCGCAACGCCGGCGCCTGGCGCTACCTCCTCGAGCCGCTCCTGGCGCTGGCGGCCGAGCTGCCGCGGCGCCCGTCAGTCAAGTACGTGGGCCGCCCCGAGAGCGCGAGCCCCGCCACCGGTTTCCTCTCTTCGCACCAGTACGAGCAGAAGCTGCTCGTCGACGAAGCGCTGTCCTGAAAGGCTGCACACCTCATGTCCGTCGAAATCATCGTGCCCACGCTGGGTGAGTCGATCACCGAGGCCATCATCGGCAAGTTCCACAAGCAGGTCGGCGACGCCGTCGCCGTCGACGAGCCCATCGCGGTGCTCGAGACCGACAAGGTCACCATCGACGTGCAGGCCGCCTCGGCCGGGGTCATCGAGACGCTGACCGCCACCGAGGGCGCGAAGGTGAAGATCGGCGACGTCATCGGCACCATCGACGAGACGAAGGCCGGCGCCGCGAAGGCCGCCGCCCCGGCGAAGGCCCCCGCCGCTGCGCCCGCCGCGACCCCGGCCCCGGCCGCCGCCCCGAGCAGCACGGGCGCGCTGGTGACGCCGGTGGCCCGCGCGGTGGCCGCCGACAAGGGCATCGACCCCGCCACCCTGCAGGGCTCCGGCGCGCAGGGCCGGGTGATGAAGGACGACGTGCTCAAGGCGGCCAGCGGCCCTGCCCAGGCGAAGGCGCCGGCGAGCACGCCGCTGGGGGCGCCCTCGGGCCCGCGGGGCGAGGAGCGCGTGAAGATGACGCCCCTGCGCAAGCGCGTGGCCGAGCGGCTGCTCCAGGCCCAGTCGAGCGCCGCCATCCTCACCACCTTCAACGAGGTGGACATGAGCAGCGTGATGCGGCTGCGCAAGGAGTTCGGCGAGCGCTTCGAGAAGAAGCACGGCGTGAAGCTGGGCTTCATGAGCTTCTTCGTGAAGGCCGCCGTCGAGGCGCTGCGCACCTTCCCCGCGGTCAACGCCTCCATCGACGGCGAAGAGGTCGTCTTCCACCACTACTACGACGTGGGCGTGGCCGTGTCGGGCAGCCGCGGCCTGGTGGTGCCGGTGGTGCGCGACGTCGACCAGAAGTCCATGGCCGAGCTCGAGAAGGCCATCGCCGAGTACGGCCAGAAGGCGAAGGCCGACAAGCTGCAGCTCGCCGACCTCCAGGGCGGCACCTTCACCATCAGCAACGGCGGCATCTTCGGCTCGATGCTCTCGACGCCCATCTTGAACCCGCCCCAGACGGGCATCCTGGGCATGCACAACATCCAGGAGCGCGCGGTGGTGCGCGACGGGCAGATCGTCGCCCGGCCCATGATGTACCTGGCGCTCTCGTACGATCACCGCCTCATCGACGGGCGCGAGGCCGTGCAGTTCCTCGTGCGCATCAAGGAGTGCCTCGAGGCTCCCGAGCGCCTCCTGATGGAGGTCTGAAGGGCCAGCCCTTCAGTTCGTCGCCGGGGCCGGGCGCCGCTCGAGCTCGGCGGACACCTGGCTGGCGACGGCCTCCACCGCCTCGTGCAGCGCCTCGCCGAGCGCCCGGGCGAGGGCCTCGCCGTCGTCGCCGGCCTTCCCTCCGGCGAGCGGCCGCTCGAAGGTGCGCGTCTGCTGCACCCAGGCCACCCGCTCGTCGCCCAGCACCCAGGCCAGCCGCAGGCGGGCGACGGGCGAGGGCCCGCGCACGGCCTCGAACTCCAACAGCTCGACCTCCAGCACCGGCGCCGCGCCGCGCGCCACGCTGCGCAGGCCCCGCGCCTCGAAGAGCGCGCGCCCCAGCGCCCGCCGCACGTAGACCTCGGGCCGCTCCGTCCACCGGTTCTCCGGGTGGAAGGCGACCTCGGTGGGCGACTCGCGGGTCATGATCGCCTCCGAGCCGCAGGCCCCCGCGGTGACGCGGCCCAGGCGCAGCTCGAGGCTCGAGGCGGCCACGGCGGGCCCCGGGGTCGCGGCCGGGCGCTCCGGGGTGAAGTAGCGCCGCGTGCCCACCTCGCCCTTCGACAAGAGCGCGCAGCTGCACAGCGCGAGCGTGAGCGTCAACGGCAGGAGGCGCGTCATCATTTGGGGCTCCGCTTTCCACGGCCCTTGAGGAGCATGTCGGGGTCCAATTCCAGGGCGTCGGCGAGGCGCTGCACCGCGCGCGCGGCGCCCTGCACGTCGCGGGAGGCGTCTTCGATGGCCGGCCCCACCCGGTCGGCCTTCTCGGCCATGGCGCCGACGGAGTCGGAGGTCTGCTGCAGGCTCGCCGCCAGGCCCCGGTCGCCGCCCACCCGGCGGAGCACGTCGTTGAGGTGGGTGATGGACTCGTTCAGGTTCTGCAGCGCGGCCTGCGCGTCCTTCGAGAGCTTGCCGGGGGCGAGCTCCACCAGGGCGCCGTTCACGTCCTTCACCAGCGCGTTGATCAGCGTCACCGTCTCGCCCAGCCGCTGGGGGAGCCGCTCGCCCTCGAGGTCCGTGAGGATGGCGTTGACCCGGTCGAGCACCGAGAGCAGCTGCGCCACCACCGCGGGGAAGTTGTCCACGGCGCGCACCACGGAGTCTTCGAGGTTCTTCATCATCGAGCCCACCGCGGGGATGTGGTTCTCGGGCACCTTGAAGGGCACCACCAGCGGCGGGTTGGCCTTCTCCTCGAAGAAGTCGAGCTGGATGAACTTGACCCCCGTGATGCCGGTGGCCGCGAGCTGCGCGCGCAGGTCGGGGGGAATGTGCAGCCGCCGCTTCTCGCCGAAGAGCTTCTGCACGGCCAGGCCCAGGGCGTCGAGCACCTTCACCCCCAGCTCGTAGGTGACCTCGACGTGGCGGCGGTCGGAGGCGACGTCGATGGCCACGACGCTGCCGATGGTGACGCCGCGGAACTTCACCGGCGAGCCGAGCTCGAGGCCCTGCACCGACTCGTCGAAGAAGGTCTTGTACGACACGGTCTCCTTCTGGAACGCGCGGCCGCCGAAGAAGACGACGGCGCCCAGCGTCGCGGCGATGCCGACCACCACGAAGAGACCGAGCTTCCAGTGATTGATGGGCGTGCTCATGGCGGCTCGTTCAAGGGGCAGAGGGCGGGGCCGCGAGCGGAGGGGCCGCGCGGCGGTTGAAGAAGGCGCTCACCCGCGGCTCGGGGGAGTGATCGCGCAGCGCCCGGGGGTCGCCGCGCGCGAGGATGCTCCGGGTCTCCTGGTCGAGCATGATGCAGCTCGTCGCGACGTTGAAGACGCTCTCGAGCTCGTGCGAGACCATCACCACGGTCAACCCGAGCGCGCGGTTGAGCGAGAGGATCAGCTCGTCGAGCTCGAAGGAGCTCACCGGGTCGAGGCCCGCCGAGGGCTCGTCGAGGAAGAGCAGCGAGGGCTCGAGCACCATGGCCCGGGCGATGGCCGCGCGCTTCTTCATGCCGCCCGACAGCTCCGCCGGCAGCTTGTCCTCGGCCCGCTCCAGCCCCACCAGCCGCAGCTTCGCGCGGACGATGACGTTGATCGCGTCGGTGGGCAGGTCGGTCCACTCCTTGAGCTGCAGCGCGAGGTTCTCGCCCACCGTCATCGAGCCCAGCAGCGCCCCCGACTGGAACATCACCCCGAACTCGGGGCGCCCCACGCCCAGCTGCGTGCCGGTGACGCCGTCGATCTCGACGGTGCCGGCCAGCGGCGACTCGAGGCCGGTGAGCACGCGCAGCAGCGTCGACTTGCCGCAGCCGCTGCCCCCGAGGATGACGAAGATCTCTCCGCGGTCCACCTCGAAGCTGGCGTGCTCGAGCAGGGCCGTGTCGTCCCACCCCATCGACAGGTCGCTGACCTTGATGAGCGGGCTCACGAGGCCACCCAGTGGAAGAAGACGGTGAAGCACGCATCGACCAGGATGATCCCGAAGAGGATCGAGACCACCGACGAGGTGGTGCGCCGGCCGACGCCCTCGGCGCCGCCGGTGGTGGCGAGCCCCTGCTGGCAGGCCACCAGCGCGATGACGAGCGCGAAGAGCACGCTCTTGATCACGCCCGAGAAGACGTCCCACAGCTCGATCGCCTTCCGGGTCTCGGCCAGGTAGCCGACGATGGTGAGGTCGAGGCTGAGCACCCCCACCACCAGCCCACCGAGGATGCCCACGGCGTCGCCCAGCAGGGTCAGCACGGGCAGCACCAGCACCAGCCCCAGGGTCCGCGGCAGCACGAGGAAGCGCATGGGGCCAAAGCCCATGGTGCGCAGGGCGTCGATCTCCTCCGACACCTTCATCGAGCCCAGCTCCGCGGCGAAGGCGGCGCCCGAGCGCCCGCACACGAGGATGGCCGTCATCAGCGGCCCCAGCTCGCGGGTGATCGACAACCCCACCAGGTCGGCGACGTAGATGTTGGCGCCGAACTGCTTGAGCTGCACCGCGCCCTGGAACCCCATCACCAGGCCGACGAGGAAGTTCACCAGCACCACGATGGGCACCGCGTCGGCCCCGGCCTTCTCCATGGTCGCCGGCAGCTCCCGCCAGTTGGCGGAGCTCGGCCGGGCGATCACCGCCGCCCCGGCGACCAGGGCCTGCCCGAAGAACGCGAAGACCTCCTTGAACCCCGACAGCACCGCCAGCGTGGCCCCGCCCAGCTGGTCGAGCACGCCGCGCGCGATGCGGCGCCGGCGCGGCCCCACCTTCACGTCGCCGCGGTAGAGCTCGACGATCTGCTGGATCTGCTCGGCGGCGCCGATGAACTCCGAGGTCGCGCCGCGCCGGTGCAGGTCGGCTCGCAGGGCCACCAGCAGCGCCATCGAGCCGCCGTCCACCGCCTCCACCTCCGTCATGTCGAAGTCGAGGCGCTCCCCCTGCTTGACGGCCTCGAGGCTCGTCGTCATCTCGCCCCACAGCGCGCTGGCCTCTTCGAACGTCAGCTTCCCGGCAAGGGCGATCACCGCGGCCCCCTGGTCGTCTTCCTGCCGAGTGAGCCTGTAGGCGCGCGTGGTCAACGGTCGCATGTACCACGCCCGAGAGAACGAAGACCGTCTATCCCCCCCTTAGGGGGCTCTGACGCGCCGCGCCGTGCTGATCAGCAGGGGGGGGCATGGACTTCTCAAAATCGCCTTGGGTAGTTTCCCCGATTGCCTTCCGGCAGGAAGCGCGGGGGGTCCAGTCGGTGTCTGCCGCCTGGAACTGAAGAAGGAATGTGAAATGGCAACTGGTACCGTGAAGTGGTTCAACGACTCGAAGGGTTTTGGTTTCATCGTGCAGGATGGGGGGGGCGAAGACGTCTTCTGCCACCACACCGCCATCCAGATGGATGGGTTCCGCACCCTGGCGGAAGGCCAGAAGGTGCAGTTCGAGGTGACCAAGGGCCCCAAGGGCCTCCAGGCACAGAACGTTCGCGCGGCCTGAGTCGGCCTCAGCGCTGGTGAACACTACAAGGGCTCGGTCGGGGGACCGGGCCCTTGTTTTCTTTTGTGCCGATGGCGCCTCGGCAACGCCCCTATGCTGCGCGGCCGCAGCACCCCCATTCGCACCAGGAGCCGGCGTGGACGTCGCGACGATGAACAAGCTGTTGACCTACGGCGTGCAGAACGGCGCCTCCGACATCCACTTCCGGCCCGGAGACCCGCCGACCTACCGCGTCACCGGCCAGCTCCGCGCCATCAAGGGCGACAAGCTCATGCCAGTGCACACCCGGCAGCTCGCGCTCAACGTCATCGCCGACCCCGCGGTGCAGACGGGCATCGACACGCTCCAGGAGTACGACAGCTCCTACGCCCTGCCCGGGGTGGCGCGCTTCCGCGTCAACGTCTACCGGCAGCGCGGCTCGCTCGCCTTGGTGCTGCGCGTGATCCCCACCGACGTGCCCACGCTCGAGAGCCTGAACCTGCCGCCCATCATCAAGGCCATCTCGGGCAACGAGCGCGGGCTGGTGCTCGTCACCGGCGCCACGGGCTCGGGCAAGACGACGACGCTGGCGGCGATGATCAACGCCATCAACGCGCAAGACTCGGTGCACATCCTCACCATCGAGGACCCCATCGAGTTCGTGCACAAGAACATCCGCGCGTCGGTGAGCCAGCGGGAGATCGGCCTCGACACCGACAACTTCGCCGTCGCGCTGCGCTCGGCGCTCCGGCAGGACCCCGACGTCATCCTCGTGGGCGAGATGCGCGACCACGAGACCGTCGACATCGCGCTCAAGGCCGCCGAGACCGGCCACCTCGTGCTCGCCACGGTGCACACCACCGACGCGGTGAAGACCATCGGGCGCCTGCTCTCGTTCTACCCGGGCGACGAGCAGAACGCGGTGCGCGGGCGCATCGCCGAGTCGCTCAAGGCCACCATCTCGCAACGGCTGCTGCCCCGCGCCGACGGCCGCGGCATGGCCCTGGCCATGGAGATCATGGTGCAGACCAAGACGGTGCAGGAGTACATCCTCGAGGCCAGCCGCACCGGCTCGCTCAAGGACGCCATCGAGAAGGGCCGCACCACCTACGGCATGCAGTCCTTCGACCAGCACCTCTCGGAGCTGTACCGGGCCGGCGTCATCACCCTCGAGGTGGCCCGCGCGGGCGCGTCGAACCCCGCCGACTTCGAGCGCGCGCTCAACTTCGAGTAGCCCGCCCCGTGACGACGACCCTCGGCAAGTACACGCTGCTGCGCAAGCTGGCCACCGGCGGCATGGCCGAGGTCTTCCTGGCGCGCGCCGACGGGCCGATGGGCTTTCAGAAGAAGTGCGTGGTCAAGCGCATCCTCCCCCACTTCAACGACGACCCGCGCTTCACCGAGATGTTCCTGGGCGAGGCCCGGCTCGCCGCGCAGCTCAACCACCCGAACCTCGTGCAGATCTTCGACTTCGGGCAGGCCGACGGCCAGTACTACCTGGCCATGGAGTACATCGACGGGCCGAACCTGCGCGTGCTGAACCAGGCCGCGCGCCGGCAAGAGGGCCCCGTCGGCTTCGCGCTGGCGGCCCGCATCGTCGCCCTCGCGGCCGAGGGGCTGCACCACGCCCACGAGCTCCGCGGCGAAGACGGCGCCTTCTTGAACCTCGTGCACCGCGACATCAGCCCCGACAACGTGCTCGTCTCGCGCAGCGGCGCGGTGAAGGTGGTCGACTTCGGCATCGCCAAGGCCACCACCCAGCCCCACCTCACCAAGTCGGGCATGATCAAGGGGAAGATGGCGTACATGCCGCCCGAGCAGCTCGCCCGCGAGCCGCTCGACCGCCGCAGCGACCTCTTCGCCCTGGGCATCGTCCTCTACGAGCTCGTCACCGGGGGCATGCCCTTCGACGCCACGAGCGAGGTCAGCATCATCCAGGCGCTGATGAGCGCCAAGCCGCTCGACCGGCCGACGGTCTACCGCCCCGACTGCCCCCCCGCGCTCGAGGCCATCATCACCCGCTGCCTCGAGAAGAGCCGCGAGGCCCGCTACCCGTCGGCCGCCGCGCTGCAGAACGACCTCGAGCACTTCATCCAGTCCACCGGGCAGGTGGTGGGCACGCGCGACATCGCCAGCCTCGTCGAGTTCCTCTTCGCCGGAGACGGCGAGCCGACGACGCCCTCCAGCGAGGGGAGCCTCGACGCCGCGCTCAGCGCCACCACGCCCAGCGGCACGTCGCAGGAGCGCCCCGGCGGCGTCCCCTCCTCGCCCGCGAAGCCCCGGGCCGCCCCGCCCGCTGACCGGCAGCTCCCCACCGGCGCTGGGAGCACGGGCCTGTCGAACACCGCGCTCCGGCAGGTGGCCGAGGCGAAGACCCCGAAGGCGGGCCTCGCCATCGGCCTCGCGGTGGGCCTGCTCGGCCTCACCGCGGCGGCGTACATGGCCCTCTCGCGCGGCGGGCCCACTGCGCCGCAGGCGGGGGCGACGACGCCCACGACGACGCCCGCGCCGGTGGTGGACGCCGGCGCCCTCGCCGAGCTGGTCCTCGACGCGGGGCTCGCGGAGCCGACGCCCAGCGACGCCGGCGAGGCCGCGGTGGTGGTGGCGCCCATCGCCGTGGAGCCGACCCGGCCCGTCGCCGCGCGGCCCGCGAGGCTGGAGCTTCGCGTGCGGCCCTACGCGACCGTCTACCTCGACGACAAGCTGCTGGGCGACACGCCGCTGCCGCCGGTGACCGTGCCCGCGGGCAAGCACAAGCTGCGGCTCGTCAACGCGAAGCTCGGCAAGAACGTCACGCTCGACCTGGCGCTCAAGCCGGGCGAGAACGTGGTGAAGCACAACCTGTCGGAGTGACCCCCATGCGCCCCTTCGCCCTCGCGGTCGCCCTCGCCTCCTTCACCGCCGCCGCCCAGGGCACCGAGGTGAAGAAGTACTTCAACGCCGCCATCACGCTCTACGAGAACCTCGAGTACGAGAAGGCGCTCAAGCAGCTCACCAAGGCGAAGGCGAAGGCCACCGGCGCCGACGACGAGGCCCGGGTGTCGCTGCTCGAGGGCGTCGTGCTGGCCGACATGGGCCGCGAAGAGAAGGCGCTCGCGGCCTTCAAGGCCGGCTTCTCGGTGAACCTCGACGCCAAGCTGCCGGTGGAGGTCGGCCCCAAGGTGCAGGCCGTCGCCGAGAAGGCCCGCGCGAGCGTGCGCAAGCTCCTGGCGCCCACGCTCGAGGCCGAGCGCCTCGAGGAGGAGCGCCGGGCGGCGGAGGAGAAGAAGCGGGCCGACGAGGAGGCCGCGCGGCTGGCGGAGGTGAAGCGCGTCGAGGCCGAGGAGCGGGCGCGCAACCAGCCGCCGCCGGCGGTGACGACGCCCGCGGCCGCAGGGCCCTCCGCGCGGGCGCTGGCGTGGATCCCCGGCGTGGTGGGCCTCGCGTCTGCCGGCGCGGCCACGGGCCTGCTGGTCTCGGCGAGCGGCCGCCACGCGGCGCTCCTCGACGGCACCGCGCCGCCGGAGCTGGCCTCGAGCTGGCGCGACGCGGGCAAGCTCGAGGCGACGCTGGGGTACGTGTTCACCGGCGTGGCGGTCGCCGGCGTGGCCTCAGCGGCGCTCATGTTCGCCCTCGGCGCGCCGGCCGAGGCGCCGGTGGTGGCCGCGGTGCCGCTGCGCGAGGGCGGCTACGTGTCGCTCACCTGGGCCCTCGGCGGGGCCACGCGATGAGGCGCGAGCGGCTGGTGGTGGTGGTGGCGTTCCTCGCGGGCTGCGCCACCACCGTGGCCTTCCAGGTGCCCAGGGCCATCGCCGACGGGCGCGCCGTGCACCGCTGGGAGCACTGGTGCCAGGACGTGGACGGCGTGCCGACCAACACGCACCTCGAGAAGGCCGGCGACGAGGGGTGGGAGCTCGTGTCGACCACCTTCCGGCCGCCGGTGGTGCAGAACGGCAGCTCGGTGGGCGGCGGCGCGACGTGGCTGTGCTTCAAGCGGCCGCGGTGACGGCGCGGGGCTCGCGAAAGCCCTGAGGGTGGCGGTCGAGCGAGTCCTCAGGGGCCTTGCTCCCCCGGGCGTGCCCCTCCGCACGACACCCTGGGCGTATGGGTGACGAGCATTCGAGCCCGATGCTCGATGCGGTGAGACCCGGCGCGTGCAGCTGGGCCTACCGGTCCGGAGCCAGACCCGGTCCGAGATGCCCAGTTGAGGAACCGTGCGTGTTGAACCACACACCCCTGTGGTCCAACACACACGATTGCCCCGGCGCGCTCACTGGCTCATCGCCTCGTCAGGCGGCAACCCTCGCCCAAGTCGAGAGGCACGCGCGCGTCAGCCTGCGCGAACGGAACAGAGCGCGCCGCCGTCTTCAGGGCCGCTGTCCGCTCGAGACGACTCCCGAGCGCAAGGTCACCCGCGGGGTGGCAGCGTCTCGACGGCCAGGGCGCCGAGGTCCTTCGCGCCGTGGCCGCTGGCCAGGAGCGCGTCCATGCGCGCGCCGAGCCCGTCGAGCACCGCGAGTGGCCGCGGCGCGGCAGTCTCCTGCATCAGCCGCACGTCCTTCCTTGCCATCGAGAGCTCGAAGCTCGGCGCGTAGTCTCCCTGCGCCATGCGCGCGCCCCGCCCGCTGACGAGGGGCCCGAACGAGAACGTGCTGAGGAACGCGAGCACGTCCTTCGGCGCGAGGTCGGCGCCGTGCGCGAGCGCGAAGGCGTCAGCCGTGAGGCCCGAGAGCCCGATGATCATCGCGTTGCCGATGAGCTTGTAGGTGCAGGGCACGCGCGCGTCGGCGCCCATGAGCACCAGCTCGCCGGTCATGGCGCGCAGGGCGGGGGCGAGCCGCTCGACGAGCTCGGGAGCCCCGGCACACAGCATGCGCCCCGAGGCCTCGGCCGCGTTCAGGGGGCCCATGAAGACCGGGCACGCGAGGAACTCGACGCCGCGCTCCGCGAGCCGCTTCGCCCTCTCCGCGGCGCCACGGGGCGTCACCGTCGTGTGGTCGATGACGGGGCCCTTGAACCCGGGCACGCGCAGGAGCTCGTCGAGGACCGCGTCGACGGCCGCGTCATCGGAGAGGCACAGGTGCACGCGCTCGGCGCCGGCGACGGCCTCGGCCGCCGTCGACGCGAGGAACGCACCCGCCGCGCGCAGGGGCTCGGCCTTCGAGGCCGTGCGATTCCACACGCGCACGGTCTGCTGGCGCCCGAGGGCGGCCTTGACGAAGCCTGAGCCCAACAACCCCGTTCCCAGCCACGCGATGGTCGTCATCGGGCGACGTTGCGCAGGGCTGCGCGCCCGCGCAACGAGAATCGCGGTGCAGGCGCGAGCTCAGTGCGGCTCGCCCCGGGCCCCACCGAGGAAGCCGACGAGCCGCGCCCGGCACCCCGGGCAGAGGACGCCGCTGCGCTCCCAGTGCACCTGCTCGTCCCAGGCCGTCGGGTCGTCTGGGCCGCGCTCGACCTGCGCGAGCACCGCCTCGAGCGCTGCCGGGCCGCCGTCACCAGCGTCGAGCACGTCCTGCTCGCCCTCCAGGGCGACGGCGAAGCGGTAGTGCAGCTCGCCCGGCTCGAGGGCGCGCTCGCACGACGCACACTGGCGGAGCCGACGCGGAGCCATGCGCAGCGAGTGTACCGCCAGGCGCCCCGGGCCGGGCGGCGGCGCCGTCAGCCCGCGCTGCCGACGCTGAAGAACGCGGGCAGCTGCGAGCCGACCTTCATCCACACCGCGGTCTGGTCGCCGAAGTAGACGGCCTTGCCGGCCTGCGTGAAGTCGAAGGTGTAGCGGGTCATGTACGAGTCGCGCAGGCGGCGGGAGCGCGTGGCGGTGGCCGTGAGCACCAGGGGCTCGCCGGGCTCGGCCAGGGCGAGGAAGCGCGCCTCGTGGATCTTCGCGCCGTAGCCCACCCAGCCCTCGGCGTGGCGCAGGTCGAGGCAGTAGTAGGCGTGGAGGAAGCCCATCATGCCCGTCATGTGCACCATGAGGCCGCCGCTCAGGTGCCGCGGGTGCCGCACCGGGTGCGCGCGCTGGGTGTTGGTGAGCGGCAGCTCGGCGTGCACGGGCATGGTGGCCACCACGCGGCCGGCGGCCTTGTCGATCTCGAGGATCTCGTCGAGCAGCAGGCCCTCGGGGCCGTAGGGGCAGTCTTCGACGAAGGCGGGGTCGAGCTTGCGCGTCACAGCGTCTCCTTGAACCAGGTGGCGATGCGCTCCCACTGGCGCTCCATCACCAGCGGGTCGGGCACCATGTGCGTGAAGTTGGTCAGCGGCAGCACGCTGTGCGCCTTGCCGGCCTTGAACATCGCGTCGGACAGCTTGAGCGTGTGGAGGAAGTAGACGTTGTCGTCGGCGGTGCCGTGCATGAGGAGGATGGGCCGCTTCGCGTCCTTCACGTACGAGAGCAGCGAGCTCACCGCGTAGGCCTTCGGGTGCGCGTCGGGCACGCCCAGGTACCGCTCGGTGTAGTGCGTGTCGTAGTCGAGCCAGTCCACCACCGGGGCGCCCGCCACCGCGCTCTTCACGGTGTCGCCGTGCTTGAGGGCGAGGAGCGCCGAGAGGTAGCCGCCGAAGCTCCAGCCGTAGGCGCCGACGCGCGCGAGATCCAGCTCTGGAACGCGCTTCGCGATGGCCTTCAGCGCGTCGACCTGCATGGCCGACACCTCGGTGGCGAAGTCGTGCTTGATGGCGCGCTCCCACTCGCGCGTGCGCCGCGGCGTGCCGCGGCCGTCGGCCTTCACCACGATGAAGCCCTGGTCGGCGAGCCACTGGAGCACGAGGTTCTCGCGCCTGGTCTGCAGCACCTCGAGGTGATGCGGGCCGCCGTACACGTTCAAGATGACCGGGTACTTCTTGCCCTTCACGAAGCCGCGGGGCTTGAGCACCGCCGCCCACGGCCCGTCGCCCTCGAGCTGGAAGATCTCCAGGTTGACCTGGAGCTGCGGCTCCACCGCCACCGAGGGCACCGGGGTCGCCGCGCCCGTGGCGGGGTCCACCACCGCCGTCGCGGGCATGGCCCGGGTCGAGGTGTGCGTCACCGCCAGGCGCTTGCCGTCGCCAGTGAGGGTGGCGACGCTGAGCGAGAGCGGCGCGGCCGGCGTCTTGACCAGCTCCGGCGCGCCCCCAGCCACCACCCGGAAGAGCGCGTTCGCCGTCGGGTTGGGGCCGCCCGTGAAGTAGAGCGTCTTCGTCGCCGCGTCGAAGCCCACCACCTTGTCCAGGCCCGCTTCGGGCTTCACCCACGACGCCGCGAGGCTACCGTCGGGCCTGCGCAGCTCGAGCTCCGGGGCGCCGTTGCGCTCGGTGCGCCAGAAGAAGCCCTCGCCCTTCCACCAGAGCGGCACGGCCTGGTCGAGGTTGAGCCACGCCGCGTCCTCCTCGGTGTGGAGCTGCGTGGTCTTCCCGGTCTTCGGGTCGGCCGAGAGCACCAGCGCCTTCGTCTGCGCGCGGTTCTGCACCACGAGGGTCAGCGGCCCGTCTTTCCACGTCACCGTGGCGAGGTAGGGGTACTCGGCCGCGTCCCAGCGCACCCAGGTGGGCGCGCCGCCAGAGCGCTTCTGCACGCCCAGCGTCACCACGGCGTTCTGCTTGCCGGGCCGCGGGTAGAAGAACTGGTCGGCCTGCACCTCGGGGTGCATGGGATCATTGATGCTGAAGACCTCCACGCCCGAGTGATCCGTCTCCTGAAAGGCCACGGCCTGGCCGTCGGGGCTGAGCCAGTAGCCCGAGAAGCGCGACATCTCCTCCTGGGCGACGAACTCCGCCAGGCCGTGGGGCTTCGCCTCGGTGCCGCCCTTCGTCACGCGGCGCTCGACGTTCTTCTCGAGCTCCACCACGTGCACGTCGTGCTCGCGCACATAGGCCACGCGCTTACCGTCGGGGCTGAACTTCGGGTCGAGGCAGGCGCCACGCCCGGTGGCCAGCTCGGTGACGCGCCCGCTGGCCCGCTCCACGACGTAGAGCCGGCCCGACAGCGCCACGAGGAGCCGGGCCCCGTCGGGCGAGAGCTGGTAGCTGGTGAAGCCGCGCGCCGACACCCGCTGCCGCTCGAGGCGGGCCTTCTCGGCGGCCGTGAGCCGCTCCGCCGCGCCCTGGAGCACCGCCTCGGGCGTCAGCAGCACCTTCGCCTCGCCGGTCGCCAGGTCGAGCTCGAAGAGCATCTGCCGCGAGTCCTTCGCCTCGCTGCGCAGGAAGAGCGCCGACCTGCCGTCGGGCGTCACGCGCACGGCCACCGGCCGCCCGGCGAGGTAGCGGCGCGTCTCGGCGTACTCCCGGAGGAACGCGGCGTCGGTGATGGGCGCGGCCGTGAGCAGGGTCATGACGAGGGCTTCCATGAGGAGCGGGGGCTTCTACACGCCCCGGCGGTTGCCTGTCCCCCGTTGACTCTGGTCAAGTCAGCGGTTCCATGACGCTCCGACCGCTCCTCACCGCTGCCGTGCTGATCCTCTCTGCGTGCGTCGTTCCTTCCGGAGGCGACGGCGGGAGTGGGGGCGGCGCGGCGACCGGCGGTGGCGGCGCCGCGACGGGCGGCGGCGCAGGCGGCGGCTCGGCCTCGGGCCCCACCTGGTACAAGGACGTGCTGCCGGTGGTGCAGGCGCGCTGCCTGGGCTGCCACGTCAACGGCGGCATCGCGCCCTTCCCGCTCGACAGCTACGCGGCCGCGTCGGCGATGTCGGGCGCCATGGCCGACGCCGTGGTGAACAAGCGCATGCCCCCGTGGCTCGCCGACGAGAGCTGCGCGGGCCCGTACCGCGACTCCCGGGCGCTGAGCGCCGCGGAGATTCAGGTCATCGACGCCTGGGCCCAGGCCGGCGCGCCCGAGGGCAACCCGGCCGACGCGCCGCCGCCCCTCATGGGCACGGGCGACGCGCTGCCGCGGGTGGACGCCACCCTGCAGATGCCGGTGGCCTACACCCCGAGCGCCACGCTCACCGACGACTACCGCTGCTTCATCGTGGACCCGGCCGTGGCCGGCACCACGGTGGTGGCGGGCTACGACATTCTCCCCGGCAACAAGACCGTCGTGCACCACGTCATCGTCTACGTGGTGAAGCGCGCCGCCGCGCAGACGAAGGACGCGGAGGACACCACGGCCGGCTGGCAGTGCTTCGGCGGGGCCGACGTCACCACGAGCGCCACGCTCGGCGCCTGGGCCCCCGGCGGCTCGGCCGTCGTCTACCCGGCGAACACGGGCATCCGCATTCAGCCCGACGAGGTGCTGGCGATGCAGGTCCACTACAACACCGCCAACGGCCGCGCGCCCGACCAGACCTCGATGAAGCTCATGTACGGCACGGGCACCGAGACGAACGCCTACCTGCTGCCGCTGGTGGCCAGCGGCTTCTCCATCCCCGCCAACGCGGTCGACTACAGCTACAGCCGCGCCTTCCCCAACCAGTTCGGCATCCCCATCAAGCTCTACGGGTTCCTCCCCCACATGCACACCAAGGGGAAGAAGATCAGCCTGCGCGGCGGCGCGGCGAACGACTGCCTGGTGGACATCCCCCGGTGGGACTTCCACTGGCAGACGCAGTACTTCCGCCAAAGCCCGTACACGCTCGCCGCCGGGCAGTCGCTCACCATGAGCTGCACCTGGGACAACCCCACGGGCACCCGCGTCACCTGGGGCGAGGGCACCGACGACGAGATGTGCTTCGCCTACGTGTACGCCACGCCCTGACCTCGGCCCCCCGTCGATGATCGGCGATCTCCCCGGCCTCCGGTCGGGCTACAAGGCCCGGCCATGAGCTACACGGTTCTCGCGCGCAAGTACCGGCCCCAGGCCTTCGAGGAGATGACGGGCCAGGAGCACGTGGTCCGCACCGTCGAGAACGCCATCAAGCTCGACCGCGTGGCCCACGCCTACCTCTTCGCGGGCCCGCGGGGCGTGGGCAAGACGACGGCGGCGCGCCTGCTCGCCCGCGCGCTCAACTGCGAGAAGGGCCCCACCGCTCAGCCCTGCGGCGAGTGCCGCGCGTGCACCGAGATCCGCGACGGCACGGCCACCGACGTGGCGGAGATCGACGGCGCCTCGAACAACGGCGTCGAGAACGTGCGCGAGATCCGCGAGAACGCGAAGTACCTCCCGCAGCGCGACCGCTTCAAGATCTACATCATCGACGAAGTGCACATGCTCTCGCAGGCGGCCTTCAACGCGCTCCTCAAGACCCTCGAGGAGCCGCCGGCGCACGTGAAGTTCATCTTCGCCACCACCGAGGCCGACAAGCTCCCGGACACCATCCTCTCGCGGTGCCAGCGCCACAACTTCCGGCGCATCTCGGCGGCCGCGATGCTCAAGCGCCTGCAGGAGATCTGCGCCCTCGAGAAGGTGAAGATCTCGGGCTCGGCGCTCTCGCTCATCGTGCGGCAGTCCGAGGGCGGCATGCGCGACGCGCTCTCGCTGCTCGACCAGATCCTCTCGGCCTGCGGCACGACGCCTGGCGACGAGGAGGTGGCCGAGGCCCTGGGCACCATCGACCGCACCGCGGTGCACGGCTTCGCCGCGGCGCTGGTGAAGCGCGACGCCGGCGCGCTGCTTCGGGGCGTCGAGGAGATGTGGACCCGCGGCGTCGACCTGCGCCGCCTCGCGGAGGACCTCGCGCACCACCTGCGGCACCTCTTCGTGGCCAAGGCCACCGGGCAGGCGCCCGAGGAGCTCGCCGACGCCGATCGCGACGCGGTGCTGGCGCTCGCCCGCGAGGCCGACGCCGCGCAGCTCGCGCGCCTCTTCGACGTGGTGCACGGCGCCGTCTGGGAGGTCGCCCGCGCGCCGCAGCCGAAGCTCGCCCTCGAGATGGCGCTGCTCAAGGGGCTCTATCTCGCCCCCGCCGGCTCGCTGCCCGAGCTCGTCGCCAGGGTCGAGAAGCTGGCCGGAGGCGCCGTCGCCTCGCCGTCTGCCGGAGCGCCCGGAGGTCGCTCCAGCCCGGGCCCCTTTCGCGCCTGAAGCGCCGGCCCGAGCCTCGCTCGCACCTGAAGCGCCGGCCCGCAGCCCGCTCGCGCCTGAAGCGCCAGCCCGCGCCCCGCTCGCGCCTGAAGCGTCAGCCCGCGCCCCGCTCGCACCTGAAGCGTCAGCCCGCGCCCCGCTCGCACCTGAACCGTCAGCCCGCGCCCCGCTCGCACCTGAAGCGTCAGCCCGCGCCCCGCTCGCGCCTGAAGCGTCAGCCCGCGCCCCGGAGGGCGGGGACGTGCGTCTCTTCGCCCCCGAGGGCAGCGCCGAGGGCTGCGCGTCGGGTGACTGTCTGCCCGAGGCCGCCGCGGTCGCCAGCCCGCCGAGCCCCGCGCCGGCCGCCC
>CAYUZK010000064.1:0-15512 GCA_964449625.1 uncultured Archangium sp.
CCCTTGAGCAGGCTGCTGAAGGCGAGGATGGTGGCCAGCGGGTTGTTGATCTCGTGCGCGACGCCGCCAGCGAGCTGGCCCAGGGCCACCATCTTCTCGGTGTGAAAGGAGGAGCGCAGCTGCACCTTCTCCTGCGTGACGTCCTCCACCGTGCACACGGCGACGTCCGGCTCGCTCCCGCGGAAGGCGCGAACGCTCAGCACGCGGCCTTCGCTCGCGGCCAGCTCGGCCTCGGCCTCCTCTTCACCCGCCAGCACCCGCGCGACGGGGCAGGTGGCGGGCGCCGCCGAGAGGCCGTAGAGCGCCTGCGCGTAGGGCTGCCCCGGGAGCTCGCGCACGTCGAGGGTCGCGGCCCGCGCCGTGGCCCGGTTCGCGCGCACCAGGCGGCCCGTCGCGTCGACGAGCGCCACGGGCACCGCGAGGGCGTCGAAGGTCAGCTCCCACTCGCGCTTGGCCCGGGCGATGAGGCGCACCCGCTCGTCGACGAGGGCGTCGAGGAACGGGGAGCGCGCGCTCGCGGCGTCGTGGTCCTGGCTCGACGCGCCCTCGAGGATCCGGCGCAGCTCGTCTCCCGTCGCGTCGGCCGCCAGGAGGCTGGTGGCCCGGCCCTCGTTCACCGCCCGCACCGCGAGCTGCCGGTCGTCCGTCGCCAGCACGGCGATCCGCGGCGCCCGCGGCCACCGCTCCCGCAGCCGCGAGAGGGCCCACACCCCGGCGTCGCCTCGCACCACCACCACGCAGGCGTCCGGCGGCTTGAGCGCCACGGTGTCGCCGTCGAGGCTCGAGACCACCTGCGAGCTCCAGGAGGCGCCTTCAGCCCCGGACCTGCGCAGCGGTTCGCTCTGTTCTGGTCGGTCATCGACCCACAAGACGACGTTCACGGGTGCTCCTCCTTGTACTCCCCGACCCTGCACGGCGGAGGCCACGTTCACCTCGGGCGGATTCCACCCACTTGGGCGAGTTGCCCCATGGGTCAATCACCCGCCTCTGGGTCGAGCTGACCCCAGGCTGGCCGGCGAGCACCCAGAACTGGGGCTCGTGCTTCCCATGGCTTGGGTCGGCCTGGCCCCTCCTCATCCCCGGGAGCGGGACTTGCACTCGGCGCCGGCGTGGACCTCTCCCCTATCCAGCGCATGCGCCAGCTCCGGTTCCGCACCGTGGCGGTCGTCGTCGCGGCGCTCGTGGTGACGGAGTTCCTCGAACCCGTGGCGCACCTCGGGGTGGCCGTCTTCGTGCGGCTGGCCGGGGCGCTGGCGCTCTGGCTGGTCGGCGAGCTCCCGGCCCAGAGCCGCCTGCGCCAGCGCTGGGGCGAGTGCGCCGGCAGCCTGGTGCTGGTGGTGTGGGTGCTCGCGCTCCTCGAGCTCCACGGCGGCGCCTCGTCGGTGTTGATGCCCTTCGTCCCGGCCCTGGGCGTGGCGGTGGCGGTGCTGTTCGAGAGCCGCCGAAGCACCGTGCTGCTCAGCCACGGGGTGCTCCTGGGCGGCCTGGCGCTCGTCTTCTGGGCCGATGGCGCTCCGGCCGAGACCTACGCGCGCTGGCTCCCGGCCGTCGCCATGCTCGGGGTCGCGGGCGCCGTCGGGGTGGCGGAGTCGGGGAAGGTGCGCGCGCAGCTCATCGAGACCCTCGAGCGCGGCGAGGCGGCCATCGAGCAGGAGCGCGCGCTGCGCCTGGAGCTGGAGGCCCAGCGCACGCACGCCGAGAAGTCCGAGCACCTCGCCCTCCTGGGGCAGCTGGCCGCGGGCGTGGCGCACGAGGTGAACAACCCGCTCGCCGTGGTGAAGGCGAACCTCGAGTACGTCGCCGCCGAGGTGCAGCCGCGGCCCGACTCCTCGGCGACGCCTGCGGAGCTCGGCGAGCTCTTCTCCGATACCGCCTCGGCCCTGGAGCGCATCCGGCTGGTGGTGGTGCAGCTCAAGGCCTTCGCCCAGGAGGCGCCGCCCGCCCGTGAGGCCGTGGCGGTGGAGCAGCTCCTGGCCGACGCAATGGGCCTGGCGGCGCTGCGCGTCAAGCCGCCCATCGCGCTCCGGTCGAGCTTCACGGCGCCGTTGCCCGCCATCGCCGTCGACCCCGAGCGCCTCACGCACGTGCTCGTCGGCCTGGTGCTCAACGCGGCCCAGGCGCTCGAGAGCCAGAAGCCCGCGCGGAGCTCACCCGTCGTCGAGGTGGCGGCCACGGCGCGCGACTGGGCGCTCGTGCTGGAGGTGTCCGACAACGGCCCGGGCTTCGCGCCGGAGGTGCTCGAGCGCGTCTTCACCCCGTTCTTGACGACCAAGACCGACGGCGCGGGCATGGGCCTCACGCTGAGCATCGCCCGCCGGTACGTGCGCTCCCTCGGGGGCGACGTGCAGGCGGAGAACCGGCCCGAAGGCGGGGCGCGGGTTCGGGTCGTGCTGCCCGTCGCGGGGTGAGCTGGACCGCCAGCTGAACCGATGCCTCGCGGTCCTCGTGCACCAGCCCCCGAGGAGGCGGGTGCGATGGAGGGTCGAGGCGGTGCTCGCGTCCATCAGCCCCTCGACTTCGTGCGAGGGGATCCACGGGACGAAGCGATGGACCATGGGGGCGCGCTCCAGGCGACGCGATGCGACGGTGGGGCGCGACGGCGAGGCCGCGCGACCGCTGCGTCCCTGGCGCGGGTGCACACGAGACGAGGAGGGGGGCGGGTCGAAGATTTCGACGCGTACTCAGTGAGTACAAATTTGTACTCACTGGGTACACGCGGAAATGGGCCGGGCCCCCTCCTCCTCGTTGCTGCGGCCCTCGCTCGGGGTGCTCCGAACACGGGCGCACGCGAGTCAGCGCTGAGGGCAGGAGGCTGCGACGGCCAACCACGAAGCGCTTCGCCGCGATCGCGCCGGGAGTGAGCCCAGATCGCGCGGCGGGTGCCCGACGAGCCGGCGCAGGAAGAACCCGGGCACGAAGCCGAGGTCCCTCAGCCAGCGGACGCGGCCCACAGCCCGCGTCGCACGCCCGGCGGAGCGACCCGAACGCCCCGCCGCTCGGCCGACCACCTCCCCGTCAGCCGAACGCCCCCACCGCCACGCCTTCAGGCCACGGGCGTCGCGGCGAAGCAGCGGTTCAAGGCCGCGAGGAGCGCCGAGGTCTCGAAGGGCTTGTCGAGCACCGGCGCGCCGAGCTCGCGCAGCGACTGGGCGAGTGCCCTGGAGGTGACCCCGCCGGTCATCAGCACCACCCGCCCGGCGAGGTTCGGCGCGACGGCGCGGAGGGCCGCGACGAAGTCGACGCCCGTCATCTCGGGCATCACCACGTCGCACACCACCGCGTCGAAGGTCTTGCCGGCCTCCAGGAGCGCCAGCGCCTCGCGGGCGCTCGAGGCCTCGATGACCTCATGGTGCCCCAGCAGCGAGCGGCGCAGCGCCCGGGTGACGCTCGGCTCGTCGTCGACGAGCAGCACCCGCCGCCGCGGCGCCTCGAAGCGGGGCGGCGGCGTGCGCATGGACACGGGCGCGGCGGGGAGCACCAGGCGCACGGTGGTGCCCTTGCCCGGCGCGCTCGTCGCCGTCACCTGGCCACCCCAGCCCGTCACCGCCGACTGCGCGATGAAGAGGCCCAGGCCCATGCCGCGGCCCACGGGGCGCGTCGTGTAGAAGGGGTCGAAGGCCCGCGCGAGCTCCTCGGGCTTCATGCCCACGCCGGTGTCCTCGAAGACGACGACGACGTGCTCGCCCTCCGTGCCCAGGCGCACCGAGAGCTGGCGCTGCGGGCCCGCGGCGGCCTCCAGCGCGTGCATGGCGTTGCTGATGATGCCGCCGAAGACCTGGAGCAGGCGCGCCTCGCTGGCCTTGACCGGGGGCACCTCGCGGTAGTCGCGCGCCACCACGGCCGTGCGCCGCAGGGCCTCCCAGGCCAGGCTCAGGGCCGTCTCCAGCACCTCCTGCACGTCGACGAACTCCCGGGGGCTCTCAGCCGCCGTGGCGAAGACCCGCAGGCTCATCACGATGTCGCGCACGCGCGTCGCGCCCTGCTGGGCGTCGGAGACGAGCTCGCCCATGGCGCCGAGCCGCTGCGTGGCGCGCACGAGCCGCCCCGCGCCCGCCGGGTCCTTCGATTCGATCAGCTCGGGCAGCTCGGCCCGGAGCGACTCGAGCTCGCCCGCGAGCTGCGTCAGGTTCGCCGTGACGTAGGCCATCGGGTTGTTGATCTCGTGGCCCACGCCGGCGGCCAGCGTGGTGAGCGCCATCATGCGCTCGAGCTGCTCGCTGCGCTCGGCCAGGGTGCGGGTCAGCACGTTGTGCCGCGCCACCACCACGCACGCGCGCTGGCCGTCGAAGTCGACCACCGACAGGCTCCGGGTGACGGTGATCACCTCGCCGTCAGCCCGCAGCCAACGCGAGTGCGAGGGCTCCACGACGCCCCCGACGCGCTCGAGCTCGAACAGCTCGGCGCGGAAGGCCGGCCGCTCCTCGGGAATGACGAAGGAGTCGGCCGTGCGCGCCACCAGGCTCCCGGGCTTGACCCCGAGCAGGCGCTCGAGGGCGGGGCTCGCGTGCACGATGCGCTCCCTGCGCACGATGAGGATCGCCTCCGGCAGGTGGTCGATGAAGGTGCGGAAGTCGTGGCGGAGGTCGCGCAGCGCGGCGTCCACCCGCACCGTGTCCGACAGGTCGCGCAGCGCCAGCACGAAGACCGGCTCGTCGCCGTCCCACTGCCCTGAAAGGTCGATCTGCGCGAGGAAGCGCCGGCTGTCGGCGCGCACGACCTCGAGGGCGAAGGCGCCGCTGAAGCGGTCCCGGCTCTGCGCCGCGTAGAACGTCGAGAGCCAGGCCTGGATGGTGGCGTGCGCCTCGGGCGCGAAGAGCCGGCCCCAGTTGAAGCCGGCCGGCAGCTCGGCGTCGGCCGGGTAGCCCAGCTCGCGGCGCAGCGCCGGGTTCGAGTAGCGCACGTGCCCCTGGCGATCGAAGACCAGGGTGCCCTCGAGGGCGCCCTCGATGAAGGTCCGAAAGTCGAGCTCGCCTGCCATCGGTATCGCCCTCCTCGCCTCACGCGTCGCGTCTTCGCCCAGCCTACACCCGGCGGTCACGGCCTCATCACCCTGGCCGACGACCCCGGCCCGCTGTTGAGGATCACGCGCAGCTCGTCGGCCCAGGGGCCCGTCGGCGCCGCCGCCAGCGCGGCCTCGTAGCGGGCGCGCGCGTCGGCCGGGTGTCCCTTGAGCTGCGCCAACAGCCCCTGGAGCACGAGGACCTCACTGCGATCCGCCGAGAGGGCCAGGGCCCGCGTCGCGGCCCGGTTGGCCTCCTGGAGCCGGCCCAGCTCCACGAACACCAGCGCCCGGCCGAGGTGGGCCGCCGCGTTCCGTGGGTCGACGTCGCGGGCCCAGGTGTAGGCGACGAGCGCCTCGGGCCACCGCTCCCGCTCCGCGAAGCGCTTGCCCCGCCGCAGGTACTCCGCGCTCGACGCCACGGCCGCCGGATCGCTCTCGGCCTCCGGGGCTTCCGGGGCGGCCGGCGGCACGACGAAGGCCTGGGGCTGGGGCGCGGCGGCGGGCGCGGCGAGGCAGTGCTCCGCCGGCTCGGGCGGCGGCGGCACCACCGGCCGCTCGGTGAGGAGCGTGGCCAGCGTGCCGATCACCAGGAACGGGGGCCACTGGGCCGACACGACGTCGCCGTGGCTGAAGGAAGGACGTGGGGCGTGGTTCATGGGAGCACCTCCGCCTCCGAGCCGGTGCAGTCGCCAGGCCGCGCCCAACCCGCCGGAACCACTGACCCGTTCCCGGGTCGTGGCCGCGAGCGGAGTCAGCGTGACCCGGGGGGGCCGAACTGGCCGCGCGTCGCCACTGGATCCACAATGACCTCCCCAATTCAGGGGAGAGTGGGGAGCGGAGTCATGGGGTCGCCGGAGAGCGTGCTGGTGGTGGATGACTCGCCCGAATCGCTGGAGATCCTCTCGACGCTCCTGGAGGCCAACGGCTACGACGTGCGACGCGCCAACGGGGGCCATGAGGCCCTGGCCCAGGTGGCTGCGCGAACGCCTGACCTGGTGCTCCTCGACCTGCACATGGCCGACCTCGACGGGCTCGAGGTGTGCCGGCGCCTGCGGCGCCGCGAAGGCGCGCCGAGGCTCCCGGTGGTCTTCGTCAGCAGCGAGCGCGACCCCGAGACGAAGGTGGAGGCCTTTCTCGCCGGTGCGGTGGACTACGTCACCAAGCCCTTCGAGTTCAGCGAGGTCGTCGCGCGGGTCGGCAGCCAGCTCGAGCTCGTGCGGCTCCAGCGGGTGGCGGCGGCCCGCGCCGCGGAGCTCGAGGCGCTCAACGCCCGGCTGCGCAGCCTCGAGGCTGAACGGGCGCGCTTCACGGCGTCCCTCGTGCACGATCTCAAGAACACCCTCACCCCGGTGCTGAACAACAGCCGCTGGCTCCTCGACGCCGAGCTCGAGGTCGGAGACCGCGCCGAGGCGCTGCGCGACGTCCACCTCGCTGCCCGGCACCTCCATCGCCTCGCCCTGGCGATGCTCGACGTCGCCCGCGCCGACGAGCGCGGGCTCGAGCCCATGCGCCGCGAGGTCGAGGTGGCGGCGTGGCTCGAGGAGGCGCTCGAGCTCGCGCGCCTGCAGCTTCGCGCAACGCCCGGGCACCTCGAGGTGCAGGCCGAGGGCACCGCCGTCTTCGACCCGGCGCTCCTCGCGCGGGTGGTGCACAACCTCTGCGACAACGCCATTCGCCACGCGCGGAGCGCCGGGCCCATCGTGGTCACGGCACAGGCCCTGCCCGGCGGTGGCCTGGTGCTGTCGGTGCGAGACCACGGCGCCGGCATGGCGGCGGAGGACCGCGCCCAGCTCTTCCAGCGCTGGCGGGCCGGCGGCGCTTCCGCGGGGCATGGCCTGGGCCTCGCCTTCTGCCAGCACGCAGTCGCCGCTCACGGCGGCACGCTGCGCGTCGAGGCTGCCGAGCCGACGGGCACCCGCTTCGTCGCCGAGCTGCCGCCGCCGCCCGAGCCGCGACCGGGGTGAGCGGTGGCGCCTCACGGCTGGGGCAGCGGCAAGCGCACGCGGAAGGTCGTGCCCCCGCCGGGCACCGCCGAGACGTCGATGGTGCCGCCGAGCTCGTCGACGATGCGCTTCGAGATGGCCAGGCCCAGGCCCGTGCCGCCCTCCTCGCGCGTGGTGAAGAAGGGGTCGAAGATGCGGCTGAGCGCCTCGGGGGCGATGCCGCCGCCGGTGTCGCTCACCGCGAGCACCAGGCCGCTGGCCTCGTGGGTGAGCACGACGCGCACCTCGTTGAGGTCGCGCCGGGCCTCGTCGAGCGCCTGCGTCGCGTTGACGAGGAGGTTGAGCACCACCTGGCCCAGCTGCGTGCGCGACGCGCGCAGCGGCGGCACGTCGGCCAGCTCCAGCGCGAGCCGACCCCGAACGCGCAGCTCCCCGCGCACCGACACGGCGGCTGACTCGACGACCTCCTTCAGGTCGACGAGCGTCGCCTCGCGGCGCCGGGTCGACAGCTCCATCGACTGGGTGATCTCCACGATGGACTTCACGGCCCAGGCGCAGTCGTCGAGCGTCTGGGCGAGCAGGGTGCGCGCGGCCTCGTCGGGCTGGCGGTCTCCCGCGAGCTGCTGCGCGAGCTGCACCGAGAGCGAGAGGGCCGTGAGCGGCGAGCGCAGCTCGTGGGCCACGCCGGCGGCGACGACGCCCAGCGCATAGGCCCGCTCGGTGGCCACCAGCCGCTGCTCGAGCTCCCGCGCGCGCTTCTTCTCCTGGTAGCGCCGCCGCGCCTCGGTGAGGGACAACTTGAGCTCCCGCGGCTCCCACGGCTTCTTGAAGTAGGCGTCGACGCGGCCGCGGTTGATGGCGTCGATGGAGGCCTCGAGGTCGGAGTACGCGGTGATGATCACGCGCACCACGTCGGGCCACTCGGCCTGCACGCGCTCGAGCAGCTCGACGCCCGACATGCCCGGCATGCGCTGGTCGGCCAGCACCACCGCCACCTCGTGGCGCGCGAGCAGCGCGAGGGCCGCCTCGCCGGTGTTGGCCGTCAGCACGGGCAGCACCGCGCCGACGCTCGCCGCGAACACCACCAGGTTCGACGCGTCGTCGTCGACGTACAGCACGGACGGGCTCAAGCGACCTCCTCAGGGAGCGTGACGATGAACGCCGCGCCGCCGCCAGGCCGAGGCGCGTGACGCAGGGTGCCGCCGAAGCGTTTGACCGATTCGGTGGCGATGTACAACCCGAGGCCCGTGCCCTCGCTCGGCGCGCGGCCCGTGGCGAAGGGGAGGAACAGGCGGGGCAGCACGTCCGCCGGCACGCCGGGCCCGTCGTCGGCCACCTCCACCACCGCCTGGCCGTCGGCCGACTTCACCGTGAGCCACACGGTGCGCGCGCCGGCCCGGCGGGCGTTGTCGATGAGGTTGAGGAAAACCTGGTTCAGCTCGGCCGCCGGCGCCACGACGCGCGGCCGGGCCTGGAAGGCGCGCACGACGTGCAGCGTGCCCAGCTCGTGCTGCAACAGCACGAGCGTCGCCTCGAGCCCCTCGCACACGTCCACCGGTCGCCAGCCGCCTCGGTCGCCGGGGCTCGCGTGGTGCAGGAGCGCCGCGCTGATGCGCTCGATGCGGCCGGCGCCCTCCTCGACGGCTCGCAGCAGGCTCTGGTCGGCCGGCGCGACGCCCTCGCGGTCGAGCAGCGTGCGCACGCCGTTGAGCACCGCGTTGACGGGGTTGCGCACCTCGTGCCCGACGCCGGCGGCCAGCGTGCCCAGCGTGGCCAGGCGGGCCTGCGAGGCGAGGTGCAGCGCCTGGGCGCGCAGCCGCAGGTGGGCGTTGACCCGCGCGAGGAGCACCCGCGGGTGGAAGGGCTTCTCGATGTAGTCGTCGGCGCCGGCGGCGAAGCCCTCGAGGGCCGACTCCGCGCCGCCCCGGGCGGTGAGCAGCAGCACCGGCGTGGAGCGCAGCGCCGGCTCTTCTTTCATCGCGCGCGCCAGGCCCGTGCCGTCGAGCACCGGCATCATCACGTCGGTCAGCACCAGGTCGGGCAGGGTGGCGCGGGCCTGGGCGAGGCCCGCCGCGCCGTCATGGGCGAGCTGCACGTCGCAGGTGGGCTCGAGCAGCGACTGGAGCAGCGCGCGCAGCTCCTCCTGGTCTTCCACCACCAGCACGCGCGGGCGGCGACCGCCCTCGAAGGTGAAGGCGGGCACGGGGCGCGGCACGGCGGCGTCGAGGGGCTGCGCCGGGGCGGCGGTGGCGGCGTCTTCGGCGCGGCGGCCCCTGGGCGCGTCGAGCTGGGCGCGGCGGCGCTCGAGCACGTCGGGGCGGATGTGGTCCTTCCCGCGCGGGAGCGTGAGGGTGAAGGTCGCCCCGTGGCCCGGGGGGCTGGCGACGGCCACCGAGCCGCCGTGCAGCTCGGCGAGGTTCTGCGCGAGGGCCAGCCCGATGCCCATGCCGCCGCGGCGGCGCACCGAGGCGTGGCTGCCCTGGAAGAAGCGCTCGAAGACGTGCGGCAGGTCTTCGGCGCTGATGCCGGGGCCGGTGTCGGCGACCGTCAGCACCACCTCGCCCTCGCGCTCGGCCAGGCCCACCGTGACGCGGCCGCCGGACGGCGTGTACTTGACGGCGTTGCCCAGCAGGTTGCCGATGACGCTCTCGAGGCGGTGCCGGTCGCCCCAGACGTCGTGCGTGGCCGTGGGCACGGAGGCCAGCAGCGCGACGCCGCGGGCGCCGGCGGCCTGCCCGAAGCTGGCGAGCTGCTGGCGAATGAGGGCCGCCAGGTCGATGGGCGCGATGTCGAGGCGCAGCTGCCCGGCCTCGATGCGGTTGAGCTCGAGGAGATCGTCGACCAGGCGCAGCAGCCGCTCGGCGTTGTGCCGCAGCCCGATGAGGAGCGCGCGCTCCGCGGGCTCGGTGGCGCGGGCCAGCCTGTCCTCCACCGGCGCGAGGATGAGGGTGAGCGGCGTGCGGAGCTCGTGGCTCACGTTGGCGAAGAACTCGCTCTTCATCGAGTCGACGCGGCGCAGGCGCTCGAGGGCTTCGCCCAGCTCGCGGGTGCGCTCGGCGACGCGCAGGTCGAGCTCGACGTTGGCCTGGTGCACCTCGTCGGCGCGGCGTTGGAGCTCCTCGATGGAGCGCGTCATGCCCTGGGTCTGCTCGGCGAGCTGGGCGTCCTTCACGCGGGTCAGGCGGCGCAGGTCGAGCCAGGCGCCCAGCGAGAAGCCGCCCAGCGTGAGCGCGCCGCCGAAGAGCGCCGTCGAGCCCAGGTCGGTGGCGATGATGCCGGTGCCGAGCGCCGCCCCCGCGATCCCCAGCGCCCAGCGGCGCCAGGTGAGGGGCGGGCGCGCCTGCCAGGTCAGCTCGTAGACGCAGCTGTCGGCCCCGAGCGCGAGGCACTGGGTCTCCTTCACCTCGGCGTCGGGCAGGCCCCAGATGCGGGGGAAGGCGGCGAAGCTGGCCTTGCGCACGGTGCACAGGTTCTGGTCTCGCTCCCGGATGCGGCTCAAGTAGCGCAACGTGAAGTGCGTCGGGCCCTGGCTTTCGACCTCGAAGCGACCGACGCGGTTGTAGGTGGGCGCAAGCTCGATGGTCTTTCGGTACGCGAGCTGAGGCGAACCGAGGCCGCGGAGGAGGTAGTAGCCAAAGCCGAGCGCCTCCGGAGAGGCGATGTGCTTGCCGGCCTTCGCAAGAAAATCCCGGTCTCCCGAGGCGTGGACCAGCGCGTCCATCAACCGTTCGAGGAAGGCGACCGACACGTAGTTCGACTCGTCGTTGACGTAGTCGAGCGAGAGCGGCAGCTGCGCCTCCCGCCAGGCCTCTTCCAGGCGAACGCGCCCGAAGGTCCGCGAGAAGTACAGGAGCAGCACCTTGAGGGATCTTCCGCCGAGTTCTGGTGTGTCCCAACGTGCACCAGGCGCTGTCGCTGCGTCACTCATGGGCGCGTGCCGACGACCGTGAGCGTGACCGAGTACTTGAAGGCATCCTCGTCTCGAAGCAGCGCGAGGTAGGCGTCCGCGAAGCGGCGATAGGCCTCCGCACCGCCGAACGCGGGAACCATCGCGGGCGTAAGGACCTCGAAGCGCTGCTGCCAGTCCGCCAGCAGCCGGTCGTCGGCTGCCCCGGCCGTGACGTGAAAGGGACTGAGGTGGACGCGCACGTCCACCAGGCCCGCGGAACGAAACAGGCCGTACAGCTTGCGCCCGATGAAGAGGTCGAAGCCGGTGGCCGCGAGCGCTGACAAGAACGTCTCCTTGCCTCGTTCGACGCCGTCGGGCGCTGGCCAGTACGAGAGGCCAAAGCCGTCGATCTCAGCCGCGACGATCCGCCCTCCCGGCCGCACGATTCGTATCAGCTCGGCGACGGCGGGGGCCGGGTCCTTGAAGTACTCGAGGACGTATTGGCACCACGCGTAGTCGAAGCTCCCGTCTGCCAGGCCGGTCGCAGGCAGGCCCGCGCGGAGAAACTCGACGGTCGGGGAGTTGCCGACGTGAGCGCGTGCTTCCTCGAGGCGCTCAGGGCTGGGCTCGAGTGCCGTGACATGTCCTGCGGACCCGACCAGCGCCAGCATCGAGGAGGTGACTGCTCCGGCGCCACAGCCAACGTCCACTGCCCTCATTCCGGCACGCAGACCAGTGAGTCGCAGGCGGTCCGCGCTGGGGTTGGCGGCCTCCTGCGCCAACAATCGCTGGCCCTCGCCCGCTGCCTCCATCAAATAGGTCACGATTCCTCTCCGCCGCGAGACACGTCTTCGGCCTGCCCTCGTCGTGCGATGCGCTCGAAGATGGCGATGAGCTGCGCCGTCATTTCCCGGTTCATCGAGCGATGGGCGCAGAACTCCATCACCTTCCCGAGCGTGGCGAAGCCAGCACGGTCCAGCGCGGCGACGTCCGCGTCGTCAGCGAGACAGTGCGTAGCAGCCCGCTCGCCATGCGGCGTACTGCCGATGGCGTACGCCGAGAGGGCGAGCCGGACTTCGTCTGCATCGGCCGCCACCGGCTCGACCAGCACCAGGCGGAAGGTGTCGTACCACTCCGCCCAGAACAGCCCCGGGCTCATGCGCTCGATCAACACCCACCCGCGCGGCCCGCCCGGGCCCTCGACGACGCCGACGTGCCGCGAGCGCTCCAGGCCGATGGCGCCGTAGCGCCCGTGCAGCGTCTCGAGGCCCAGCTCCGACTCGACCAGGTCATCGGCGGCGAGGCGGAGCGGGTCCCACGTGCGGCGCAGGTGCGCCAGGAGCGCCTCGCACTCCGCCTCGGTCGCGGCGCGGGCCTGAAGCGACGCGCTGGGCAGCGCGCCGCCGAGCTCGAGCCGCATCGGCGTGAAGGACGCCAGGTACGACGAGCCGGGCTTGAGCAGCCGCGCCGTCGCCGCGCCGTAGATGCGCGCCGTCCACCGGTTCGACGTGCGCCACAGCCCCCGCAGGTACTCCACGTCACCCAGCCCCTCGGCGAAGTCGAAGCTCAGGTTCACCAGCGCCTGCGAGATGTGCGTCTGCCGGTGGTACCCGCTGCGCACCACGAGGTGCTGCGAGAGCCACGTCTTCGAGTGCGTACGCAGCCCCGACGCGTGCCCCAGCACCTCACCGCCCTCGGTGAAGACGAAGCTGCGCGCGAGCCCGTGCCGCCCGTCGCCCAGCGCGCGGTGGCTCGCGCTGAGCACCTCGAGCGTGCGCGGGTCGCCCAGCGGGTAGTCGGGGAAGCGCACCTGCTCGCGCTCGAAGAGCGCCCAGAGCCGGCTGAACTCGAAGCGCGAGCCGCACACCACGCCGGGCACCAGCAGCCGCAGCCACGCGTCGAGCAGCGTCACCCGGTCGTCGCCCGCCGGCGTCACCAGCCGCACCCCGATGCGCCAGGGCCCCGTCTCGCCCCCGGCGCGGCGCGCGCCCTGCACCACGGCCTCCGCGCGACAGCTCGCGCGGCCCAGCTGCAGCGTCACCACGCCCAGGTGCAGGCCGGGTGGCAGCACCTCGGCCTCGTCGGCCAGCTCGAAGGACGCCCCGAGCGGGTGCAGGTCGACCACGCGGCCCGAGAACGCCCGCCCCGTCAGCGGCGAGCGCGCCGTGAGCGACATGCCCGCCGCCGGGGGCACGCGCACCCGCAGCGCCTCGCGCCGGTCCCGCCGCTGCACCGTGCGCGGCGGCGTCACCACCAGGCGCTCCGCCGTGCGCTCGACGACCGCCGTGGCCCCCTCGACCTGGCTGCCGAGCAGCTCGAACGAGAGGAGCCCGATCTCCCCCCGCTCGAGGCCGCGCGGCGGCGGCCCCAGGAGCGCGAGGTGCCCGTCGGCCAGCAGCTGCGCCTGGGCCTGCAGCGTCGGCCCCGCGGCGTCGGTGGTGCGCAGCACGAACTCGGCGCCCCGCGCGACGGCCCGGCGCAGGAGGCCGCGCACCCGCACCTCGTCGCGAATGACGAGGGGCGCGCGCTCGCGCACGTCGGGCGGCGACGGCTCGACGCTCACGCCGACGTGCACGCGCCCGCCACCGCCCAGCTCGCGGCGGAGCGTGCGCACCACCCACGTGCGGCGCTCGAGCGTCACGCCGTCGCCGTCGGAGGCCGTCGCCTCGTGCAGCTCCAGCCCCGGCGACAGCAGCTCCACCGGCGCGCTCGGCGGGAGCGCCAGGCCCAGGCCCTCGTGGCCCAGCTCCACCACCTCGGCCACGAAGTCCGTCGCGCCGGCGACGAAGTGCGCCTTGAGGGGCCGGCTCGGAGGCAGGCGCGGCGAGGCGCGCGGCTCCACCAGCCCGCGGACCGTGCCCATGGCGCCCTCGGCCACCGTGAAGAACTCGTAGCCCTCGCTCGCGAGCTCGGCCAGCTGCCGCAGCGTCTCGGCGTCGCCGGGGTAGAGCACCGCGCGCGGCGTTCCCGGCGCGTGGCGCTCGAGGTCACGCAGCAGCCGGCGGAACTCGCCCGCCTGGGAGAGCACCAGCGCCAGCGCGTGCCTCGAGAGGAGCGGCACCGCCTCGGCGCGCGTCGCGGCCTCGAGCACCTCGCAGCCGGGCAGCAGCGCCTTCACCTCGCTGCGCCGCGCCGCGTCTCCGTGAATGACCAACACCGGGCGTACCGTCATGGAGACACCTCCGCTGCGTGAGTTGCCCCCCGGGGAAACCTGCCGTGCGTCATGGCCGCCTCGGCACCTGCGCGTCGAGGAGCCCGAGCTCCCGCAGCCGCGTGAGGATGAGCTGCGCGTCGAGCGGCTTCTGGAGAAAGCAGCTCGCGCCCGCCTCGGCGTAGCGGCGCGCGAGGTCGTCGGAGCGCCGCCCGCTCATCGCCATCACCGCCACGTGCGCCGTCTCGGCCGTGCCCTTGATGCGACGGCAGACCTCGAGGCCGTCCATGCCCGGCATGTAGGTGTCGAGCAGCACCACGTCGGGCTGCCGCGAGCCCACCTTGAGCAGCCCGTCGATGGCGCCCTCCGCCACCTCGACCTCGAGCCGCGGGTCGGCGCGGCGCAGCACCTCCTTGAGGGAGGCGAGGAAGCGCGGCTCGTCGTCGATGACCAGCACCCGCACGCCGTCCGCCTCGAGGGCGCGCGGCACCGGCATGTGCTGCGACCTGAGGAACTCCACCAGCTCGCTCGCCCCGACGCGCCGGTGGCCCCCCGGCGTCCGGTAGGCCGGCAGGAGACCCTGGTCGATCCACCGCAGCACGGCCGAGGGGCTCACCTGCACGAGGGAGGCGACTTCATGGGAGGTGAGGGGTCGGAGGGGCATCGGGGGCCGGCAAGGAGATATGAGAGCTGAGACAGGAAAGATAGTTTAGATAGAAAAGAGAGGTCAAGTCCCCCTGGGCCGGGTGCTATGACCCGGGACCATGCGGACCTCGAGGACCGGCGGAGTGGGCGGGGCACTTCGAGGAGGCGCCGCGTCGCTCCGGGGGTTCACCCGATGACGCCGTCGCGCCTCGCCTTGCTGCTGGCGGTCGCCTACGTGGGGGTCGCCGGCACGTACATCGTCGTCAGCGGCCGCGTGGCCGAGGCGCTGGTGTCCTCAGCCTCAGAGCTCGCGGCGCTCGAGCGCCTCAAGGGCGTCGCCTTCGTCGCGGTGACGGGGCTGCTCCTCTTCCTCGGCGCGTGGTGGGCGCTGCGGCGCGTGCGCGCCGACGAGCTGGAGATGGGGCGGGCGCGCGAGCTGCTCCTGACCTCGGAGCGGCAGGCGATGGCCGGCCTCTACGTGTCCACCCTCGCGCACGACGCCAACAACGTCGCCTCCGTCGTGCTGACCGCCCTCGAGGAGGTGGGCGCGAACGACCAGGTGGACCCGGAGCTCAAGGCCATCGCGACCGACGGCCGCGACGCGATGCTGCGGCTGACGCAGCTGTTCCGCGACCTCAAGGGCCTCGGGCGACCGGCGACGGGCCGCGCGAGCCTCGACGTGGCCCAGGAGGTGCGCCGGGTAACGGCGCTGCTGCGCGGCGCCTCGGCGCTGCACGGGCGCGTGCTCACCGTCACGGGCCCCACGACGCTCACCTGGCCGGTGCACGCGGCGCGGCTCCATCAACTGCTGGTGAACCTCGTGGTGAACGCCGCCGAGGCCACCGGCAGCAAGGGCCGCATCGAGGTCGAGCTGGCCGTCGA
>CAYUZK010000064.1:15612-27473 GCA_964449625.1 uncultured Archangium sp.
AACGCGCTGCCGATGTTCGCCTTCGACAAGGCGACGCTGCGCTACCTCGCGGTGAACGACGCCGCGCTGCGCGTGTACGGCTACACGCGCGACGAGTTCCTCGCGCTGACGATCAAGGACCTCCGCCCGCCTGAAGACGTCGAGCAGATCCTGGCCTCCCTGCGGGCGTCGACGGCGCCGTCGGCCTCGGAGGCGCCCAGGCGCCACCGGCTCAAGGACGGCTCGCTGCGGTGGATGCACGTGGTGTGGGCGGACCACGAGTGGGAGGGGCGCGCCGTGCGCGTCGTGCTCGCCGACGACGTCACCGCCACCACGGCGCGAACCCGCGACTTGACCCTGACCCTCGAGGGCATGAGCGACGCCTTCTTCACCCTCGACGGGGCCTGGCGCTTCACCTACGTGAACGGCGAGGCCGAGCGGATCCTCCGGCGCTCGCGCGAGGAGCTCCTCGGCGCCATGATCTGGGACGTGTTCCCCGAGACCCGGGGCACGATCTTCCAGCAGGCCTACGAGCGCGCGCGCGTCAGCGCGGTCACCGTCACCTTCGAGGCGTACGACGCCCCCAGCGGGCGGTGGCTCGAGGTGCGGGCCCAGCCCGCTGACGGTCGCCTCGCGGTCACCTTCCGCGACATCACCGCTCTGCGCGCCGAGAAAGACGCCCTGCGCGCCGCCGAGGCCCGCTTCACCCTGCTGGCCGAGGTGACCAGCGACGCCATCTGGGACTGGGACCTCGCCACCGACGCGGTGTGGTGGAACGCCGCCCTCGAGACGCACCTGAAGCTACGTCGCGACGAGGCTGCGACCATCACCGCCTTCTTCGAGTGCATCCACCCCGACGACCGGCAGCGCGCGGTGAGCGGCCTCCGGGCAGCCCTCGACGGCGGGGCGGCGCACTGGGCTGACGAGTTCCGGCTGGTGCGGCGCGACGGCTCGATCGCGGTGGTGCTCGACCGCGGCGCCGTCTTCCGCGACGCCGCCGGGAAGGCGGTGCGAATGATTGGCGCGATGACCGATCTCACGGCGCGCGACGCGCCGCAGGAGCAGCTGCGCGAGCAGGCCACGCTCCTCGACCACGCGCAGGACGCCATCATCGTGCGCGACCTCTCGCACCGCGTGCTCTTCTGGAACCGCTCCGCCGAGCGCAAGTACGGGTGGTCGCGGCCGGAGGCCCTCGGCCTGAGCATCACCGACCTCGTCTACCGCGACCTCGAGCCCGACGCCTTCGAGGCCGCGACCGCGCAGGTGCTCGAGCGCGGCGAGTGGAGCGGGGAGCTGTCGCAGCGCGCGAAGGACGGCCGAACGCTCATCGTCGAGGGCCGCTGGACGCTCCTGCGAGACCCGCAGGGCAACCCGAAGTCGGTGCTCACCATCAACACCGACGTCACCGAGCGGAAGTCGCTCGAGAAGCAGTTCCTGCGCGCGCAGCGCCTCGAGAGCCTCGGCACGCTGGCCGGCGGCATCGCCCACGACCTGAACAACGTGCTCGCGCCCATCATGATGACGGCGTCGTCGCTGCAGTTCGACGAGCCCGACCCGGCGCGCCGCGAGGACCTGAAGGACATCCACACGGCGGCGAAGCGCGGGGCCGACGTGGTCAAGCAGCTCCTCTCGTTCGCGCGCGGCGTCGAGGCCCAGCGCCTGCCGGTGGACCTGGTGGCCCTCGCGGGCGAGGTGCAGAAGATGGTCCGCGAGACCTTCCCCAAGGACATCGCCTTTCGCCTCGAGGTCGCGCCGCAGGTCTGGCCCATCGAGGCCGACGCCTCGCAGCTCCACCAGGTGCTGACCAACCTCTGCGTGAACGCGCGCGACGCCATGCCGCGCGGCGGCACGCTCACCATCTCGCTCGAGAGCACCATGCTCGACGAGGTGTACGCCAACATGAACATCGAGGCGCACCCGGGGCCCTACGTGGTCGTCACCGTGGCCGACACCGGCACCGGCATTCCGCCGCACGTGGCGGAGCACCTCTTCGAGCCCTTCTTCACCACCAAGGACGTGGGCAAGGGCACCGGGCTGGGGCTGTCGACCGCGCACGCCATCGTGAAGCAGCACGGCGGCTTCATTCGCGTCGACAGTGAGGCGGCGAAGGGCGCGCGCTTCAAGGTATACCTCCCGTCGTCCGTCGGGGCGCCTTCCTCCCCGGCGCCGGTAGACGCCGCGGTGGCGCTCGCGCGGGGCAACGGCGAGCTGGTGCTGGTCGTCGACGACGAGGCGGCCATTCGCACGGTGGCGCGGCGCACGCTCGAGCGCTTCGGCTACCGCACCCTGCTGGCCGCCAACGGCGCCGAGGCCGTGGCGCTCTTCGCGCAGCACCGCGGTGACGTCGCCGTGGTGCTGACCGACATGACGATGCCGGTGATGGACGGCGCGACGACCATCGCCGCGCTGCGGACCATCGACCCCCGGGTGCGCGTCGTGGCGTCGTCAGGGCTGGTGGCCGACGCCAACGTCTCCCGGGCCATCGCCGCCGGCGCCAGGCACGTCGTGCCCAAGCCGTACACGGCCGAGACGCTCCTCAAGGCGCTGCGCCAGGCGCTGGCCGAGCCAGGGTAGGCGCCGCGGCCGCCCCCTCGAGGCGAGGGCCCGGGTGGACATATTCGGGGCCGACAGGGAGAGTCAGCCGTCATGCCGGGCGAAGCCTTCGTCATCCGCTACGAGTTCACCCCGATGGACCAGGGCCTGCCGACGGAGTTTCGCCTCGAGCTCGACCCCGTCACCCTCGCCGACCTGGCGCCTGCGGCCGCCGCGTGGCCCGACTGGGCGCGGCTCGACTTCGAGCAGTGCCCGGGGTGCCCGCTCTCGGCGGCGCAATCGCCCGCCTGCCCGGTGGCGGCGCGGCTGGCCGGGGTGGTGGCGCGCTTCGCCGACGTCGCCTCGCACCAGCGGGTGTCGGTGCGCGTGACGGTGCCCGAGCGGGTCTACGAGCTGCGCGACGGCACGGTGCAGGGGGCGCTCAGCTCGCTGCTGGGCGCGCTGATGGTGACGGCGGGCTGCCCGGTGCTGACCTCGCTGCGCCCGCTCGTCCGCTTTCACCTCCCGTTCGCCAGCGAGCTCGAGACGGTGACGCGCGCGACGTCGATGTACCTGTTGGGGCAGTACCTCGCGGCGCAGCGCGGCGCGACGCCCGACTGGACGCTCCAGGGCCTGGCCGACACCTTCCGCGCGACGCTGGCCGTCAACCGTGCCTTCGCGAATCGGCTCCGGGCGGCGGCGCCCCGCGACGCCAACATCAACGCCCTGGTGCGCCTCGACAGCCTGGCCCGCTCGCTCCCCGAGCTGGTCGAGGGCCACCTCGAGGAGCTCCACTTTCTCTTCGCGCGGTAAGGCGGGGGGGTCACAGGGTTCGTGGGGTCACGCCTGACCCACCCCGCACGTTGCGATTGCAGGGTGATCCACCGGGCACGAAGCCTGCTGAGCCTCAGGTCAAGGAGGGCCGATGACGACCCCAACGACTGGCCGAGTATTGGTAGTGGACGACGACGTGTTCTTCCTGCGCGCCTGCGCTGCGATGCTGGCGCGGGCGGGCCTGGCCGTCGAGACGGCGAGCGACTCGAAGGAGGCGCTGCGGCGCATCGCCCTGGGTCGCTACGACACCATCGTGTCGGACCTGTGCATGCCCGGCGGCGACGGGCTGTCGCTCCTGAGGGCGGCGCGCGAGCACGACGCCACGGTGCCCTTCGTGCTGATGACGGGCGCGCCCGACGTGACGTCGGCGATCTCGGCGGTGAACCTCGGCGCGATGAAGTACCTGCCCAAGCCCTTCGAGGCCGAGCAGTTCGTGCACGCGGTGGTCGAGGCCGTGCACCGGCGCGCCCGCGCGGAGGACGTCGAGGCGCTGAGCCTCCAGCTCGACGCGGCGCTGGCCGGGCTGTGGATGGCGTACCAGCCCATCGTCTCGTACTCGGAGCGCCGGCCGCACGCCTACGAGGCGCTCCTGCGCACCAGCGCCGCGGGCGTGAAGGGCCCGGGCGAGATCCTCGAGCTCGCCGAGAAGACGCACCGGCTCTTCGACCTGGGGCGCCGCGTGCGCGCCGCGGTGGCCCGCGACATCACGCAGCTCGCCGACGACCTGCTCGTCTTCGTCAACCTCCACCCGGCAGACCTGGAGGACCCCGAGCTCTACGACGCGGCCTCGCCGCTGGCGGCCCACGCGAGCCGGGTGGTGCTGGAGCTGACGGAGCGCGCGTCGGTGGCGCACGACGAGACGCTCGACCTGCACATCGCCGCGCTGCACGCGCTGGGGTACCGCGTGGCCGTCGACGATCTCGGCGCGGGCTACGCCGGCCTCACCACGCTGGCACGGGTGAAGCCGGAGTACGTGAAGCTCGACGGCTCCCTGATCCGCGACGTCGACAGCTCGAAGACGAACCAGGCCGTCGTCACCTCGCTGGTGCTGCTCGCCCAGCAGCTCGACATGCTCGTCATCGCCGAGGCCATCGAGACGCCGGCCGAGCTCGCCACCCTGCGCCGCCTGGGCGTCGAGTACCTCCAGGGGTACCTCTTCGCCAGGCCGGGCAAGCCCTTCGTGGGCATCGACGACTCGCAGTTCCTCCCGCGCTCGGCCGTCGCCCCACACGGCAGGGCGCTGGTGGCGTGATGGGCCGTCGTCGGGCTCCCCTCGCAACGCGCCCTCAGGGTGAGACCAGGGCAGTGGGCCGGGCACGGGCTCTGGCTTGAGCTTCGTCCGAGAGATCGTCCATGCTCACGCTGGGCTGATCGACCGCAGCAGCGAGGGTGGCTGCGGGACCACCTTCACCGTCACCCCGCCCGCGGTAAAGCCGAAGGACGGCGGCGAGGACAGTACGCATGGCTGCGACGATTCTGGTGGTCGACGACGAGGCGGGCAATTGCGACCTGATCCGCGTGGAACTCGAGGCCGACGGGCATGAGGTGACGACCGCCGACGGCTCGGCGGCGGCCGCCGAGGCCATCGCGCGCACCGAGTTCGACGTGGTGATCACCGACCTGCGCATGCCAGGCCTGTCGGGGGTGGACGTGCTGCGCCTGGCGCGTCAGCGGTCTGCCGACACCCAGGTCGTGGTGATGACGGGCTTCGCCGACCTCGCGACGGCCATCGAGTGCATCGGGGGCGGTGCGTTCGAGTTCCTCCAGAAGCCCTTCGACATGAACGTCATGCGCGAGACCGTTCGGCGCGCGCTGGAGCATCGCGAGCAGCTGGGCGCCGCCGAGCTGCATCGCCTGGGGCAGGCGGTCATCGCCACCCGCGATCCGGGGCGCCTGCCCGAGGCCATCGTCGACGCGGCGGTGCGCGCGGTCGGCGCGGACGACGTCAGCTTGATGGTCCCCGGCGCCGACGGCCGGCTCGTGGTGCTGTTCGCGAGGGGGCTCCCCCTCGAGCACCACCTCGCGACGGTCGGGCTCGACGAGCGGGTCGCCGGGCGCGTCGCGGCGACGGGCGAGCCGGCCCTGCTGGGGCGAGGGCTCGCCGACGACCCGCGCTTCGCCGACCTCCAGAGCCATGGCCGCGTGCGCTCGAGCATCGTCTACCCCGTGCTCGTCGGGCAGCGCGTGCTGGGCGTGCTGAACATGAACCGCGTCGAAGACGAGCGCCCCTTCACGCGGCGAGACCTCGCCCGCGCCGGCCTCCTGGCGGCGGCGGTCGCGCTGGCCCTGGAGAACGCCCGGCTCCTGCAGGCCGCGGCGTCGACCGAGCGGCTGGTGGCGGCGGGCCAGCTCGCGGCGAGCATCGTGCACGAGATCAACAACCCGGTCGCGTGCGTGCAGGCGAGCCTCGATGGGCTCGGGCTGGCGCTCGAGGCGCCGGGGTTCGAGCACGCGGCCCGCGCGGCGGGCGGCGAGGCCCTGCTCGAGCGCTCGAGGCTGGACCTGGCCGACGCGCGCGCCGGCGTCGCGCGGGTGCGCGAGATCGTCGCCGACATGAAGGCCATGGCGCATGGAGACGACGCGCGCCGCGAGCGACTCGACCTGGCGGACGTCGTGGCGTCGGCGCTGCGGCTCTCTCGCGCCGAGCTGCAGGCCCGGGCGCAGGTGCAGGCGTCGTCGAGCGCCGGGTGCTTCGTGCTCGGGCACGCGGGGCGGCTGTCGCAGGTCTTCGTGAACCTGCTGCTGAACGCCTGCCAGGCCTTCGGCGAGCGGCCAGCCGCCACGAACCGCATCTGGGTCGTCCTGACGCCCGTCGGCGACAGCGTGGAGGCTCGGGTGTCGGACAACGGGCCGGGCATTCAGCCGCAGGATCTCCACCGGGTGTTCGACCCCCTCTTCACCACCAAGGCCGCCTCGAGCGGCACCGGCCTGGGGCTCTCCATCAGCCGGGAAATCGTCGTTGGGCACGGGGGGCACCTGCGCGTCGAGGGGCGGCAGGGCGAAGGCGCCACCTTCGTGGTGACGTTGCCGCGCGCTGCCGAGGTGGAGGCCCCCCCGCCAGCGCCGACGGCGACCCCGCCTGGCCCGCGGGCGCCGGGGCGCGCGCTGCGGCTGCTCTTCATCGATGACGACGCCGGCCTGCTGCGCACCTACGCGCGCTTCTTCGCGCCCCTCGGCGAGGTCGTCACGGTCGACGGCGGCGAGCAAGCCCTCGAGCTGCTGGCGGCGCGCCCCGACTTCGACGTCGTCGCGTGTGACGTCAACCTCCCCGGCATCGATGGCCCGGAGCTGTACCGTCGCGCGATCGCGCGCGCGCCGAGCCTGGCCAATGCCTTCCTCTTCCTGACGGGCGGCGTCACGCGCCGCGGCCTGGGCCGACGCCTCGAGGCCATCGGCGCGCCCGTGATGGAGAAGCCCTTCGACGTGAAGGCCTTGCGGCGGCTCATCGTTCGGCTGGCCGCGGGCCGCGGCCGACCGCCGCTCGCCTGACGGCGTGCCTGGCTCCCGGCCCGTCGCCTTCGGCGTACGCCGCAGGCGAGCGCTTCGACGTGATCCTCTGCGACCCGCCCCCCCGGGGTCTTTGTTGACCCAGGCCTGCCCGAACACCCGGGTCTGCTCGCCGAAGTACGCCTGCTTCTGACTGGCAGAAGCGGTGCAAAGACTTCGGGCATGACCGCCCTCCCGCCAGCGCCCGTGGCTCCCCAAGCCGAGGACGACGGCCAGTGCCACCGCCTGCGGCGCCGCTTCGTGGTGATGCTCGCCAGCACGGTGGCGCTGCTGCTCCTCGCGCAGGTGACGGTGCAGCGAGAGCTCGGGCGCGAGGGCGAGCGGCAGGCCGCCATCGAGGCGCTCCTGCGGCTGCGCATGGAGGCCGAACGCGTGGCGCGCCTGGGCACGGCGAGCGCGCTGCGCGGCGATCCTGCCGGTGAGGCGCTGGGGGCGCTGGCGACGCTGCGCGAGCAGCGCCTGCGCCGCGTCGCCCGCGTCGTCGAGCTGCTGGGCGAGGCCGACGAGGTGGCCGTGCGGCACCTGGACGAGGACGAGGCCACCCTGGCCGCCGCCCTGGCGCGCCTGAGCCTCGCGCCAGCGCCGGAGCGCTCGGCGCTCGTCGAGGCCCTGGGCGAAGCCGCGGACCGCTACGTCGGGTCCGTCGCCGCTCTCGTCGTCTCCCGAGACGGCCCCACGGGTCGGCGTATCGGCACCATTCGCCTGCTGGCGCTCGGCTTCGTCTGCCTCATCATCGGGCTGCTGGTGGCGCAGGCGCTGCTGTCCTTCCTGCCGGCCTGGCGCGCCGCCCGAGCCCAGCACGCGCAGGTTCGCGCGGCGCGCGATGAGCTGGCGGAGCTGCTGCTGACAGTCCGGCGGCTCGAGGGCCTGTTGCCCATCTGCATGCACTGCAAGAGCATCCGCGACGAGGGGAGCGCCTGGCACCCGCTCGATCGCTACGTCTCGCAGCGCGCGGAGGTGCGCTTCTCGCACACGGTGTGCGACGGCTGCCTCGAGAAGTTTCACCCGGAGTAGGCGCGTGAGGTCGGGGCCGTCGCCGTTGTCGCCAGCGCCCTCGCACGATACGGTGACCCGGTCGTCAGGTCATCGCGAAGACGACCGTTGCCCATGACCGGAGTGTCTTCGTGAAGTCCACCATCGACTGGGACGCCATCGCCGCGCAGTTGCTCGACCGGGAGCCGAGACCCTCGCTCCTGCTGGACGCGAAGGGCCGCGTCGTGTGGGGGAACCAGGCCCTGCATCGCCTGATGGGCGAGGGCCGGTGCGTGAGGGGGCTCGACTTCAAGCGCGAGTGCCTCGCGGCGCAGCACGGCGAGCGCTTCGACGAGGCGCTCAAGCTCGCCAAGGCCGGCCAACGCCCCCGGGTGGGGCTCACGGTGCCGCCCATCTCCGAGGACCTCGTCGCCGTCTTCGAGGTGAGCGGCCTCGTCGCCCGGCGAGGCGTGCGGGCCGTGCTGCTGACATTGGTCGACTTCACGGGGCTGACGGTGCCGCCGGTGCCGGCCGCTGGGCTCCACTACGAGGTGATCGCCGACGCCGCGGAGGCCCCCCGGGTGGTGCGCGTCGCGGGGGGCGGCCGCAGCTTCGTCGCGGGTGACGATCGCCCGTGCTTCGCCGTGCTGCACGGCGCCGAGCAGATGTGCGCCGACTGTCCCCTCCGCTCGGCCCTCGCGGGGCCGCACGCCTCGGTGCGCCTGGTCTCGGCGGCGCCCTTTCGCGCCGAGCTCGTCTGGGCCACGCCCCGCGTCTCGGGGGCCGTCGCCATCTCCATGATGCCCGTCTCGGAAGGACAGTACGGCCAGCTCGTGAAGGCGCGGGTGGCGGCGCTCGCCGAGCGAGCTGGCCTCACCCCGCGGCAACGGCGCGTGCTCGATCTCCTGGTTCTCGGGCGCTCGAACGAGGACATCGCGGGGGTCGAGGGCGTGACGCCGCGCACGGCCAAGTACCACCAGCAGCAGGTGCTCAGGCGCCTGGGGGCCGAGTCACGGGTCGACCTCCTTCGCCTCCTGACCTGAGGGCCTGTCCTGTGGGACAGCGGACGGTGTTCGGCGGGACAGCCGCGGGCTCGGGCCGGGGCGACTAGGTTTCGCCGGCACCACACGGTGCGAGGTCTGGCCCTTCGTGCGTGATGCGCGGCGTGGGGCGGGCCTGAGGTCGTGGAGGCGTATGATACTCGCGGTCGCAGTCTGTCTCGTGGTGTTCGCCGTCGATCTGGTCGTTCCGCTCGGCTACGCGACGGGCATCCTCCACGTCGTGCCATTGCTTCTCATGCTGGGTGCCCGGGTTCCGTGGCACGTGTTCGTGGTGGCGGGCGTCGCCGGCGCGTTCGTGCTGCTCGACATGGTGCTCGGCGCGCCGGGGGGGCCGGTGCAGCTCGTGGTCGTCAACCGGGTCCTCACACTGGCCGGCCTCCTGGTGGTCGCGGCGCTCATCTTCCGGCACACGCGCCATCGGCTGCAGGCGCAGCAGTCCCTCGAGGCGGTGCTGTTCGCGATGCCCGATGGGGTCATCGCGGTGGACGAGCAAGGCAAGGTGAAGCTGGCGAACCACGCGGCCGAGCGCCTCTTCGACGTCTCGCAGGGGCAGTTGGTCGGCCGGCAGGTGGACGACTTCCTGCCCGTCGAGCAGCGCGCCGCGCACGGCGGCCATCGCGCGAGCTTCGCGGCCGGCGACCACCCGGGCGTGATGGCTCCGAACCGGGCGGTCTACGGCGTCACCCGCACCGGCGAGCGGGTGCGGGTCGAGATCACCCTGGGCCGGGTCGACGGCACGCCGCCGCTCGTCATCGCCGCCCTGCGTGACGTGTCGGCGCAGGCCGCCGCGGAGGAGCGCCTGAACTCTCACCAGCGCCTCGAGGCGCTCGGGCGGCTGGCGGGTGGGGTGGCGCACGACTTCAACAACATGATGACGGCCATCCTCTGCAGCGCGCGCCTGGGGCGTGAGGCGGCGCCAGCGGGCTCCGAGCTGGCCGAGGACCTCGACGACGTGCTCGACGCGGCGCGCCGAGCGACGGAGTTGACGAAGCAGTTGCTGGCGTTCTCGCGGCACCAGGCGGTGGAGCCGCGGAGCCTCGACCTCAACGGCCTCGTCGAGGGCACCGGCGCGATGTTGCGGCGTCTGCTGGGGGCCCAGGTGCAGCTCGCGCTCGACCTCGCGCCCGCCCTGGGGCCCGTTCGGCTCGCGCCGTCGCAGGCCGAGCAGGTGCTGGTGAACCTCTGCATCAACGCCCGCGACGCCATGGGTGGCCGCGGGCGCCTCACGGTGGCCACGCGAGACGTCGAGCTTCGGGAGCGGCGCCGGCAGGGCCTCTTCGACCTGCCGCCCGGCCCTTACGTCACGCTGTCCGTGGCGGACGAGGGCTCGGGTATCGCTCCCGAGGTGCTGCCGCACATCTTCGAGCCCTTCTACAGCACCAAGGCGTCGGACGAGGGCACGGGCCTCGGGCTCTCCACCGTCTACGGCATCGTGAAGCACGCGAACGGGCAGATCCTCATCGACAGCCACGTCGGGCGGGGCACCACCTTCTCGCTGTGGTTCCCCCGCGCGACGGAGCCCGTGGTCGCGCCTGAGCCGCGCGGCCTCGAGGTCGCCCCGGCCGCCGGCGAGGGCGTCGTCCTCATCGCAGAAGACGAAGAGCTGCTCCGGCGGACGCTGGTGCGCACGCTGTCGCTCGCCGGCTACCGGGTGTACGAGGCCGCCGACGGCTTCGAGGCGCTGCGGCAGCTCGAGCAGCTCGGCGCCGAGGTCGACCTGCTCTTCACCGACGTGCGCATGCCCCGAATGGACGGGCTGGAGCTCGCGCGCCGGGCGCAGGCGCTGAACCCGCGTCTTCGGGTGCTCTTCGCCTCGGGCTTCTCGGAGGAGCCGATTCGCGACCTGCACGGCGTCGCCGACGAGGCGGCCTTCGTGCAAAAGCCCTACGACACGGCGGAGGTGTTGCGCCGAATCGAGCAGCGCCTCGGGGGCCCCACGCCGGTGCCTGCGCCCACGTGAGGGTCGCAGCCGGCGCGCGACCTCAGGGCCCCGCGTCGGCCGTCGCCGGGCGGCAGTAGATGGTCGTCGAGCACACCTCGACCTTGCGACAGCTCGTCTCGGCAGTGGTACAGGCCGTGGTGCTCTCGGTCTCGTTCGACTCGCAGGTGGGGATGGCGGCGCAGACGGGCGGGCCGCAGGACGACAGCAGGCCGCCGAGGCCGAGGGCGAGGACGGCGACGACGCGCACGAGGGTGTGTTTCACGGGCAACCTCCAGTGAGTGGGTGGGAGCGACGACGCGGGAGCCTGTCAGCCCCACAGCCGCGGTCAAGCATCCGCGCGCTGGCGATCGTCAGCTCGGGTTGGCGCGCGGCGCGCTGGGCAGCGGCGCGAACGGCGGCGAGGCCCGCGGCGCGGTCGGCTTCGCCTCGGGGAACACCACGTACCGCAGCAGCAGCAGGTGCCCCACGGTGAACACCACGAAGTCGGCGCCCATCTTCGAGAAGACGAAGGGCACGCCCCACAGGTCGCGCAGCCACACCACGAGTTGCCCGTGGAGCACGCTCGAGACGACCATCACCCCCAGGTACACGCCGGCCGAGCGCGCCAGCGGGTTGTCGGCCTTGAAGGCGAACACCCGGTTGGCGAAGTACGAGAGCACCATGCCCACGGCGGTGCCCAGCATCGCCGCCCAGCGCGTCGTCACCCCGAGGTGCAGGGCCGTCATGCCCACCGCGACGTCGAGGCCGGTGACGACCGCGCCCACCGCGAGGCTGCGGGTCGCCCAGGAGTCGAGCAGGTGCTTCCACCGGCTGGAGGCGGCAGGGGCCACGCGCGCGGCCATAGCAGAACCCTGACGGTTGTCATCCCCCCGCCCTGGCGGGCAGGCCCCGTACTCCTCGCGGCCATCACGCCCGGTGCTGAAAGCCCAGGCGCCCGCGCAGGAGGCGGCCGTCGACGCGCAGCCCGCGGGCCTTCGTGAGCTCGCCGAGCGCATGCGCCGCCAGCCCCGCGCGCTGCGTCGCCGCTTCGAAGG
>CAYUZK010000065.1:0-27129 GCA_964449625.1 uncultured Archangium sp.
CGACTCCTTCTTCAGGTACGTCTCGTAGGCGGCGATGGCCTTCTGGTTCTGGCCCGCGCCCTTGTACGACTCAGCCAGGCCGTAGAAGCCGTCGGGGTCGTTGGGGTCGAGCGCGGTGTAGCGCTCGTAGGCGGCGGCCGCCTCCGCGAAGTCTGACGACTTGCGCGCCGCGTAGCCCAGGTTGAACCAGGCCAGCTTGAACGAGGGGTCGGCCACCGTGGCGGCGCGGAACTGGGCCATCGCCTCGGCCGGCTGCTTCTGCTTGAAGCGCACGCTCCCGAGCCCGTTGAGCGCCGGCGCGTAGCCCGCCGTCGCCTTGATGGCCGCGTCGTACTCGCGCGCCGCGTCATCGAGCTTCCCCGCGGCCAGGGCCGCTTCTCCGCGGTCGAACGCGGCCCGGGCGGCTGGCGAGGGCGGGGCTGCGAAGGCGCTCAGCGAGAGGAGGACGACGAAGGAAACCAGCATCTTGCGCATGTGTGAGTCTCCAGACAGGGCCCAACCCCCAGCCAACGCGCGGAGGGTTAGCAAAGTTCACCCGCAGCGTCAGCCGAAGCTATGCCTTCTTCTTCACCAGCGACGGGAGGCTCAGCACGAGGATGGCGCTGATGACCAGCCCGGCGCCGACGGCCTCGCGCCAGTCGAGGGCCCGCGACCAGCCCAGCATCCAGAGGATGAAGGTGGCCACGACGCCGGCGAGCACGCTCGAGGCGCGGTTCACCGGCACCGAGAAGGAGTTCTCGCTCTTGTCGAGCAGCACCAGGGCGCCAAAGATGCCCGTACCCTGCGACAGCACGCCGATGAGCAGCGCCCACCCCGCGCCCGGGGTGAAGGGCAGCTCGAGGAACCCCCGGCGGATGTCGTCGAAGGGCCCGAAGAGGGCGAGCAGCGAGAGCGCCGCGAAGGCCGCCGGCGTCGAGACGAGCTGCTCCTCGACGAAGTAGCGCCGCGTCACGTCGATGGAGTCGCTCTTGGCCAGCTTCGACATGAAGCGCAGGCGGACGAAGTAGGCGAAGAGGTAAACGGCCACGTCCACCATGGCCACCGCCGTCAGCGCCAGCGACGAGCCGCGCCCCACCAGCGCCACGAGCAGCGACGAGAGCGTGAGGCCCAGGGCCACCCACGACACCCACTGCACCCGGCGACCCGAGATGGCGTCGACGATGGGCGCCATGGCCAGCATGCCGCCGCGCATGAGGAGCATCATGAAGACGATGCTGACGCCCTCGAAGGTGTAGGCCAGCGTCGTGGTGGTGAGGATGGTCGCGCCGCACAGGCCCGAGAGCGCCGTCCACCGCGTCGGCCACGGCACCTGGAAGCGCCCGATGGGCCGGCGCCCCGCGCTCTTCCACCAGCCCGTGCGCCAGAGGAAGAACACCATCGCCAGGAAGGAGGCGAAGGTGGACATGGGGAGGATCATGTTGCCGGGGATGCGCGCCCCCAGCCGCCCGTCGGAGAGCGCCTTGGTCAGCAGGCTGTAGGGCGCGTAGCAGGCGAAGTAGCCGAAGGCCCACAACCAGATGCTGACGTGCCGCGGCGCTCCACTCAATGGATCGACGAGTGTCCTTCGCGCGGCGTTGATTGTCACATTCTCGTTTCACGGCTCCGGGCTCGGCCGGAGTGCCCCGACGAGCTCAGGCCCCCAGCGACTGCTTCGCCGCGGCCACCACGTTCGCCACCGTCAGCCCGTACTGCTCGAAGAGCACCTTGTCGGGCGCCGAGGCCCCGAAGCGGTCCACGCCCACGGCCACGCCGCGATCGCCGATCCACCTTTCCCAGCCGAACGTCACGCCGGCCTCCACCGACACGCGCGCCGTCACGGCCTTCGGCAGCACCGCCTCCCGGTAGGCCGCGTCCTGCGCGCGGAAGAGCTCCATCGAGGGCATCGACACCACGCGCGTCGGCGTGCCGGCCTTCTCGAGCTCCACCTTCGCCGCGAGCGCGAGCTGCACCTCCGAGCCCGTCGCGATGAGGATGCACTTCGCCGCCCCACCCGTCGCCTCGGCCAGCACGTAGGCGCCCTGGTGCAGGCCCTTCGCGGAGCCCAGCGTCGCGCGATCGAGCGTCGGCACCTTCTGCCGCGTCAGCACCAGGCCCGTGGGGCCCTTCGTGCGACCGAGCGCGTGGAGCCAGGCCTCCGCCGCCTCGGCCGCGTCGGCCGGCCGCAGCGTGACCAGCCCGGGGATGGTGCGCACCGCCATCAGGTGCTCCACCGGCTGGTGCGTGGGGCCGTCTTCGCCCAGGCCGATGGAGTCGTGCGTCCACACGTGCACCACGGGCAGGTGGTTCATCGCCGCCAGCCGCACCGCCGGGCGCATGTAGTCCACGAAGCAGAAGAAGGTGGCCGTGAAGGGCCGCACCCCGCCGTGGTACGCCATGCCGTTGGCGATGGCCGCCATGGCGTGCTCGCGGACGCCGAAGTGGATGTTGCGGCCCGCGCCCGTCTGCCCGTCGAAGCTGCCGCCGTCCTTGAGCACCGTCTTGGTCGAGCCGCCGAGGTCCGCGTCGCCGCCGAGCAGCTCGGGCACCACCTTCGCCAGCGCGTTGAGCGCCTGGCCCGCGGCCGTGCGCGTCTCCACGCCCGTGCCCGCGGGGAACGTGGGCAGCGCCGCCTCGAGGCCGCCGGGCAGCTCGCCCTTCGTCACGCGCTCGAACTCCGCGGCCAGCGCCGGGTGCGCCGCGCGGTAGGCCTCGAAGCGCTGCGCCCACTGGGCCTGCGCCGCCTCGCCGCGCGTCACCTGCCCGTGGAAGTGCGCCTGCGCCTCGGCGGGCACGAAGAACTTCTCGTCATGCGCCCACCCGAGCGCCTTCTTGGTGAGCGCGATCTCGTCGTGCCCCAGCGGGCTGCCGTGCGACGACGACTTGCCGCCCTTGTTCGGCGAGCCGTAGCCGATGGTCGTCTTGACGATGATGAGCGTGGGCTTGCCCGTCTCGGCCTTGGCCGCCGCGAGGGCCGCGTCGAGGGCCGTCAGGTCCGTGTTGCCGTCCTTGACCTCCAGCACCTGCCAGCCCCACGAGGCGTAGCGCGCGCCCACGTCTTCGGTGAACGAGAGCTTCGCCGGCCCATCGAGCGTGACGTCGTTGGAGTCGTAGAGGCAGATGAGCTTGCCCAGCTTCAAGTGCCCGGCGAGCGAGGCCGCCTCCATGGCCACGCCCTCCATCACGTCGCCGTCGCCGACGAGCACGTACGTGTGGTGGTCGACGACGGTGTGCCCCGGCTGGTTGAAGCGCGCCGCGAGCGCGCGCTCGGCGATGGCCATGCCCACCGCGTTGGCGTGCCCCTGACCCAGCGGCCCGGTGGTGGCCTCGACGCCGGCCGTCAGCCCGAACTCCGGGTGCCCCGGCGTCTGGCTGCCCCACTGGCGGAAGTTGAGCACCTGCTCCTTCGAGAGCGGGTAGCCCGACAGGTGCAAGAGCCCATAGAGCAGCATCGAGCCGTGGCCCGCCGAGAGCACGAAGCGATCGCGGTCGGCCCACTGCGGCGACGTCGGGCAGTGCTTCAAGTGCCGCTGCCACAGCACCCAGGCCATGGGCGCCGCGCCCAGGGGCAGCCCGGGGTGCCCGGAGTCAGCCTTCTGGATGACGTCGATGGCGAGGGTGCGCAGCGTGTTGATGCACAGCGTGTCGAGGGCGGTCGCGGGCGCGGACATGGCGCGCCGTCTAGCGCACGCAGGCCCGCGTGTCGTGCGGCTACTGCCCTTCGCCGGCCAGGTACGAGAGGATCACCTCGTCGAGGCTCTTCTCGCTGATCAGGTCCTCGCCGAAGAGCGTCTCGACGCCGATGTGGTTCTCCTTCGGCACCTCGGGCAGCTCGCGGGCCGCCATGACCTCTGGCGGGAGCACCTTCGGCATCACCGGCTGGGCGATGGTGCTGAGCGGAATGGGCACGGGGGCCGGGGGCGCCGAGGGCCGCGGGGCGACGGCCGGGGTGCCCGTGGGCGCCGTCTTCGCCGCGCTCGCATCGGGCCCGAGCTCGCCAGGCTGGTACGCCGTCGCGCTGCGATCGACGTTGTCGTACACGCCGTTGATGAGGTTGCGCAGCATCTGCTTGTGCTGCTCCTCCATGAGCTCGCGCACGAGCTCCGAGAGGTTCTCGGACTTCACCAGGTCGGCGTACGACGACTTCTTGGTGGCGAGGATGTTCCCGCCCACGAAGAGGTGCGTGATGAGGTGAGGGTTGGACACGCCCGAGTCTTCCGTCTGGACGTGGTAGACCTTCCCCTTGTGCTTGATGTTGTGGTTGAAGCCGGTGACGGCTTTCTCGAACGTCTTCATGGCGTGGGGACCTAGCGGCGCACCGTACCAGAAGGCCCCGAGCTCCTGAATCTTTCGATGTCTTCCGGCACGTTGAGGCTCGCGAGGCGCCACGGCTCTCGCGCGGTGATGCTCTCGAAGCGTGACGACTCGACGAGCGAGCGCAGCGACGGCTGCCCGTCGAGCCTGGCCGCCCAGTCGTCACAGAGCGCGCGCCGGTAGAGCCCCGCCAGCGGCTCGAGGCGCCCCTCGCGCTCGAAACAGACGACGTCGACGCTCGGCCGCGCCCGCGCGAGGAGTTGCTCGAGCATCTGCGCGGACACGAAGGGCATGTCGCAGGCCAGCACCAGCACCCACTCGGTGCCCGCCGCCGCCAGCCCCGTCACCACGCCGCCCGGCGCGCCGCGATCGCCGAAGGCGTCGCCCACCACCGGCACGTCGAGCCACTCGTACCACTCGGGGTGGTTGGCGCTCACCAGCACCGGCCCCGGCGCCAGCTCGAGCAGCCGCTCGATCACCGTCACCCCGTCGAGGCGAATGAGCCCCTTGGGCACCCCCCCCAGTCGTTTCCCCAGTCCTCCCGCGAGGATGACGAGCGTCGCGGGGGGGGGCCCGCCTTGACGAGATGGCACCAAGTTCCGTACACGGTCGCACACGTAGGCAGTTCGTGACACTTTCTGACCCGCTGAGGAGTGCGCCCATGCCCGAGCTTCCGCTGCCGCCGCTGGCCCCCCGTGAGATGCGCACGCGGGTCGCTATGCCCATGCCGCCGCCGATGCTCACGCCGGCGCCCTCGCTCATCCCCGTCGACGTGCTGCAGGACGTGGCCCGTGAGGCGCAGCGCCGCCGCACCGACGACTTCGAGGGCGAGCCGCGCACGGCGCCCATCCCCCTGACGGGCGACTTCCCCATCCTCGGCACGGTCACCGCCGACCTCGAGGTGGCCTACTTCGCCTTGACCCAGGTGCCGCTCTTCAAGGACCTGCCGACGAAGTCTCTCGACGCCATGGCCGAGGGCTCGACGCAGCTCGAGGTACCCGACGGCGAGTTCCTCTTCCAGGAGGGCGAGGACGCCTCCAGCTTCTTCGTGGTCATCGACGGCACCCTCGAGCTGCTGCGCCACAAGGACGGCCGCGAGGTGGCGCTGCGGCACGCCAAGAAGGGCGAGGCCTTCGGGCTCTTCGGGCTGTTCTCGGCGCAGCTGCGCGCCGCGTCGGCCCGGGCCATCGGCGACTGCACCATCCTGGAGATCAGCAGCGAGAAGCTGCAGAGCATCCTCGCCACCGACGAGGTGGTGCACGAGCGGCTCCTGCGCTTCTACCGCGAGCGCCTGGTCGAGGGCTTCCTGGCCTCGCGGCTCTTCGCCGACATCGACTCCATCGCGCGGGCCCGGCTCATCGGCCGGTTCACGCACAAGGAGATCGCGCCCGGGCAGACGCTGCTCAACCCCGGCGAGGTGAGCAACCTGCTCGCGGTGGTGACGCATGGCCGCCTCATCCTCGAGGACCGCGCGCGCGTCGGGCACGCCCCGCAGGAGTACGAGGTGACGCAGGGCCAGTTCCTCGCCATCACCTGCGCGCTGTCGGGGCTGCCCTCGAAGCTGCGCGTGGTGGCGCCCGAGTACGCGACGCTCTCGGTGCTCTCGCACAAGGACCTGAACGAGCTCTTGCGCGACTACCCCGCGCTGCGCGTGCTGCCGGCCCGCCTGCCCAACTTCGCCCGGCAGCTCGACCGCGACGTCTTCTGCGGCACCACGGGCGTGCCCGGGCTGTGAAACACGCTGGCCCCGGCCGGCGTTGAACGCTCGATGACTGGCCCCGCCGAGTTCCACCCCGCCCGCGCAGCCCTCCTCGTGGGGGCCCTCGTCGCGGGCGTCTTCTTCTGGGACTCCGCGGTGTTGCTCCCCTTCAAGCTGCTGGCGGTGATGGGCCACGAGACGGGCCACGCCGTCGCCTCGCTGCTCGTCGGCGGCTCGGTGGAGCAGGTGACGCTGCGGCCCGACCAGTCGGGCCAGTGCCTCTCGCGCATCCCCGTGGGGTTCTTCTCGCGCGTGGTGGTGTTCTCGGCCGGCTACGTGGGGAGCGCCGTCATCGCCGTGGCGCTGCTGGTGCTCTCGTTCCGCTTCAACGCCCGCCGGGCGATGCTGGGCCTCGCGTGCGCGTGGCTGGTGCTGATGGGCCTGTTCTACGCCCGCGACGGCTTCACCCTGCTCTTCACCGTGGTGATGGCCGCGGCCTTCGGCGCCGGCGCGAGGTGGCTGCCCGACGCGCTGGTGGGCGGCCTCAACCTCTTCATCGCCAGCTTCACCGCCCTCTACGCAGTGATGGACCTGAAGGACGACCTCTGGAACAGCGCCGTGCGCAGCCAGAGCGACGCGCAGCTGCTCGCCGACGTCACCATCGTGCCCGCCATCGTGTGGGCCACCTTGTGGACGCTCGTCTCCGTGGCCCTGCTCCTCGCCGGCGCGTGGCTGGCCCTGCGCGAGCCCGTCAGGCGCCCCGCGGCCGCGAGCGCAGCGCGATGAAGTCGTCGCGCCGCTGCAGGTAGGGGTTGTGCGTGCGCTCCCGGCCCAGGCTCGAGACGGGCACGTCGCCGTAGTCGTGCCCGGGAAACAGCGTCGTCTCGTCGGGCAGGCGCCCCAGCACGTCGAAGAGCGAGTCGCGCAGCGTCGCCGCGTCACCGCCGGGCAGATCGCAGCGCCCGCAGGCGTTGACGAAGAGCGTGTCGCCCGAGAAGAGCGCCCCGCCGCACCAGAGGCACTGGCTGCCCACGGTGTGCCCCGGCGTGAGCACGCACGTCACCGGGAGCCCGCCCACCTCCACCACCTCGCCCGGGGCCACCGGCCGCACCACGTCGCCCAGGTCTCGCAGCACCTGCGCGAAGTGCACCTCGTCGCGCTGGGCGTACACCGGCACCTCCTTCGCGGCGAGGAGGTCGCTCAGGCCGTTGACGTGATCGAAGTGGTGGTGCGTGACGAAGGCGGCGACGAGCTGCCGGCCATCGGCCTCGAGCGCCGAGAGCACCGCGGGCACGTCCCACGCGGGGTCCACCACGGCCGCCTCCCGGCGCCCCGGCGGGCCGAGGAGGTAGACGAAGTTCTTCATCGGCCCCAGCTGTAGCTGGCGCACGTAGAGCGACTCTGGTTTCGTCTGGGTCATGTCCGTTCGCCTCGCCGTCCTCGCATCGTGCCTCGTCGCCGGCCTCGCCGCTGCCGAGAAGCCCACCATCGTCTACCAGGCGCCGCCGCCGAACGAAGACGAGCGCCCCGTGATGACGGAGATCGTCGTCGGCCCGCAGGGCTCCGACTACGCCTTCAAGCTCGAGTTCAACAAGGAGCCGTGGGGCGAGGCGTGCCGCACCCGCTGCGCGAACGCCACGCTCTTCCTCGACACCGACAACAACAAGTCGACCGGCCTCAAGCTGGCCGACGCGAAGGCCGCCGAGACGGGCGCCGACCTCGCCGTCACCATCCAGGGGGCGAAGGTCCTCCAGGGCGGCGCCTCGAAGCCGGTGCTCAAGGTGAAGGTGATGCAGTACGCCGAGACGGCGAGCAGCGTGGAAGACGGCAGCACCCTGGCCGAGCTCGACCCGGTCAACGACTCGGAGCGCGTGCTGGCCAGCGGCACCTCGGTGTACCTGCTCATCGACGCCAACCTCGGCAGCCAGCCGGCCGGCAAGCAGCTGCGCGTCGTCTACCACCCGCCCGACTCGAAGCCGCTGGTGGGCATGGCCAGGGGGCTCGCCTCGCCGGCCACCGGCCGGGTGGAGCTCTTCAAGGACGGCAAGCTGAGCAACCCCGCGGGCAACAAGAAGAAGGCCGCCAAGCCCGTCTACGAGAAGCTCTGAGAGGCCTCGATGCTCTTCACCCGCCCCGATGGGACGCTGGCCCGCGACGTGCCGCCCTTTCGGCGCATGATGCCGTTCATCATGCCGACGCGCACGGAGTCGGCCGTCTACTTCGAGCAGCAGATCGACCTGACGCGCACCCTGCCCTTCATCGCGGCGTGGAACGAGGCGCACCCCGACAAGAAGGTGACGGTCTTCCACGTCTTCCTCTGGGCCGTGGTGCAGGGCCTCCACGCGCGCCCGCGGCTCAACCGCTTCGTGGTGGGGGGCCGCATCTGGCAGCGCGACGGCATCTGGATCAGCTTCGCCGCGAAGAAGAAGCTGGAGGACGGCGCGCCGCTGGCCGTGCTCAAGCGCCGCTTCGACCCGGATCACTCGTTCGCCGAGGTGGTGGACCACATCTCCGGTGACGTCCGGGAGGGGCGCAGCGACAAGAAGTCCACGGTGGACAAGGAGCTCTCGCTCTTCCTGTCGCTGCCAGGCCCCCTGCTGCGCCTGGGCGTGTGGTGCTTCCGGCTGCTCGACGCGTGGAACCTGCTGCCGGCGGCGCTGATCCGCCCCGACCCCATGTACGCGAGCATGTTCATCGCGAACCTGGGCAGCGTGAAGCTCGACTCCGCGTACCACCACCTCTACGAGTGGGGGAACTGCCCCTTCTTCGCCGCTCTGGGCCGCACCCAGGACGTGGTGACCCCCACGGGCACCAAGGCGATGTGCAGCATCAAGTACAGCTTCGACGAGCGCATCGAAGACGGCCTGTACTGCGCCCGGGCCCTGGAGATCGTCCGGGAGAAGCTCGAGAACCCCGAGCTGTTCGAGACCCCGTCCCCCGCGCCCTGACGCACGGGTGACAAACCGCTGGCACCGTGGCATTTGTCCGTCCACGCAGGAGGTCGCCATGGGTGAGATCCGACAGCAAGACGCGAAGGTGCTCGCCGCCGCCTACTCCCGGAGCTTCCGGCGCTGGGAGATCGCCTCCATCGTCGCTTTCTGGAGCCTGACGGCCGGCATCGTCTACCGCGCCCTGGCCTTCACCGAGACGCACCCCTGGCTGCTGGTGGCCGCGACGCTGACGGGCTTCATCATGGCCGACTTCGTCTCGGGCTTCGTGCACTGGCTGGGCGACACCTGGGGCTGCAGCGACATGCCCGTGCTGGGCAACGCCCTCGTCCGCCCGTTCCGCGAGCACCACGTCGACGAGAAGGCCATCACCCGCCACGACTACATCGAGACCAACGGCGCCAACTGCATGGTGGCCGTGCCCGTGGCCTTCATGGCCCTGTGCACGCCGCTCCAGATCGAGGGCTGGGTGTCCTTCGCGCTGTTCACCATGGTGAGCCTGGGCTCGATGATCTTCTGGGTGATGATGACCAACCAGATCCACAAGTGGTCGCACCTCGACGAGGCCGAAACGCCCACGGTGCTCAAGGTGCTCCAGCGGCTGCACCTCATCTTGCCGCCGGCGCACCACCAGGTGCACCACACGGCGCCCTTCGACACCTACTACTCCATCACCACCGGGTGGCTGAACTGGCCCCTGGCGAAGCTCGACTTCTACCGGCGCCTCGAGCGCCTGGTGACGGCCGTGCTGGGGCTCATCCCCCGGAAGGACGACATCGGCCTCGACGCGGCGCTGCAGACGGCGCCGCTGCCCAAGGCGATGCCCGAGGCGCTCGCGCAGCGCACCTGAGGCGCCTCACTGGAGCTGCAGGTCGACCTGCCGGGCCCCCGACAGCGGCCGCCCGAGGAAGCGCGCGCCCACCTCGAGGAAGCGCGCCGGGGTGTCCGTGACGAGGTAGTGCCGCTCCACCGGGGCGCGCTCGAGGCGCGAGAGGTCGCGCTCACGCAGCACCGTCGCCAGCCGCTCCGCCGTGGCCTTCGCCGAGTCCACCAGGGTCACGCCCGGGCCCACCACGCGCTGGATGACGTCGGCCAGCAGCGGGTAGTGCGTGCAGCCCAGCACCAGCGTGTCCACCCCGCCGGCCATCACGCCGTGGCCCAGGTACTGCTCGGCCACGAGCCGGGGCACCTCGCCGTCGACCCAGCCCTCCTCGGCCAGCGGCACGAAGAGCGGGCAGGCGAGGCTGTGCACCTCGAGCGAGCCGCCGCCCACCTTCTGCAGCGCCGCCTGGTACGCGCCTGACGCGATGGTGCCCGGCGTGCCGATGACCGCCACCGTGCCCGTCTTCGTCACCTTCGCCGCCGCCTCCGCGCCCGGGCCGATGACCCCGATGACGGGAATGGGCAGCTGCGCCTCGAGGGCCGGCAGGGCCACCGCCGACGCCGTGTTGCACGCCACCACCAGCGCCTTGATGTCGTACTCGAGCAGCGCCCGCGCGTTGGCCATCGAGTAGCGCGTCACCACCTCGCCCGACTTGGTGCCGTAGGGCACCCGCGCCGTGTCGCCCAGGTACACCGTCGACTCGAGCGGCAGCCGCTCCATGATGGCCTTGAGCACCGTGAGGCCGCCCACGCCCGAGTCGAAGACGCCGATGGCCGCGTGTCTGCCGTGCCGCATGGCGCCGGGGAGTAGCACAGGCCGGGCCAGCCCCGCCCCGACGCACCAAAAAGAAAGAGCCCCGGGAACCAGCCCGGGGCCCTCCTGGCTGCTGCGCCGACCACTCCCGTCAGAGCGACAGGAGGATGACCGGCGTCGGCGTCGGGTTGTCGATGGTGGGGAAGACGCCGGCCTGCACCGTGTCCTGCGGGGGCGCATTGAAGCTCGAGCGGTAGAGCACCCCGCCCGTGCCGTAGGCCTGCAGGAAGACCTGGTAGTTGCCCGCGTAGAGGTAGGGGAAGACGGTGCCCTGCTGCCCGCTCGAGAGGCACGGCACGTCGTAGCCCGCGCTCCCGTAGAGGTAGTCACCCTGCGCGTCACGCAGGTTCACGTTCACCTGGCTGACGCCCGCCTGCGCGCAGTTGACCAGCGTGGTGCCGTTGTTGAAGTTCCACTTGATGGGCAGCGAGCCCACCGCCCACTGAAGCGTGAACTGCTGGCTGCTCGCGCCGCCCGCGAACACCGTGAAGCTCGCGTCGGTGCGGTAATAGAAGAAGTTGTTCGAGTCGCGGGCGAGCAGCGTGATGGTGTTGGTGCCCACCTGCAGCCCCTGAATGAGGAAGCCCGGCGTCGTGGCGCCCTCCTGGCAGTTCGCGGTGCGGAAGGGCACGCCGTTGAGCTCCACGTCGACCGCGGCGAGGTGCGCGCAGGTCACGGGGGCGCCCTGCGGGAAGCTCCACGTCACGTAGACCGAGCCCGTCGCCGAGGCCGTCGGCTGCAGGTCCGTCACCACCGAGACGCTGCCGTCCACGCGGAAGGTGCCCGACGTCTCGTAGACCACCTGGCCCAGCGAGTTGAGGCCCCGAATGGTGTACGAGTAGTTCTGCGAGCGGAAGTCGAGGAGCGTGATGCCCGCGGTGCCGGCGTTGGTGCAGCCGAACACGCCGTTGTTCTGCAGCGTCTGCCCGGGGATGGTGATGGCCACCGACGTGACCTCCGGCACCTCGAAGCACTGGCGCCCCTGGAAGGTCCACAAGAAGGTGACATCGCCGCGCGCCCCGCCCCCGCCACCGCCCGTCACGCAGATACAGCCGGAGAAGCTCATCACGGCGGTCAGGGCAGCCAGCGGCACATACCGGGAATAGGCAGTCATGGGGTCCTCGTTGGGGGGTCGGCGAAAGGTGCGGCCAGTGACGACGCGCATGGTCACCTATTCACAATATCGCGCCAACTCCATGATTCCACTGGGTTGTTCCTTGCTGCCCCGAGACAGGGGTGTTACGGCGGCAGGTCATGCTTGCCTCGATCAACTACATCGACGTGCTCAAGAGCGCGTCGGCCGTCGAGCTGGGGGTGCTGGTCGTCCTCGCGGCGGCCTCGGCCTACAGCTGGGCGCTCATCGCGATGAAGTCTGCGCAGCTGCGCAAGGCGCGGACCGAGTCGGTGGCCTTCCTCGACACCTTCTGGAAGGCCTCCCGCCTCGACGCCATCTACACGGCGAGCCAGGAACTCGAGTCGTCGCCGCTCAGCCGCGTCTTCCGCGCGGGCTACGAGGAGCTCTCGAAGCTCGCGCAGCACAAGAGCACCGGCGAGGCCATGAGCGAGAAGCTGGGCGGCATCGAGAACGTCGAGCGCTCCCTCACCCGCGCCGCGCTGGCCGAGATCACCACCCTCGAGGCGCACGTGCCCTTCCTCGGCACCGTGGGCAGCACGGCGCCCTTCGTGGGCCTCTTCGGCACGGTGATGGGCATCCTCGGGGCGTTCAACGAGATCGCCGAGAAGGGCAACGCGACCATCACCACCGTGGCCGCGCCCATCGGCAACGCGCTGCTGGCGACGGCCGCCGGGCTGTTCGCCGCCATCCCCGCGGTGATCGCGTACAACTCCTTCGTCTCGCGCATCAAGATCTTCGACACCGAGATGTCGAACTTCTCGAACGACTTCCTCAACATCGTCAAGCGGCACTTCTTCAAGTGAGGCACGCGCCATGGGCATGAGCGGCGGCAAGGGCGCCCCCGGGCGCGCCACCCTGAGCGAGATCAACGTCACGCCGATGGTCGACGTGATGCTGGTGCTGCTCATCATCTTCATGGTGACCACGCCCCTCATTCAGCAAGGGGTGAAGGTGAACCTGCCCGAGACGAAGGCGGCGCCGGTGGAGGCGAGCGAGAAGAAGCTCGTCGTCTCGGTGGACGCCACCAAGCGCGTCTTCATCGGCGACGCCGAGGTGGCGCTCGCGGAGCTCGAGGAGAAGCTCAAGGCCAACGCCAAGGCGCAGCAGGAGAAGGAGCTCTACCTGCACGCCGACCGCGACCTGCCCTACGGCATCGTGGTGGACGTGATGGCCGCCGCCCAGCGCGCCGGCGTCACCAACATCGGCATGATCACGGACCCGATGGGGGCCTCGCGCGCGTCCACCGACAAGGACAAGAAGAAGTGACGAACGCCCCCTCCACCAGCCTGCTCGTGCCCCGCTCGACGGCCCTGCCGCTGTTCGTGCTGGCCTCGGTGCTGGGGCACGGCCTGGTGGTGGGCGGCGCGCTGGTACTGGGCTGGGCCTTCGCCGGCCCCAGGGTGGAGCTCGAGCAGAAGCCCATCAAGGCCTCGCTGGTGCGCCTGGGCAAGAAGCGCGACGAGAAGCTCCTGCCGCGCAAAGAAGAGCCTCCGCCGCCGCCGAAGGTCGAGGAGGTGGCCGTCGCCACGCCCAAGCCGCCCGACAACGCGGTGAAGATCCCCTCCAAGGACGCCAAGCCCGAGAAGCCCGTCGACCAGAAGAAGTCGCTCTTCGACGCCTTCGCCAAGACGGCCAAGGCCAGCAAGCCGCAGGAGCTCGAGGGGGAGGCCGACGGTGACCCCCTGGGCGACTCGGCGCGCCAGGAGGGCGAGCGTTATTACGGGCTCTTGAACTCCGTGGTGAAGCGGAACTACGACGTCTCGAACACCATCGACGAGGCCGAGCGGCGGCGGCTCCGCGCCGAGGTGGCCATTCGCATCGGCCCCGCCGGCGAGCTGCTCGACGTGTCGCTGCAGAAGCCGTCGGGCAACGAGCTGTTCGACTCCGCCGTCATCGGCGCGGTGAAGAAGGCCTCGCCCTTCGCGCCCCCCCCACCCCACCTCCGCGACAGCCTGAAGAAGGACGGCGTGGCCTTCGTGTTCACGCCTTGACCGTTCCCTCGTTCCCCGAGAGCCCCATGATCGCCCGCGCCGCCCTCCTCGCGCTCCTGCCCACCGTCGCCTTCGCCCAGCAGACCGTCATCGAGATCTCCGGCGCCAACTTTCGCCCCATGCCGGTGGCCGTCGCCATTCCCCAGGTGCAAGACGAGGGCGCCCGGGCCGTGGCGGCCGAGTTCGACGCCGCGCTCTCGTTCGACTTCGCGGCCTGCGGCCTCTTCCAGGTGCTCGACCGCAAGGGCTTCCTCGCCGACGCCAAGGAGGGCGTCACGGCCTCCGCCATCCAGTTCAACCGGTGGGCCGACATCGGCGCCGAGTCGCTGGTGAAGACCCAGCTCTCCACCGACGGCGTCACCCTGCGCGCCGAGCTGCGGCTCTTCTCGGTCGGCGCCGCGCGCGAGGAGCTCAAGGTCAGCGAGACCGCGCCCACGAAGGACGCGCGCCGCCTCGCCCACAAGCTGGCCAACGCCGTCTACAAGCACTTCACCCGCGAGACGGGGCCCTTCGAGACGCGCATCGCCTACTCGCGCAAGACGGCCAGCGGGCGCGACGTCTACGTGGCCGACTGGGACGGCAAGAACGCCCAGCGGATGACGAACGGCGACGTGAACGTGCTCCCCGCGCTGGTGCCCGGCGGCACCGTGGCCTTCACCAGCTACAAGTTCAAGAAGCCGCACCTCTACACCTCGCGCGGCGGCGAGCTCGCGCCGCTCATCACCAAGGGCGCGATGGTCACCGGCACCGCCTTCTCGGCCGACGGCAAGCGGCTCGCCGTGTCCATCGCCGAGGGCGAGAACGCCGAGATCTACGTCGCCAACGCCGACGGCTCGAACCTGGTGAAGGTGACCGACACCAAGTTCTTCCTCAACACCAGCCCCGCCTGGTCGCCCGACGGCAAGCGGCTGGCCTTCGTCTCGAACCGCGGCGGCAACCCCCAGCTCTACGTGATGAACGCCGACGGCTCCGGCCCGAAGCGGCTCACCTTCCAGGGCAACTACAACACCACGCCGTCGTGGAGCCCCCGCGGCGACCTCATCGCCTTCACCGCCCGCGACGAGCGCAACGCCTTCGACCTCTTCACCGTCAACGTCGAGACCGGCAAGGTGGCGCGCCTGACGCAGGACGCGGCGGGCAACGAGGAGCCCGTCTTCTCGCCCAACGGCCGGCTCATCCTCTTCACCTCCACGCGCGGCGGCGCCCGGGGGCTGTACGTGATGACCTTCGACGGCAACAACCAGCTCCCGCTGCCGCTGGAGCGCGGCGACTACGCCACGCCCGACTGGGGCCCCTGAGCCGTCACTCGCGCATGAGCGCGGCGCCCCAGTGGAAGCCCGCGCCCAGGCCCGCGAAGGCCACGAGGTCGCCCTGCTTGATGCGGCCGCTCTTGCGGCACTCGTGGTACGCGATGGGGATGGTGGCGGCCGTCGTGTTCCCGTAGCGCTGGATGTTGTTGTACATGCGCTCGTCGGGCAGCTTGAGCTGCTTCTGCACGCCTTCGCTGATGCGCAGGTTGGCCTGGTGCGGAATGAGGAGGTTCACCGCGTCGAGGGTCAGCTCGCACTTGCCCAGCACCTCGTGCACCGCCTCGGGCATCTTGGTGACGGCCATCTTGAAGACGTTGCGGCCCTCCATCACCGGCACGAAGCGGCCCTCGCGCACGTGCTCCTCGCTGAAGTACGGGCGGTAGGCGAAGCCCGCCGACGGCACGTAGAGGCTCTCGACGTCGCGCCCGTCGGAGTGCACCGCGAAGCCCAGCACGCCGCGCGCCGGATCGTCGGTGGGGGCCATGCACACCGCGCCGGCCGCGTCGCCGAAGAGCACCGTCAGGTGGCGGAACTTCGAGTTCCAGTCGCGCTCCTCCTGCGTCACCGGCGCGTCAGACTTGCCCAGCACCACGTCCCAGCCGTGCTTGCTGAAGGGCATGAAGCCGGAGTGGATCTCCGCGCCGATGAAGAGGAGCTTCTTCGCCGCCCCCGCGCGGATGAGCGCGTCGGCCACCTGCAGGCCGTACACGAAGCCCGAGCACTGCTGGCGAATGTCGAGGGCGGGGATGGTGCCGATGCCCAGCTTCGCCTGCACCAGGCTCCCCACGCCCGGGAAGTAGTAGTCGGGCGTCATGGTGGCCACGACGATGTAGTCCACCTCCTCCGCCTTCCAGCCCGCGTCGTCGAGGGCCTTCTTCGCCGCGCCGACCGCCAGGTCGCTCGTCGCCGTGCCCTCGTTGACGAAGTACCGCTGCTGAATGCCGGAGCGCTCGCGGATCCACTCCTCCGTGGTGTCGCAGACCATCGTCATGCGCTCGTTGGGCACCAGCACCTCGCCCGTGACGAAGCCCGTACCGTAGATGCGCGAGTGTGCCTGGACCATGTCGCCTCCGTGCCGCAGAGAGAAGCAGCGCGAATACTGGCGCGACGTGACCTGAAGCAAGCGAAGGCGACCGACACGCCGCGTCAGGAGGTGCGTAAGGCCTTACGCAGTACGGTGTACCCGACGGCGTCGAGCGAGCGCTCCATCGCCTTCGACCTCCGGCTGGCGCGCGCAAATAGTGCTGCCGGGCCCGTGGGGAGCCGAATAGCTTCAGCGAGGTGACTCGCTACGCCGCGATCGACGTGGGGACCAACTCCGTGCTGCTGCTCGTCGCCGAGCGGCAGGCCGACGGGCGCCTGGTGGCCGTCGAAGAGCGGGCGGAGATCACCCGCCTGGGCCGCGGCGTCGACGCGACGAAGCGCCTCGACCCCGCGGCCATGGAGGAGACCTTGCGCGTGCTCGAGGCCTACGCGAAGGACGCCCGCGAGCTCGGCGCGACGGGCCTGGTGGTGAGCGCCACCTCCGCCGCCCGCGACGCCAGCAACGGGCAGGCGTTCCTCGACGCGGCGCTGGCTCGCGCCGGCGTGCGCGTGGAGATCATCTCGGGCGAAGAGGAGGCGCGGCTCTCGTTCGCCTCGGCGTCGGCCGACTTCGGCGGCCAGGGCCCGCTGGTGGTGCTCGACATCGGGGGCGGCTCCACGGAGTTCATCTCGGGCGACGCGGCGGGCCGCCTGGCCTGGCGCCAGAGCTTCGACGTCGGCGCGGTGCGCCTCACCGAGCGGCTGCTCGAAGGCGACCCGCCCGCCGAGGCGGAGCTCGCCGCCGCCCGCGCGCTCCTGGCCGAGACCTTCGCCGGGCTGCCGCCGGTGGCGCCCGGGTCGCGCCTGGTGGGCGTCGCCGGCACCGTCACCACGCTGTGCGCCGTGGCGCGCACCATCGAGCCCTACGACGCCACGCTCGTGCACGGCGCGACCCTCTCGCGCGACGACGTGGCACAGACGGTGCGGCGGCTGGCCTCGCTCCCCGTGCGGCTGCGGCGCACGCTGCCCGGGCTCCAGCCGCGGCGCGCCGACGTCATCGTCGCCGGCGGGCTGGTGCTCGAGGCGGCGATGGACGCGCTGGGCGCCGGCGAGGTGCTGGTGAGCGACCGGGGCCTGCGCTGGGGGCTGCTCGCCGACCGCTTCCCCGCGCGCGCATGAGCGGCCTGACCTCTCGCCAGGCCTCCTGGGGCCTGGCCGTGCTCACGCTGGTCAACCTCCTCAACTACACCGACCGCTACATCCTCGCGGGCGTGATGAAGAAGGTGCAGGACCACTTCACGCTCTCCGACGCCCAGGGCGGGCTGCTCGCGACGACCTTCATGGTGGTCTACCTCGTGGCCTCACCCATCGGCGGCTACCTGGGCGACCGCTTCCCCCGGAAGGTGCTCATCGGCTGCGCGGTGCTGCTGTGGAGCCTGGCCACCATCGCCTCGGGCCTCGCGGGGAGCTTCCTGCTCCTCATCATCGCTCGCGCCGCCACGGGCGTCGGCGAGGCCGGCTACGGCACCATCGCGCCGGCCTTCATCTCCGATCTGTTCCGCAAGGAGCGCCGGAGCCGGATGCTGTCCATCTTCTACACGGCCATGCCCCTGGGCGCGGCGGCAGGATTCATCCTCGGCGGGGTCCTCGGCGACCGCTACGGCTGGCAGATGGCCTTCTTCGTCGGCGGCGCGCCCGGCATCCTCCTCGCGCTGCTCGCCTTCGGGCTGGTCGAGCCCCGCCGCGGCGCCATGGACGACGAGCCCCTCGTGAAGGTGCCCTTCGTCGTCGGCCTCAAGGCCCTCGCCACCAACGGCCGCTTCTGGGTCGTCACCAGCGGCCTGACGCTGATGACCTTCTCCATCGGCGGCCTCTCGAACTGGATGCCGAAGTTCCTCGAGTCGGAGCGCGGCTTCTCGGGCACCGACGCGGGCCTCGCCCTGGGCGCCACCACCGTCATCGGCGGCTTCCTCGGCACGCTGGCTGGCGGCGTGCTGGGCGACAAGGTGGAGCGGCGGGTGCCCGGCGGCGGCGTGGTGATGTCGGGCATCGGCCTCACGCTGGCGGCGCCGATGATGATCCTCGCGGTGCACGCCGACTCGAAGCCGCTGCTGCTCGTCACCCTGCTCCTCGCGCAGTTCCTCATCTTCCTGAACAACGGCCCGCTGAACGCCGCCATCATCAACGTGGTGTCGCCGGGCTTCCGCGCCTTCGCCTTCAGCGTCTCGACCATGACGCTGCACCTCTTCGGCGACGCGGCCTCCCCCACCCTCATCGGGTGGATCAGCGACGCCTCGAAGGCCGCCGGCGGGCCGGGCCTGGCCACCGCCATTCAGGTCAACGCGCTGCCGGTGCTGGTGGGCGGGCTCGTGCTGCTGCTCGGCGCCCGGGCCTTCAGGCCTGCGCGCGCGCCGCCGCCTCCAGCTTCGGCCTGAGCTCGTCGGCCGTGCGCTGGATCTCCTCCTGCAGCCGCTCGCCCTCGGCGAGGAGGTACTCGCGCAGCCGGCGGCGGTTGCCCAGCTTGAAGAAGGCCACCACGTCGCCCAGCGCAGCCCGGCGCCGCTCGAGGAAGTAGCGGGTGAAGAGCGCCAGCGGCAGGGCCCCCAGCAGCGCCACGAGGAGCCCCGGCACGCCCCACAGCGACCAGCCGGCCAGGGTGAGGAGCGTCCACCACGCGGGCACCACCAGCAGCGCCGAGACCAGCTTCACCGTCGCCACCCGGTCGCGCGACACGGGGATGGCGAGGGCCAGCGCCTTGAGCGTCATGAAGGGCGCGAAGAAGAGCAGCAGGCCCAGGGCGAAGAGCGGAAAGCCCAGGAGCATCGAGGCCATGTTGCGCGCGATGAAGCCCGTCACCTGGTCGGCCTCGAAGTGCACCTGGAGATCGCCCGGCGAGGCGCTCACCACCTCGAGGCGGGCGCGGTACGACAGCACGTCCTCCTTGAGGTCGTCGAAGCGCTCGGGGTCCCACGCGCGCAGCATCGAGGCGCCCTTCGCGAAGAGCCGCAGCCGCTCGGGGTCGCGCTCGCGGTAGCCGTTGCGCAGGGCGAAGAGCCGGTCGGCCGTCTGCAACAGCTCCAGGTCCTCCCAGGTCTCGAGGTTCAGCGTCACCCCCCGCAGCGCGTCGCCCACGCGGTTGGTGAGCGCGCGCACCCACTCGGCCTCCTCGGCGCCGGCAAGCGATGCGCCCACCGCCTCCACGAGAATGGGCTCCCCCACCTCGAGGTGCACCCGGCTGCGGAAGCGGTGCTTCTGCGCGTAGGTCAGGCCGATGGGCACGATGCGCAGCGAGGTGCCCCCGCGCGCCACCTTGAGCGCGATGCGCGCGCAGCCCGTCTTGATGTCGGAGAGCTGCGGCGAGGAGTGCGACTTGCCCTCGGGGAAGATGGTGATGGCCTTGCCCGCGGCGAGCGCGGCGCGCGCCGCGTCGAGGGTGCCCTCGTTCTTCTCCATGAGCCCGGGGTTGTCCTGCTTGCGGTACACCGGCAGGGCGCCCAGGCCCCGGAGCATCAACCCCAGCACGGGGATGCGGAAGAGCGGCTCCCGGGCCAGGAAGGTGACCTGCCGATCGGTGATGACGAACACCAGCGCCGGGTCGATGAGGCTGTTGGGGTGGTTGCCCACGAACATCACCGGCCCCGAGAGGTCGTCGACGCGCTTCACCACCTCCACCCGGTAGAAGAGAGACAGCGCGAAGGAGATGATCGACCTCACCAGGCGGTAGAACATCGTCCGCTGAGCCTCCCTCAGAAGACGCCGATGTTGAAGTGCACCACGACGGGGGGCTCGTTGATGACCAGGTCGGGCGTGAGGTTGACGCCCACGTCGAGGGCCAGCGGGCCGATGGGCGTCACGTACCGCAGCCCCGTGCCCACCACCGGCCGGAACGGCCCGATGCCGTTGGGGATGGCGAGCCACAGGTTGCCCGCCTCGAAGAAGACGCCGAGGTCGAAGTTGCCGAAGGCCGGCAGGCGCAGCTCGGCCTTGAAGCTGGCGAAGAGCTCGCCGCCCTGCGACGGCACCTGGCGCCCGGCCAGCACCGTCTGCGCCGACGAGGTGCAGCCGCCCTTCGACGCCAGCACCTGGCAGTCGCGCACCTGGTCGCGGTACTCCGCGCGCACGTCCTCGGCGACGAGCTGGTCCTCGTTGAAGCCGCGCACGCTGGTGGCGCCGCCGAGGAAGAAGCGGCGCACCGGCGGCGTGGTGGAGCCCGACGACAGCGGCACGATGCGCCCGGCCCGCGCCGAGAGCGCCAGCACCATCTCTTCGGGCAGCGGCACGTAGCCCGACAACAGCCCGCTCACCTTGAGGAAGCTCACCACCACCGGGTTCTGGAACTCGTCCTGCGCGAAGAAGGCGCCCGTCACCTCGCCGGCGCCCTGGAGCAGGAGCCCCCGCGTGGGGTTGAGGGCGTTGTCGCGCAGGTCGAGCGTCGGGGTGAGCCGCACGCCGTGCAGCGCGAACTCGCCGAAGAGGAAGCGCAGCCGCTCCTGGTCCACCAGGCTGCTGGGCAGCACCGTCGTCAGCGCCCGGCCCACGCGCTCGACGAAGCTCCACTCGACCTCGTACTGCAGGGCCAAAGACAGCTTGGGCTTGAGCCACTCGATGCGCGGCACGTCGAAGGTGGTGCTCCAGTCGAGGGTGGGCACGCCGAGGATGCGCGAGAAGCGGAACTGCGGGCGGAAGACGCGCTCGCCCACGAGGTCGAAGCGCAGCCCGAGCCGCGCAGGCAGCAGCGAGCGCGCGTCGGCCGAGAGGTTCACGCGGCCGCCGAAGGTGCGAAGAAAGTCGAGCCCCGTGAGGTCCACCTGCCGGGTGAGCGCGGGGAAGGAGGTGCTGAAGAGGTTGAGCTGCCCGTGCCCGGAGAGGTTGATGGCCCGCCCGCCGACGTTGGGCACCGTGGCGTCCACCACCACGCGCAGGCCCTCGGCGAAGAAGTAGCCGGGGGCGATGCCGTAGTCGACGCGGTTGCGCTCCTTCACCTTGAGGAGCACCGTCTTCAGGGGCTCCGGCCGCTCGGGCGAGAGCATCTCCACCTGCACGTTGCGGAAGATGCCCAGGCCCAGGAGGTTGTTCTGGGTGGTGAAGAGGGCCTCGGCGTCGAGCGGCGCGCCCTCCTTCATCGTCGCTTGCCGGGTGATGAGGCTCTCGTCGGTGCGCACCTGCCCCACCGGCAGCACCGCCCGCACCTTCACCTGCGGGCCCGGGCGCACCGTCACCAGCCCTTCTGCGCGCGTCCCATCCTCCGAGAGGCGCAGCGACGACTCCACCTCCGCGAAGAGGTAGCCCTTGCGGCCCAGCTCACGCGTGACGCCTTGCGTGAGCCGCTGCAGGGCGTCGGGGCTGACGGGCCGGCCCACCGGCGCCGCCGCGAGCGCGTCGGAGCGGAAGTCGGGCGGCAGCCCCTCGGAGTCCACCCGCGCCAGCATCGCCCGCGGGCCCTCCTCGACCACGAAGCGCGCGCGGGCCTCCTCGCCCTCCACCTCCACCTCCGCCAGCCGCACCGCGGCCCGCAGGTAGCCTCGCTCGCGGTAGAGCACCTCCATGGCGGCGGCGGCCTGCTGCCAGGTCTCCTCGTCGAGCACCGTCTCGAGCGCCGGGGCCGGGAGGCTCTGCGCGAAGACCGGCCCGGTGCGGCCCTCGAGCTCGGTGGGGTCCGAGGTGGCGTGCACCTCCAGGGTCGCCTTCGGCGCGGCTTCCTGCATCACGCCGCGCAACAGCGCGGTCAGCTCCTTCGGCTTCACCGCGCGGGCGCCGTCGAAGTCGACCGTCGTCACGCGCAGCGGCCGGCCCTCCTCGATGACGAAGCCCAGGGCGGCCTCCCGGGCGCCCGGCCGCTGCACCTCCTCGGGGCGCACGCGCACGTCGTGGAACCCGCGAAAGCGGTAGAAGCGCGTCAGGCGCTGGGCGAGGCGCTGCGTGAGCGCGCCCTCGAGCGGCTCGCCGCCGTCGTAGGCCAGCACCGCCCGCAGGGCGCTGTCGGAGAACGAGCGGTTGCCGCTGAAGACGAGCTCGTACCGGGGGCCCGACACCACGGGCACCAGCACGCGCCCGTCGTCACGGGCCTCGGGCACGTCCACCCGGGCGCGGTAGTAGCGCTCCCGCCGGTAGAGCTTGCGCAGGCTCTCGACCCCGGCCGCGAGCCGATCGAGGTCCAGCACGTCGCCCGGCTTCACGTCGAGCACCGCCAGCAGGCGCACCAGCGGCAGCCCCGGCTCGCCCAGGGCGGCCACCGACTGCACGAGGCTGGGCGGGCCCTCCTCGATGACGAAGCCCGCCGTCAGCACCCCCTCGACGGTGGTGGCCTGGGCCTCGACCCTCACCGCGCGGTAGCCGCGGCGCCGGTAGAGCGCCGCCACCTTCTCGGCGGCGTACTCGAGGCGCTCGGGCCAGTACTCCGAGCCCACCTCCACCGCCGCCGCCGCCAACACCTCGGCGCGCGTGAGCACCCGCGCGCCCTCGACGAAGAGGCTGCCGACGTCGAGCCGGGGCTCGAGCACGAAGATGATGGCCACGCCGTCGGGCCCGTCTTCGCCCTGCACCACCACGTCGGCGAAGCGCCCCGTGGCGAAGAGGTTCTCGATGGAGCGCTCCACCGCGCGGCGCGAGAGGGCCTGACCCCGGCGCACCGTCACCAACTGCGGCACGCGCTCGAGCAGCTTGGGGTCGGCCCCGGCCGGCAGTCGCACCTCGACCGAGGTGATGGTGGGCGGCGCCGCCGGCGCCACCTGCCCGAGGACCAGCAGGAGGGCGAGCGTCACTCCCATTCGAAGCGGAACCGCACCTCGACGCCGGGGTTGCCCACCGTGGTGTTCTGGTTCTGGTTGTCCCACTGCGCGCGGGCCGACACCCGCTGGTTGAAGCGGTACTCCGCCTGGGCCTTGGTGCCCCGCCCCGTCACCGGCTGCGTCACGCCCACCTTGAGGTTGTCCGTCAGCACCTTCGACTCCCACGTCACGGCGGGCTCGGCCGTGCCGGTGGCCTCGTTGAAGCTGGTGGTGAGGCGCACCTGCTGGTCCTTGAGGCCCACGACGTTCTGGTTGAGGAAGCGCTGCACCTGCTGGTCGAGGCCCGAGGCCGACAGGAGCGCCTCGGCCGCCAGGCCCGCCCCGGAGCGCTCGGTGAGGCGCTCGCGCGACGTCACGCCGAGGGTGAGCAACGACACGATGTCGGCGTCGCTGAGCGACGGCTCGGACGAGAGCGACACCTTCGGGTCTTCGAAGCGGCCGAATGCCTTCACGGAGACGAGATACTCGCGCACTTGCGTCTGGGCCGAGAGGTCGAAGGTGGGCCACAGGCCATTGAACTGGAGGAGCCCGCGCTGCACCGCGTAGGTGTTGTTCCGGAAGAAGGCCTGGGCCCCCTCGCCGGTCTCGATGACGCCCGAGAGCACCGGCTTGACGTTGGTGCCCGCGAGCTTGAGCTTGCCCAGGAGCTTCGCGCGCGCGAGGTTGTTGTCGATGCGCACGTCGTTGCCGGCCCGGAGGTCGACGTCGAGGCGCAGCCACTCGTTGGGCTTCGCGTCGTTGGGCACCGGGGCCGCGCGGGCGCGCGCCAGCAGCGACTCGAGCGCCAGCGGCTGCGCGTAGCGGAAGCGCACCACGTCGAGCCCGCCCGAGAGCTGGTAGCGCTGGGCGTCGCGCGAGGCCAGGAGCAGCGCCCCGGTGAGGGTCACCGGCACCTCGGGCTGCACCTGCACGGTGACGTCCTCCACGTCGGCCTGGAGCTCGACCGTGCGCAGCGAGAGATCCTCGAGCCGCAGGTCGCCGCGCACCCGCACCCGCCCGTCGTTCAAGAAGCCCTGCACGTCGCGCACGAGGACGCGCGACTCCGAGAAGTCGGCGTGGCCCGACAGGGCGCGCACCTGGAGATCCTGGCCCTTGACGCCCAGGCGCACGTCCACCAGCTCGGCGTTGCCCGCGAGCGTCGGCGCCTTGACGGGGCCTGAGAAGGCCGCGGTGAAGTCCAGGCGCCCCTGGGTGCGCTCCACGGTGCTCACCAGGCTCGAGAGGAGCCGCAGGTCGACCGAGCCGCGGGTCTTCAGGTCGACGGCCGTCGGGCCCCAATGGCCCGCGGCGGTCAGCTCAGTGGTGGGCCCCTTCATCTCCAGCGAGCTCACCTCGATGGCGCCCGCCCGCCACGCGGCCCGCACCGGCTCGACGTTCGAGGCCGACACCTCGCCCCGGCTGAGCGAGAGCTCGGTGAGCGTCGCCACGGCGTGCACCTTGTCGCGGTGCCGCATGGGGCCGCTCAGCGCCACCTGCCCGCCCACCCGCACGGCCAGCGACGCCGCCGACTCGGGGAGGAAGGGCGAGAGATCGCCCAGCTTGAGCTCGACCTGAGAGGTGAAGGGCCACTCGTCGGCCGCGAGCATCGCCAGGGTCGCCTTCACGCCGGGGAAGAGGGTGCCGTGCGCCTGCACGTCGCGGCCAGCCAGGGTGGCGACGAGGTGCATGGGGCCCAGCACCCGCTGCCGCCAGGTCACGTCGGAGGAGGACACCCAGCCGTCCATCTTGATGCGGTCCGTGTCGCCGCCCACCGTCGCCTTCGCGACGAAGCCGCCCCCCACCGGTAGCGCGTCGGCGCCGGCCGGGTCGACGAGCTCGGCCAGCGAGCCCCGCTCGAGGGCGAGGCGATAGTCGAGGGGGCCTTCGAAGTCCCAGCGGCCGTCCACGGCCAGCACGCCTAAGGAGCCCTCGAAGCGCGTCGGCTCCAGCACCAGCGCCTCGCCGTCGTCGAAGCGCGCCACCACGTCGGCCGCGCCCAGGCGGCGCTCGTAGTACCGCGTGTCGCGCACGCGGGCGGCGATGACGCCGTTCAGCCGCGAGGCCGGGCTGTCCACGGCCGCGAGCGCGCTCAGGCGCCCGGTGAGCACGCCGCCCTGCAGGTTCTCCATGACCGGGCTCAGGTCGGCGAGCAGGTCCACCATGTCCTCCACGCGGCCGTCGGGGAGCTGCAGCGCGGCGCGCGCGTGGAGCCCGGCCGCGAGGAACGAGAGCGCCACGTCACCGAAGTACTGCGTCTGCCCCTTCTGGGCCGCGATGGAGGGGAAGGAGAGGACGTCGGCGTGGTACCGCACGGGGCTCTGCACCACGCCCAGCGAATAGCCGCTCAGCTTGAAGTCGCGCAGGGTGAGCTGCCCCTCGACGGTGATGCTCGGGGCCGGCCCCGTCACCGTCACCCGCGCCTGGCCCAGGCCGGACCACGGGAGCCCGGAGATGGCGCCGAAGTCGGAGAGGTCGACCGCGTCGGCGGCGACGGCGATGTCGAGGCCGAGGTCCGCCTGCCGCGGGAGCAGCCGCGCCCGGCCCGACACGCGCGTCGCCTCACGGGACCCCACGCGCACCGAGAGCTCGTCGAAGGTCACCGCGTCGTTCGTCACGCCCAGCCTGAAGCGCCCGGCCGACTGGCTGAAGGCGAGGATGTCTGAGCCTTCGGCGCGCGGGGCGTCCCAGGCGCGGGCCGCGAGCAGGAAGGGGCCCGTCTTGAACTCCACGTCGCCGCCGAGCGAGACGCTCGGCGAGAGGCGGCCGCTCACGGTGCCGTGGACCGTCGCGGGGAACTCGACCCAGGCACCCTTGACGCCTGCGCGCGCCAGGGCCCGCGCGAAGGAGACGTCCTTCGCGTCGACCGTGGCCGTCAGCGGCAGGCCCTGCTCCAGCGAGAGCGCCGCCGAGAGCCGCAGCTCGCCGTCGCCGACGCGCGTGGTGAAGCCGTCCACCGTGACGGAGCGCCCCGCGAGCGAGACCTCCGCCGAGAAGTCGCCCGGGGCGTAGGGGCCCAGGGCCACGCGCGAGCCCTGGACCGCTGCCCGCACCGAGGGGCCGTCTACCCGGCCGCTCACCGAGAGGCGCGCGAGGAGCTGGCCCGAGGGCGACGGCACGTCGAGGCCCAGCCGGGGCAGCGCCTCGAGCGGCACCCAGGCCTGCCCCGAGAGCGACACCGAGGGCGAGGTCTCGCACAGCCCCTCCAGCCGCCCCGAGAGCGAGACCGTCGCGCCCTCGACGTTGGCCTCGACCCGCTGCAGCTCGGCCTGCGCCGGGCCGGGCTCCAGGGTGCCCTCGAGGGCGAGCCGCCCGAGGCGCACGGAGCGCCCGGCGACCGTCAGCGCGCCGCCGCGCGCGTGCACCTGCACCGTCGTCTCCGACTTCCCCAGGCTCGCGTCGAGGTTGAGGCCGTCCAGCGAGACGGTGCGCCCCTCGCCCAGGGTGAGCTCGACCTTGCCCTCCTCGACCCGGAGGCTCCCGATGCGCACGCGCGAGAGGGCGTGCACTGGGCACCCCCCCGAGGGGCCCGCCGTGACGCCCGAGAGGTCGAGGCGGACCCTGGGCCGGACGAGCTCGACCTCCTGGAGCGAGACCCCGCCGAGGAAGACGCCGCGCAGCGCCACGCTCGCCCGCTCGGCGGACACGGCCACCGCCGAGGCGCCCCTCGCGGTGACGGTGACGCCGGTGATCTCGACGCTCGCCGTGAGCGGGTCGATGAGGCAGCGCTCGAGCCCCACCTCCGCGTCGAGGGCGGACGGGAGGCGCTCGCGGAGCTGGCCGCAGACCCACTCCCCGGCGCGCTCGGTGCGCAGGGCTCCGCCGAGGGCCACGAGCCCCGCGATCACCCCAGCCAGCGCGTAGCGCCATCGGCGTCGTGACTGCAGCACCGCGGCTCCTTCTGCCTACCTTCGCCCGGGGGTCACAGCTTCCCGAGGCCCTCGAGGTAGCGATCAATCTCGGCCAGGTCGACGCCCGAGCGCGGCTTCGACGGGGCGGCGCCGGGCGCATTCGGCGCCTCGGCGGGAGGCGCCGGGGGGCGCGGCGAGCCGGGGCGAATCAGCACGTTGACGGGCACGCCGGCCACCATGGGCTGCGACGGGAGCGGCGCGGGGCGCGCGACGCCCGGCGGGGCGCTCGGTGCAGCAGGAGGCGCGACCGCGGGCCCGACGCCCGAGGAGATCAGCGGGCCCAGGGCGACCGGGGCGACGGCGGGCGCGACCGGGGCGGCCCCCTCGACGCCGCCGACGCTGCGCGGCACGGCCACGAGGGG
>CAYUZK010000066.1:0-5839 GCA_964449625.1 uncultured Archangium sp.
GTGAGCGGCCTGGGGCTTGGGACAGCCGGGGAGCGCGAGCAGCAGCGCGGCGAGGGCGGGGACGAGGCGTGACATGGAGGCTCCTCTAGCAGCCCTCGCGCGCGCCGGGAGGCCACCGATTCTTCTCGGTGCGCTGAGCGACGCTGTCCCCGCCGAACGCGGTGGTCGCTGGTGGCCCTGCGCGCGCCGCTGGGGTACACGCCCCCCCTCGCATGCTCGAGTACCGCGTCACCGAGGACCACGCCGGCGTCCGCCTGGACAAGTACCTCAAGAAGACGCTGGCGAACGTGCCCTTCAGCCACCTCTTCAAGATGATCCGCGTCAAGAAGGTGCGGGTGAACGGCAAGCGCTGCCAGCCCGAGCAGCCGCTCGTCGCCGGCGACGTCATCACCGTGCGCGGCACCGACACGCAGCTCTTGGGTGAGCGCGGCGAGCGCAAGGCCCCGCCCCCGCCGCCGGTGGACCTGACGCAGCTCGACGTGCTCCTCGAGGACGACTGGATCCTGGTCCTCAACAAGCCCTCGGGCATGGCGGCCCACACCGGCAGCGGCATCACCGGCGGCACCGTGGTGGACACCGTGCGCGCCTACCTGGGCCCCAAGGCCGAGCGGAACGGCTTCGCCGCCAGCCCCGCGCACCGCCTCGACCGCGAGACCTCCGGCATCATCGTCGTCGCCAAGCGCCGGCCGGCGATGGTGCACTTCACCGAGGTCTTCACCGCCCACCGCGCCAAGAAGCGCTACCTCGTGCTGGTGAAGGGCACGCTGCAGAAGCCCGAGGGCCTCATCGACCTGCCGCTGGCCGAGCACCAGCAGACGGCCGCCTCCCGGGCCCGCCGCGGCGTCAACCTCCAGGAGGCCCGCACCCGCTACCAGGTCGTCAAGCAGACGAGCGAGGTGGCCTACGTGCGGTGCACCATCGAGACCGGCCGCACCCACCAGATCCGCCGGCACTTCGCGGCCATCGGCCACCCCGTCGTCGGCGACGCCAAGCACGGCGACTTCGCCTTCAACCGCGAGGCGAAGGCGAAATGGGGCCTCACCCGCATCTTCCTCCACGCCGCGCGCCTCGAGTTCCCCCACCCCGAGGACCAGCGGAAGGTGGTGGTCGAGGCGCCGCTCCCCCCCGAATTGACGGCCGTGCTGGAACGGGTCGGCGTGCGCGGGGAGTCTTGAGAGTGGCCGCGGTGTTCGACTTCGGCGACAGTTCGACCCCGAACGCCGGCCGTCGCCGCCCGAGGGCCTCTGACCGATGAGTGAAGGAAAGCTGGTGCTCGTAGACGTGCCGCGGAAGCGGTGGTGGAAGCTGCCCTTCAAGCTGCTGGGCTTCCTCCTGCTCACCGGCGCCACGGCGGCCGTCGCCGGCTACGGCTTCGTGTGGTGGAAGTACTCCGAGGGGCTCCCGGCGATCCCCCGGGTCGACGCCTACCGGCCGCCCATCTTGACCGAGGTGCACACCGTCGACGGGGTGCTGGCGGGCGAGTTCTACAACGAGCGCCGCAAGGTGGTGCCGTACGAGCGCATGCCCAAGCGGCTCGTGCAGGCCTTCATCGCCGCCGAAGACTCGGCCTTCTTCGACCACTTCGGCGTCGACGTGCTCGGCACCGCGCGCGCGGCCTTCAAGACGGCCGTCAAGAAGCTCACCGGCAAGGGCAAGGTGCAGGGCGGCTCCACCATCACCCAGCAGACGGCGAAGGCGGTGCTCATCAGCGCCGAGGGCTACAAGGAGTCCACCGCCAAGACCATCAAGCGGAAGATCCGCGAGGCGCTCCTGGCCCGGCAGCTCGAGGACGAGCTGACCAAGGAGGAGATCCTCTACCTCTACTTGAACAACGTGTACCTCGGGCACCACAGCTACGGGGTGCAGTCGGCGGCCGAGAACTACTTCCGCAAAGACGTGAAGGACCTCTCGCTGGCCGAGATGGCGCTGCTCGCGGGCCTGCCGCAGGCGCCCTCGAAGTACTCGCCCTTCACCAACCCCGCGTCGGCGAAGAACCGCCGCACCTACGTGCTGGGGCAGATGAAGGAGAAGGGCATGGTCTCCGCCGCCGAGTACGACGAGGCGATGCAGGCCGAGGTCAGCGTCTACCCGGTGGAGGACGTCTTCCACCAGTTCGCGCCGTACTTCACCGAGGAGACGCGCCGCGACATCGTCAACCGCTACGGCAACCCGGTGCTGCTCAACGACGGGCTCCAGGTGTTCACCACCATGGACTCCGAGAAGCAGCGCGCCGCCCAGGAGGCCACGCTCTGGGGCCTGCTCGCGGTGGACAAGCGCCAGGGCTACCGCGGGCCGGTGATGCAGCTTGGCACCAAGGCCGAGCAGGACGCGTTCATCGCGAAGTCGAAGAAGGTGATGGGCGAGCAGGAGATCGTGCCCGGCCGGTACTACGTGGGCCTCATCACCAGCGTCACCAAGGACGGGCTCCTCGCCGACGTCACCATCGGCGAGAAGGTGGCCAGGCTCCCCGCGCTCACCACCCGCTGGGCCCGCGAGGTGAACGGCGAGCGCTACTACCCCTCGGTGCTCATCAACCGCGTGTCACCGCCGCTCAAGGTGGGCGACGTCATCGTCGTGCGCGCGGTGAAGGACAAGAAGGGCCTGGTGGACGACAAGGAGGCCTGGAACGACTCGCTCGCCAACCAGGTGCCCGAGGGCGTGCCGCTGGTGCGCCTGGAGCAGGAGCCCGAGCCCCAGGCGGCCATCGTCTCCATCGACCCTCACCGCCAGTACCTCTCGGCGATGGTGGGCGGCTACGACTTCGACGCCAACGAGTTCAACCGCGTCTTCCAGGCCTGCCGGCAGCCGGGCTCGAGCTTCAAGCCCATCGTCTACGCCGGCGCCTTCGAGCTCATGGGGTGGACCCAGGGCACCGTGCTGGTCGACGCGCCGCTCGTCTACGACGACCCCGAGAACCAGAACCGCTGGAAGCCCGCCAACTACGACGAGGGCTTCAAGGGCGAGGTGCTGCTCAAGGAGGCCCTCGTCAACTCGATGAACATCCCCGCGGTGAAGACCTTCATCGAGCTCGCGCGCTTCCTGGGCAAGAAGAACGAGGTCATCGGCATCCAGGAGATCGCCGCCTTCACCAAGAAGCTCGGGTTCTCCACGCCGCTCAACCCCGACTACTCCGCGGCCCTGGGCAGCTCCTGCGTGTACCCCATCGAGCTGGCGCAGGTGTACGCCACCATCGCGCGGCTGGGCGTGAAGAAGCCCACGTACTTCGTGCGGAAGATCGAAGACCGCTTCGGCCGCATGGTCGAGGACCACACCAGCTACGACGACCCCTGGGCCTCGCTGCAGGACCGCGTCGCCGGCGGCTACGCGCGCGTCTTCGAGCCCGGCGAGCAGGTGCTCTCGCGCGAGACGGCCTACCTCATCACCGACATCATGCGCGGCGTGGTGACGGGCGGCACCGGCGGCCCCGCCAACCGCCTCGGCAAGCCCGCCGCGGGCAAGACGGGCACCACCAACGACAGCTTCGACGCCTGGTTCACCGCCTTCACCCGCGACCTCGTGACGAGCGCCTGGGTCGGCTACGACCTGAACCCGCACCCGCTGGGCCGCTACGAGACGGGCGGCCGAGCCGCGCTCCCCATCTGGCTGGCGTACATGATGAAGGCCCTCGACGGGCGCGACCAGCCCGAGTTCTACCCGCCGCCCTCGCTGGGGCTCGTGCAGCGCCGCATCGACAAGAAGACGGGCCGCGTCTCGGAGAACATGAAGAACTCCATGACGCTGTGGTTCAAGAAGGGCACCGAGCCCGAAGACCGCGAGCCCGAGAAGGGCGCGGTCGACGCCAGCACCTTCATGCAGACGCCCTGACCGGGTGGGCCGTTGCATGCACTGCATGCACTGCCTACGCTTCGAGGCATGTCGCTCCTCACCATCCGCAACCTCGACGACGGCGTGAAGCAGCGCCTGCGCGAGCGCGCCGCGCGCAACCAGCGCTCCATGGAGGCCGAGGCGAGGGCCATCCTCGAGGCGGCGGTCAGCGACGCCGTGCCGACGAACGGGGCGGCCTTCGTGAAGAAGGTGCGGCGCCGCTTCAAGGGGCTCTACGCCGAGCTGGCGCTGCCCCCCCGGGCCGGCGGCCGGCCCCCGCCCGACCTGCGCTGACGCGATGATCCTCGACACCAACGTCGTCTCGGAGCTGCTGCGCCCGGCCCCCGAGCCCCGCGTGCTGGAGTGGTTTGGCCGCCAGCCGTGGAACCGCGTCTACGTCACGGCCATCACGCGGGCGGAGCTGCTCCTGGGCGTGCGGCTGCTGCCCCGCGGGCGTCGGCGGCAGCGGCTCGAGGCCGCCGTCGAGGCGCTGCTGGGCGGGGAGTACTTCAGCGGGTGCCTGCCCTTCGACGTCGCCGCGGCCGACGTGTACGCCACGCTCAAGGCCGACGCTGCCGCCGCGGGCCGGGCGCTCGACGTGCTCGACGGCCAGCTCGCCGCCATCGCCCTCGCCGCCGGCCTGCCGCTGGCCACGCGCAACGTGAAGGACTTCCGCGGCGTCGCCGAGCTGGAGCTGCTCGACCCCTGGCGCGACGACTGACGGTGGCGCGCCGGCCCCCGACGGGCTACCCGTGCCGCCGCCGATGAGCCTCCCCGCAGCCCGCCTCGAGACGTCCGAGCTCCGCGCGCTGTGGCGCCTCGCGCTGCCGCTCGCGCTCGCCCAGGCCGGCCAGGCGCTCATGGGCCTGGTGGACACCGCGGTGCTGGGCCGCCTCTCGGCCGCCGCCCAGGCCGGCGCGGGCCTGGGCAACTCGCTCACCTTCACCTGCAGCTTCTTCGGCATGGGCGTGATGCTGGCCCTCGACCCGCTCGTCTCGCAGGCCATCGGCGCCGGCGACGCGACGCGCGCGCGCAACCACTACTGGCAGGGCGTGTGGCTCGCGCTCCTCACCAGCGCGGTGGTGATGGTGCCCATCGGGCTCATTCCGCTTGCGCTCGGGCCCTTCGGCGTCACCCCCGAGGTGGCCGACGCCGCGGGCGTGTACATGTGGTGGCGGCTGCCGGGCGTGGCGGGGCTGCTCCTCTTCGTCACCGCGCGCAGCTACCTGCAGGGCACCGGGCAGGTGCTCGTCACCTTCTGGGCCATGGTGGTGGCCAACGTCGCCAACGTCGTGCTCGACGTGGTGCTGGTGTTCGGTATGGGGCCCTTCCCCGCGCTGGGCGTCGCCGGCGCGAGCCTCTCGACGGTGCTGTGCACCTGGCTGCAGCTCGGCGTGCTGGCCTTCGGCTTCGGCCCGCCGCCGCCGGGCGTGACGCGGCGCTTCGACGGGGCCGCCGTGGGCCGCGCCTTCCGCCTCGGGGCGCCCATCGGCCTGCACTTCATCGCCGAGTCGGGCCTCTTCTCGCTGACGGGGCTCCTCGCGGGGCGCCTGGGCGCGACGGAGGCCGCGGCCCACAACGTCGCGCTCAACTGGGCCAGCCTGAGCTTCTGCGTCGCCGCCGGCATCGGGAGCGCCGCCGCCACCCGCGTCGGCTGGGCCGTCGGGCGCGGCGACTCGCCGGGCGCGCGCCAGGCGGGCTTCACGGCCTTCAGCTCCGTCATCGTCTTCATGGCCCTGGCCGCGCTGGGCTTCCTCCTCGCGCCGGGGCCGCTGGCCCGCGTCATGTCCGACGACGCCGAGGTCATCGCCACCGTGGTGGCGCTCTTCTTCGTGGTGGCCGTGTTCCAGGTCTCTGATGGCGTGCAGGCGGTGGGGGCCGGCGCGCTGCGCGGCGTCGGCGACACGGCCTTCACCTTCGCCGCCAACATCGTCGGGCACTGGCTCATCGGGCTGCCGGTGGCGTGGGTGCTGGGCGTGCGCTGGGGCCTGGGCGTGGTGGGCCTGTGGTGGGG
>CAYUZK010000066.1:5939-26825 GCA_964449625.1 uncultured Archangium sp.
ACACCTGCGTTCCCCCGGGCCTTCTGCTAGATCCACGGGTTCCTTCGCAGCGTCGCCCCGAAAAGGAAGCCCCATGCCGCGCGCCAACCGCCCCCCTGCGCCGTCGACGCTGCCCGTCGAGCCCAGCCGCACCTCGAGCCCGGCCAGCCGCCCGGCGTCCACGCCCACGCCGGCCCCCGCGCCGGCCGCGAGGGGGTGGGTCGATCGAAGCGCCAGCAACGGCCGCGCGCTGCCCGTCAACGACGGCTTCGCCACGCGCCCGCCCAACGCCCCGCGCGCGCCCGGAGCGCCCATCGCCGCCCCGCCGCCGCCGCCGGCCGCCGTGCCCATCACCACCGTCGCGGGCCTGGCCATCCGCGGCCTCGACCTGCGCAGCATCGACTCGGGCGAGCTGACGGTGAAGCTGCCGCTCCACGAGGGCACCTTCCTCGTGCCCACCAACCACGCCGACGCGAAGACGCGGGTGTCGAAGGCGGGCTTCGTCGAGGTGAAGCTGCAGGTGGAGCGCGGCCCCGACGGCGAGCCCCGCGTGCAGCGCATGCGCCTGGCCTTCGACCCGCCGGTGACGGTGCTCAACCCCGCCTCGTCGCTCAAGCCCTCGCAGGGCCCGCTGGCCGGCGTGTGGGACTTCGTGCAGGACGTGGCCGGCGACATCCACCTCTCGGCCCTCGACATCGGGCCCGACGGCCAGGTGGACGTCGACGGCACGGTGGACAAGCCGTGGCCGCTGTCCGACCAGCCGCTGCGCGACGCCATTCCCAGGGGCACCTTCCCGCGCATGGACATGAAGCTGTCCTCGCTCACCTCGGGCAAGGCCATCGCCGAGGCGGCGACGCCGTCGGGCAACCCCGGCAAGACGCCGTCGCTCGAGGCGCTGCTCCAGTCCATGGGCGCGATGACGGGCGAGGGCACCTTCGGCCTCAACCTGAAGACGAAGGAGACGGTGCTGAGCGCCGACGGCCGCGGCCTCAACCTCTCGAGCGCGAAGAGCCGGGTGGAGCTGAACATCGGCGGCAAGGTAGAGCTCGACCGCACCGGCACGCTGCGCCTGGAGCTGCCCGACGACGCCGACAAGGAGCTCACCTCGGGCCTGGGCTCAATCGACCTCGCCGGCACGGGCAGCGCGCGCCTGGGCCCGGGCGGCAAGCTCGACGCCGTCTTCGACGTGCGCACCACCGCGGTGGTGGACGGCGTCTCGGGTCACGTGACGGCGCAGGGCACCAACGCGGTGCCGCTCACCATCGGCGGCGCCGACAACCTCGTGGTGGCGAAGACCACCGTGCGCATGACGGAGCAGGGCCTCACGCTCGAGAACGGCGGCGCGACGGTGAAGGTGCGGGCCGACCTGCCCGAGGGCGCGCTGGTGGAGGTCGAGGGGCACCGCGTGCGGCTCACCGGCGGCGACGCGGTGACGCAGGGCGGCTTCTCGTTCGGCCTCGACAACGGGAAGCTGACCATCAGCGACGGCACCGTGGACATGGTCGTCTCGGGCAAGGACGCCGAGCTGCTCCAGGGCGAGGGCGCGAAGCTGCGCCTGGGCGTCGGCGCCAACGTGCGCGTCACCGGCCAGCAGCTCTCGCTCGACCCCGACACCGCGAGGCCGTCGGGCGTGGGCGTGGTCTCGGTCGGGGTCAAGTCGGAGGTCGGCGACCGGGAGCTCGCGCAGCTCGACTACCGACTGGAGCAGGATGGCTCGCTCGCGCTGCGGCCGAAGAACAGCCAGCTCCAGGAGGTGGTCATTCCCTTAGGCGCCATCGACCGCACCAGGCCCTTCATCGTCGCGCCCACGGGGCCGGGCGCGGGGCCGGTGGGGAGCGCGGCCTTCCAGGCGCGCATCACGGAGCTGACCGGCGCGAAGGTCACCACCAACAACCAGGTGACGCTGCTCTCGCAGGGCGTCGACTCGCACCGCGAGCGCCTGACCCTCATCAACGAGGCGAAGAAGAGCGTCAACCTGCAGACCTACATCTTCAAGGACGACGTCACCGGCAACGAGACGGCCGACGCGCTCGTCGCCGCGGCGAAGCGGGGCGTGACGGTGCGGGTCATCGTGGACGGCATCGGCAACGTCACGGGCGCCGACGATCTCACGCGCGAGCACCCCATCTACGCGAAGCTGAAGGCCGGCGGCGTCGACCTGCGCATCCACGGCGATCCACGCGAGCACGCGCTGGGCGACCTCATGCTCGAGCTGCAGACCAACCCCGAGCTGCCGAAGGTGGACAACCCGCGCGAGCTGATGAGCAACCCGGCGAAGGCGGCCGAGGTGCTGCAGCACCTGGCGCAGATCGCCATGGGCACCCGCGCGTCGAGCCCGGAGACGCGGGCCAAGGTGGTGGCGCTCCTCGAGCGCGCGTCGGCAGGGCCGGGCGAGCAGCCGGCCAGCATCTCGGCCGAGCGCATGGCGGAGATCGCCGGCGGCGACCCGGTGACGGTGAAGGAGCTCACGGTGGCCCTGCGGCACCTCTCGGAGCTCAACTTCCGGTGGCACGAGAAGTACCTGGTGGCCGACGGGCAGCGGGCCATCACCGGCGGCATGAACATCGGCGACGAGTACCTCCTGGGCGGCAGCGGCAAGACCTGGGGCGACGGCAAGGAGCCCTGGCGCGACGCCGACGTGCTCATCGCCGGCGACGGGGCCGGCAGCGTGCACGGCTCCTTCGCGCGCAACTGGGCGCACCTCACCGGCGAGCAGCTGGCGGCGCCGAAGGCCGGCCCGGCGCGGCCCGGCGCGCAGGTGCAGGTCATTCAGGGGCACCCGCGGCTCGACGGCGATCGCCACATCACCAACGCCAGCATCGAGGCGCTCAAGGCGCTCCAGCCCGGCGACAAGGCGTACATCGCCAACGCGTACTTCCTCACCACCGGTTCGCTCGAGGGCTACAAGCAGGCCCTCATCGACGCGGCGAAGCGCGGCGTCGACGTGCGCGTCGTCACCAACAGCGAGCAGAGCACCGACATGCCTGCGCTCAACTGGGCCGCGCTCTACCCGCTCGAGGAGCTGCTCGCTGGCGGCGTGCGCGTCTTCGAGCGCAGCGTCAGCAGCACCATCCACACCAAGGCCGCGGTGTACGGCGGCGAGCTGTCGGTGGTGGGGAGCTGGAACAACGACAACCGCTCGGCCTCGCTCAACTCCGAGGGCGTGGCGCTGGTGTACGGCGACGCCACCGGCAAGCAGGTCGAGGCGATGGTGGTGGCCGACATGGCGCCCGAGGTGGCGAAGGAGCTCGACCTCGCCACGGTGCAGGCGCGCATCAAGGCCGCCGGGCCGCGCAACAAGGCGGCGGCGCTCTTCGGCGACCTCATGTAGCCGCGGTGGGTGCGTCGAGGGGGTTGCCTGCGAGCGCGGCCAGGCGCCGTCAGGGTCGTGCTGCACCCAGTGGCGCGTCAGCGCGCGAGCCGCGAGCCCGCATGCCGGCGCGCCCGGAGACGCCTCCCGCGCCCTGTCGTCAGCGAGGGCGCCGCAGCCGGTTGAGCTCCACGGCGCGAACGCCGGGTCGGGCGGCCAGCGCGGCCCGCGCCGCCTCGGTCGCGCCGCGGTCCACGGGGCTCCCGTCAGCCCGGGCCACGGCCACCAGGTGCGTGGTGGGGCTCGCCGCCGCCACGTAGGAGACCCGGAGCGTCGCGTCGGCGACCAGCGCCAGCACCTCGGCCTCGGTCGCGGGCCCTTCCGTCACCACCAAGAGCTGCCCGGGCACCACGTCGTCGGCCACCGGCCGCGCGTGCGCGCAGCCCAGGAGGAGCGCGAGGGCTACGACGCGCCCTGGCCCCGCCCGCCGCTCGTGGCGCCGCGGGCCGCGCTCGCTCCCGCGCGCCGGCCGCGTGGCCAGCCCCCCGCGGGGAAGGACGGGCGTCGAGGTGCGAGGCGCCGCCACGCTCCGGGCGCTGCGCTCGCTCCCGCGTGGCGTCACGGTCGTCACCGGCAGTATCCGCTCGCGAGGTCGCAGGTTCCGGGCGCGCAGTCCACGTCGCCGCCACAGGCGGGGATGCACAGGCCCGCGCCGCTCGCGTCGTCTTCGCACACGTACCCGGCGCGGCACGCCGAGCGCCCGAGCCGCGGGCCCGGGCACGTCGCGAGGCACAGCGCGTACCCCTCGCCGCTGACGCACTTGCTGCCCAGCGGGCACGTCGCGGCGCTGCAGTCGCGCGTGCAGTACCCGCCGGGGAAGCCGGTGCCGCAGATGCCGTCGCCACACTGGCCGTCACCCGTGCAAGCGGTGCCCACCTGGCTGCCCTCGGTCCCCGAGATGTTGGTCGACGGCACCACCGCGAAGGTGAGGCCGCTCAGCCGCTGGCCCGCCGCGACCTGCAGCTCGCGGGGGCTGTCCATGTTCGGGTACAGCCCCAGCGGCTCGCCGTCGTCGTAGTCGCCGTTGTTGTTGGTGTCCTGGACGGCGAAGAGGAAGTAGCGGCCAGGCGGCGCGGTCATCGACCAGCCAAAGCCGCTCGCGGCGAGCGCCTCGACGGCCTCCGCCACCACCCACTCCTCTCGCGCGTTCTGGAAGATGAGCGCGACGGCGACGGGGCCGCCGCCCGCGCCCCCCGCGCGCAGCTTCACGGTCACCGTGGCGTTGCCCCCGCTGCTGGTGAGGGTGAGGGTGGCGTTGGCCGTGACGCCGGCCGCGAGGCCCGCGAGCTCCGCGCCCACGGACACCGAGGCCGTCGCCCCCGCCGCGAGGGTGACGGACCCCTGCACGAAGAGCCGCCCGCCCTCAGCCCCGCCGGGCGAGAGCGTCACCGTGAGCGGCTGCCCGCCCACGTTGGCCAGCTGCAGCACCTGGGGCGCCGCGCCCGACGAGAAGAAGAGCTCACTCGTGCCGAGGCTCAGCCGGCCTGGACCCGTGGGCTGGCTGCCCGTCACGCGCAGGAGCGCCGCGTGGGCGTTCACCAGCCCGGTGCCGCAGCCCTCGTCGCAGCGCGACGCTGGGTTGGCCGTGTCGACCAGCGCCTGCCGTGCCTGCGTGAAGGTGAGCCCTGGCACGCGGGCCTTGAGCAGCGACACCACGCCCGCGACGTGCGGCGCGGCCATGGAGGTGCCGTTCTCGAAGCTGAAGGCCGCCTGCCCGGTGCTGGAGTCGCGGAAGGTGGAGAGCACCCCGTCGGGGTAGCCGTCGCCGTTGAGGTCCTCGGCCACCTCGCCGCCCGGGGCCATCACGTCAACCCGGGCGCCGAAGTTCGAGTAGCTGGCGCGCTTGCCGTTGAAGCGCGTGGCGCCGACGCACAGCACGCCCTGCTGGTTGCACGGCGTGAAGCCGCTCGCGTCGACGTCGTCGTTGCCGGCCGCCACGACGAAGACGACGTTGCGGCGCGCGGCGTCGTCGATGGCGTCCTGGTAGGCCTGCAGCGGCGCGCCGGGGCCGCCGAGGCTCAGGTTGACCACCTGCGCGGGCGTGGCGTTGGCCGGCAGCCCGGGCACGGCGCCACCAGAGGCCCACGTCATGCCAGCGGCGATGTCGAAGTCGGTGCCGCCCTGGCGGCCGAGCACGCGCACTGGCTGCACCCGGGCCTGCCAATTGACGCCGGCGATACCGACGCCGTTGTCGGTGCCCGCGCCGATGGTGCCCGCGCAGTGCGTGCCGTGCCAGCTCGACTGCCCGTTGGGCAGGTCGCCCCCGGGGTCCGTCGGGTCGGCGTCGCGGCCGTCGCCGTCGCCGGCGTTCGCTGGGTCCACCACCATGTCGTAGCCGGCGACGAGCCGCGGCTGGAGGTCCGGGTGGGGGATGATGCCGGTGTCCAACACGGCGACGGTGACGGCGGAGGTGGTGCCGCGCTCCACGTCCCACGCTGCGGGGAGCTGGAGCTGCGGCAGGTGCCACATGGCGGGGAAGAGCGGGTCGTTCGGCGCCACCAGCGCCTGGCGCACGCCGTTGGGCTCGGTGAAGCGCACGCCCGGCCGCTCGGCGAGGCGCGCGACGAGCTCCCGTGTCTCGCCTTCGTTCAGCGCCGCGCCGCCCGGTTTCCGGAAGTGGAGGAGCTGCAGCCTCGTCGAGGCGTAGGCCACGTGCGTCGCCTCGAGGCCCTCGACGGCGAGGCGGGCGAGGGCGGCCTTCGGCTCCAGGTATTCGGCGAAGCCGACGATGACGTCACCGGCGACGAGGCGAGGCTCCTGTCGGGCGCCGCGGAGCTGGCCCACCGCCAGGGCCGGCAGTCGCTGGGTGGCCTGGGCGACCCGGCCGCCCGGCGCGCGCGCGCGCGGGGTCAGCTGCGCCAGCACCTCGCGCCTCAGGCGAGGGTCGAGCGCCGCGCCCCGCGCCGATGCGCCCTGGAACACGCTGACGGTGCCCGAGAGCTGAGCGCCGCCCGCGCCGCCGCCCGCGCCACCACCGGTCCCCCCGCCGGGCTCCTCTTCGCAGTCACAGCCCAGCACCGACATCACTACCGCCGCCGCGATGATCAGCCGCATCCCCGGGCCCCCTTGCCGAACGAGAAGGCCGCGTTCTGGCCGTGCCCGGCGCGGGCGTCAACCTGGACCTTCGCGCGCTTCAGCGCAGCCGGCGCAGCACCACGCCCTGCAGCGCGCGCAGCTGGGCGCACCTGACCTGGCCCGCGCAACGAGGCGGCGGCGCTCTTCGGCGACCTCCTGGAGCCGCGCCGGCGGGCGGGGCTACTCGAGGTGGAGCTTGCCGCTCTTCGACAGCTCCGGGTCCGTGCAGGCGGCCAGGTTGAAGCAGCACGGGCGGCGCTTGCCGCTGCCCAGCTTGGACAGGCTCACCTCCACGCGGCGCTGGCGGGTCGCCGGGTTCCTGGTCTCGTTGACCCAGCGGACCCACTCCCAGCGCGCCATCGGGGTGATCGCCCGCCAGAGGTCTCGGGTCTTTCCCGGTGCTTCGGACAGGGCCTTCGCCAGGTCTGGCGGTACGCGGGGCTCGGGCCACGCCTGGGTTGGCTCGACGTCGACGGTGGCCAGCGCGCTGGGACTGGCGCCCGCCGCCTGCTGCAGCCGGGCATCGACCTTCAGCCAGTGCCCGAACTCGCCGTCAGGCTCGAGCACGGTCTCGAACGCGTGCCCGTTGAGCGTTCCGTGCACCGCCACCTGACCCCGTGACGGGAGCTTCTTGCTGGCGGCCTCGGGCAACCGGAGGACGCCGGACCCGCCTGTGGCCAGGTGGAGCGTCGCCTCGAAGCGGATCCGATGCTCACCCCGCGCAGGTGGTGACTTCTTCTGCTTCACCCTGGCGCGCTTCGCGGTGTCGTTCACGTTCATGCTCCGGCTCAAGTGCGGCACGGTGGACCCAGGTCAGCGCAGCCGGCGCAGCACCACGCCCTGCAGCGCGCGGGGCAGGGTGGAGGCCGCCGAGACGGCGGAGCTGAGCTGCCAGGGGAAGGCGAAGCGCGCGTCTTTGCGGAGCATGGCGCGGCCCATGCGCTCCACCGCGTCGTCGGTCTCGAGGAGGAAGGGCATGGAGCCGGGCTTGTTCTTCGCCGTCATCTCGCTCTTCACGAAGCCCGGGTGCAGGCTCGTCACCACGACGCCCAGCGGCTCCACGTCGAAGCGGAGCGACTCGAGGAACATGCCCAGGTAGGCCTTGCTGGCGCTGTAGGTCGAGTTGCGCGGCAGGGGCACGAAGCCCGCGAGGGAGCTGACGCCGACGAGGTGGCCGCGGCCGCGCTCGACCATCGCGGGCAGGGCGCCCAGCAGCGTGGCCGTGGCGCCGGTGACGTTGACGTCGAGCATCCGCTGCACGGAGTCCCACGCGAGGCGCCTGGGGCGCGTCTCTTCGCCCACCCCGGCGTTGGCGATGACGAGGTCGAGGCCGCCGGCGTCGACGTCGAGCTGGCCTACCGCCGCGAAGGTCGCCGCGCCGTCGCTCACGTCGAGCTGCACCGGCACGATGAGCTCGCCCACCTCGGCCTTGAGCTGCTCGAGCTGCTCGAGGCGCCGGGCCGCCGCGTAGACCTTCACGCCGCGCCTGGCGAGCCAGGCCGCGAGGCCCCGGCCCAGGCCGCTCGAGGCGCCGGTGACGAGCGCCGTCTTCCAGGGGGCGCTCATCGGTGCAGCTCCCCGCACGAGACGTAGATGCCGGGGTCGCGCGCGTCGTGCACGTTGATGCAGTGGGCGTCGGCGAGCAGCGGCTCGAGCTTCAGGAACTTCGCGTCGATCATGAAGGCGTCCAGCTTCGCGCGGTCGAAGGTCGTCACGCTGCCGAAGCGGCCGGCGGTGCCCGGCAGGGCCTCGAGGCGCTCGAGCGGCAGCACCACGGGGCCGATTTCTCCGCAGGTGCCGGTGTGCACGTGCGCCGACTGCGCGCTGTCGACGTCGGGGTGGCTCGTCTCGACCTCGACGCGCAGCCCGCCGGCCGTCTCGGTGACGAGCGCGAAGCCCGCCTGCCCCGAGTTGTTGTCGGAGTTCATCGTCACCCGGAGCTCCTTCGGGCCGCAGCCCAACAGTTGTGTCACCACCAGCAGCCAGCCCAGTCTCGTCATCAGTCCTCCCTGAAAACGGGGGTGTAGCCCAAGTCACCGCCGGCCTGTCGGGCGACCGCCGCGTGCGGGGCCGGGTCAGTCAGTCTGGCCCAACCAGTGTTAGACGAAATATTCAACGAGGGGCCTTGTGCCGGGCGCTTCGCTGCGGCTAACTGGTCGGACCAGTGAGCCAGCCCGCCCGCCACCCCCGCCGTGGAGTCGCCGATCGCCTCGCCGCCACGTTGCGCGCGGCCATCGTGAAGGGGCGCTACGCGCCAGGGGCCGCGATGCCCTCCGAGCGGGAGCTCGCCTCGCGCTACGAGGTGAACCGCTCGAGCGTGCGGGAGGCCATGCGGCGCCTCGAGGCCTGGGGGCTCGTCACCATCCGCCACGGGGGCGCGACGCGGGTCACCGACGAGCTCCTCGGGGCGGGCCTCGCGGTGCTCCCTGAGCTCCTCGCGGCCGGTGGAGAGCTCGCGAGCGGTGTGCAGGCGGACCTGCACGAGCTGCGAGGCCTCTTCCTCGGCTGGAGCGCGGAGCAGGCGGCCCTCAAGGCCGACGCCTCGTCCATCGCGCGCCTCGAGGCGCTGGCGCGGCAGCTCGCCGAGCCCCGGCAGAAGCCGGCGGCGCTCCAGGCGCTCGACTACGACTTCTTCGAGCAGCTCGTGGCGGTCACCGGCAATCAGCTCCTCGCGCTCTTCGCCCGGCTGGTGCGCGACTTCTACTTCCGCGCGCCGGACACCTTCCTGCCGCTCTACCGCGCCGGTGTCTTCGACCCGGCGCACCACCAGCGGGCGGTGGCGGCCATGCGCGCCCGCGCCCCGAAGGACGCCGGCGACGCCATGCGCGCGCACGCGGCGAGCGCCCTGCGCGCGAAGAAGGGAGCCACCGCGTGAGCTTGCCTCCTCCCAATGCCGTGCGCTTCGCCGGCCAGCCCGGCCACGTCGAGAGCTACTTCGTGCGGGCCAACCACCCCACGCGGCCGCTCGCGCTCTGGCTCAAGGCCACCATCCTCTCGCCGCTCGACGGGCCGCCGGTGGCCGAGAGCTGGTTCATCTGGTTCGACGGCGAGAAGAACGTCACCCTCGCGCAGCGCCAGACGCAGCCCTGGAGCGGCGCCCGCTTCCCCTCCGGGGCCGACACCCGCGTCGCCGCCGCGGGCCTCGAGTTCGACGTGGCGCCCCGCGGGGGCGCGTCGGGCACGGTGCCCTCGCCGCAGGGCCCGGCGCGCTTCCGCCTCGACTGGCGGCCGGAGGACTCGCCCGTCGCGGCGCCGCTCTCCATCTTCCCCTTCGAGGCGCTGGTGCGCGGGCCGTTCCCCCGCTCGAAGCTCCTCACACCGCTGCCGGCGCTGCGCGTCTCGGGCGCCCTCGAGCTGCCCGGCGAGACGGTGACGCTCGACGGGTGGGCCGGCATGCAGGGCCACAACTGGGGCAAGGAGCACGCCTTCGAGTACGCGTGGGGCCAGTGCCTCTTCCCCGAGGCCGACGCGATGGTGGAGGGCTTCACGGGGCGCATCCGCCTCGCCGGCCGCACCAGCCCGCGCATCTCGGCGCTCGTGGTGCGCCGGGGCGCGCGCAGCTACCGCTTCGACGCCCTCTTCGACGTGTGGCGTCAGGCGGCGACGCTCACCACCGAGCGCTGGGCGCTGCGGCTGCGCGGGCGCGACGGCGAGGCCGAGCTGACCATGGACGCGGCGGGCCGGCCGATGGTGTGCCTGGGCTACTGGAACCCCGATGGGGCGCTCTCGTACTGCTTCAACAGCAAGCTCTCGCGCGTCAGCCTCACCGTGCGCCCGAGCGACGGCGCGGCCTTCACCTGCGAGAGCGCGCACGGCGGGGCGCTCGAGTTCCTCCGGCGCGAGGCCGACCCTCGCTTCCCCCACGTGGTCTGAAGGAGCGTCGTGATGGCCCTGGCCTTCGTCGAGACGATGCGCGGTGAGGTGACGACCCCAGCCGGCGCCTGCGCGCGGGTGGACTTCCACGTGCGCGCCGCGGGCGGCGCTGGCGGCCGCTTCGCCCTCGAGGGCGTGGTGCACGCGCCGCCGTGGGTGGACGAGACGACGGGGAAGGGCACCCTCGTGCTCTCGGTGCTGCCGGCCTCCATCGCCTACGACGTGCGCTTCACCGCGCGCGACGGCCGGGCGCTGCGGCTCCACGGGGCCAAGTCTCCCAGCCTGCTGCGGCCGGTGCGCTCGATGACGGTGCTGCCCATCACTCTCTCGGAGGACGGCGGCGCGGACCTCGCGCAGGGCACGATGCACTTCGATCTGCTCGAGCTGCCCGAGTTCCTCCGCTCCATGGCGCCGGGGCGCTCTGGGCCCCACCGCCGCCTCGAGGCGCGGCGCGTCGCCGTGGCGCGCGCGCTCCGCTTTGGTTCGGGAAGGAGCGCGCCGTGACGGCCCGCTCCGCTGTCGCGGCCGCGCTCCGCCCCGGCCCGGGAGGCAGCGCTGTGACGGCCCGCACCGCCGTGGCGCGCGCCCTCCGCTTTGGCCCGGGAGGCAGCGCGGTGACGGCCCGCACCGCCGTGGCGCGCGCGCTCCGCTTTGGCCCGGGAGGCAGCGCGCCGTGACGGCCCTCTCTGCTGCCGAGCGCGACCAACTCGAGCTGCTCGCGCGCACCGCGCTCACGCCGGGCCGGCTGTTGCCGGGCGCCGACGGCGACACCGTGCGCCGCACCGAGGCCTTCCTCGCCACGCTGCCGCACGCCTGGGGCGAGGGCTACCGACGGCTCCTCCTCGCCCTCGACGCGCAGGCGCTGCTCCAGTTCCGCCACCGCTTCGCCGGGCTGCCGCTCGGCCGCCGCCTCGAGGTGCTGGCGGCGCTCGAGCGGGGCGAGGCCTCGCGCCTGGCGCTCCGCGGGCTGCTGACGCCGCTCAAGCTGGCCTACTTCGACGACCCCCGGGTCTACGCCGCGCTGGGCTGCCGCTACACCGTGCCGCCGCCGGCGGTGGTGGAGCGCCCCCGCTGGCGCGCGCAGGTGATGGACGCCGCCGCGCTCCCGCCGGGCGAGGCGCTGGAGTGCGAGGTGGTGGTGGTGGGCACCGGCGCCGGCGGCGCGCCGCTCGCTGCGTCGCTGGCCGAGCGCGGCCACGCGGTGCTGCTGGTGGAGGAGGGCGCCTTCTTCACCCGCGCCGACTTCACCGGCCGCCCGGTGGACATGCTGCGCACGCTCTACCGCCAGGGCGGCGCCACGCTGGCCTTCGGGAACACCGCCATCCCCATCCCCCTGGGGCGCGCGGTGGGCGGCACGACGCTCATCAACTCTGGCACCTGCTTCCGCCCGCCGGCCCCGGTGCTGGCCGCCTGGCGCGCGCAGGGCCTCACCGGCTTCACCGAGGCGGCGCTCGCGCCCTACTTCGAGGCCGTGGAGGCGGAGCTCGGCGTGGCGCCCTCGTCGCCCGAGGCCCTCGGCGCGGCGGCCCGCATCATCGCGCGCGGCTGCGACGCGCTGGGCTACTCGCACCACCCGCTCGCCCGCAACGCGCCGGGCTGCGACGGCCAGGGGCTGTGCTGCTTCGGCTGCCCCACCGACGCCAAGCGCTCCACCAACGTGAGCTACGTGCCGCGCGCGCTCGACCACGGCGCGCAGCTCGTCACCGGCCTGCGCATCGACCGCGTGCTGGTGGAAGGCGACGCCGCGGTGGGCGTGGAGGGCCTCGCCACCGTCGGCCCGAGCGGCGTGGCGCAGCGGGTGACGGTGCGCGCGAAGGTGGTGGTGCTGGCCTGCGGCGCGCTCGCGACGCCGGTGCTGCTCGAGCAGAGCGGCCTGTGCCAGGGCTCGGGGCAGCTGGGCCGCAACCTGTCCATTCACCCCGCGTCGGCGGGCCTCGCCGTCTTCGACGAGTCGGTGCAGCCCACGCGCGCGGTGCCGCAGGGCTACGCGGTCGACGAGTTCGCCGGCGAGGGCCTCTACTTCGAGGGCGCGCAGACGCCGCTCGACCTGACGGCCGCGACGCTCACCGGCTTCGGCCCCGCGTACGTCTCGCTCATGGAGCAGTTCGACCGGACCCTCACCTTCGGCTTCATGGTGAAGGACACCTCGCGGGGCCGCGTGACGGCCGGCGCCGGCGGCGCGCCGCGCATCACCTACCGCGTGGGCGAGGGCGATCGCGCGAAGCTCCAGCGCGGCTTCGGTCTGCTCGCCCGCATCTTCTTCGCCGCCGGCGCCCGCGAGGTGCACCTGCCGGTGCTGGGCCACGAGCGGCTGGGCAGCCTTCGCGACGTCGAGGCCCTCGAGGCAGCGACGGTGCCCGCGCGCCACATGGACCTCTCGGCCTACCACCCACTGGGCACCGCGCGGCTCGGGGTGAACCCGCTCACCTCCGTCGTCGGGCCGAACCACGAGGCCCACGACGTCATCAACCTCTTCATCAGCGACGGCTCCGCGGTGCCCTCGTCGCTCGGCGTCAACCCGCAGGTGACGCTCATGGCGCTCGCGCTCCGTGCGGCTGACGCGGTGCACCAGCGCCTCGAGGCCGCCGGGGCGTGACGCTTGATGTACTTCTCCTCATCGAAGGCATTGAGGGAGGTCACGAAAAGTTTGCGCGGGCGACAAGGGGGTCGACGCCTGTGAAACACTCGAGGCCATGCTCGAAACCCCCGTGACGTCCTGTGGCGCGTGCCCCCTGGGCAGCAGTGGGTCGTGCCTCTTCGTGCCGCGCGAGGTGGAGGCCGGCAGCCGCCTGGGCATGCAGGGCGAGATTCCGCGAGAGGTGGCTTTCGTCAAGGAGGGCGTGCTGGCGCTGAGCGCCACCGACGCGGCGGGGCGCGAGCTGATGGCCGGCGTGCGCGGGCCGCGCTCGATGCTGGGGCTCGAGGCGCTCAAGGGGCACCCGGCGCGGGCCTCCGTCGTCGCCCTCACCGACGCCACGGTCTGCAGCATCGACGCGGGGCACCTGCGCGCGAGCGCGGGCCTCGACACCGCGAGGCCGCAGCCGTCGCCGCAGGTGGCCACCACGGCGAGCGCGCTCCTCACGGTGGCCCTCGACGAGCTCGACGCCACGCAGCGCGACGCCGACCTCCGCTCGGGGCCGGCGCTCACCCGCGTGGCGCGCTTCATCCTCGCCTATGCGCGCGTGATGCGCCCCAACAGCAAGGTGGCCTTCTCCAAGCGCCACGTCGCGTCGCTGCTCGACGTGCGCCCGGAGACGATGTCGCGCTGCCTCAAGACGCTCGTCGACGACGGCCTCATCGTCTCGGAGCCCCGTGTCGAGGTGCGCGACGAGGCGCGCCTGGCGGAGATCGCCCGCGGCGCCGCCTGAGGGGCTGAGCCTTCAGCTCACCGCCGGCGAAGGCCGCGTGGGCTCGGGCAGGTGCGCGCAGTCGCTCGTGGCGCAGGCCGCGCTGACGGCGGCGCCGCAGCCCCGGGCCTTCGGCGCGCAGGTCACCAGGCCGCCGTAGGTGCGGTACTCCTCGAGGCGGCAGCTCCAGACGATCTGCCCGTCGTGGGCCGTCACGTCAGGGCAGCCGTCACACATGTTCTGGCGGCCGTCGGGGAGGATGTCGATGGGCTGAATCATCATCACCGACTGGAAGTGGAGCTTCTTGCGCGCGTCGAGGGGCCGCCGCACGAGGTGCTTGAGCCAGTTCTTCGCGATCTCGCGCACGCCCGGCTCCACCAGGCCCATGGCCATGGAGCTGCGGCCGGCCTCGAGCGTCCACTGCGGCGCGTAGGCCAGGTAGGTGCCCTTCACGAAGTGGTGCGCGTTCTGCACGAGCTCCATGAAGCGCGGGCCGACGTAGCCCATCACCTTGCTCGGGCTGCCGTTGGCCGGGTAGCCGAAGCGCCCGGTGAAGAGCCACTTGAAGCTGTCGGGCTTCTCGGTGCCGCCCAGGTACGCCGACGGCGCGAACTCGGGGAAGCGAGACTTGATGAGGCTCACCAGCTCGCGGGCCGAGAGGTCCGTGCGCTGCTTCTGCTGGTCCACCGCGTAGACCAGCGGCGTCGCGGCCACCGGCTTGCCGTTGCGGAAGTAGTCGAAGCTGCCCTCGGTGATGGCCGCCCGGTAGAGGATGAAGATGACCGAGTGGATGATGTCGATGTGGTCCGCCGCGAACTGCACGAGGTCGGGCACGAACTGCGCCGTGTCCTCGTAGATGGTGGCGTTGAAGGCGCACGAGAGCCCGCCGACGCTCGCCACGAGCTGCGCGTACTCCAGGCGCAGCGCGTTGAGCTCGAGCTCCGTCTTGTTGCGCCAGACGCCGGGCCGGCCCTGGTGCGAGTCCACGTGGAAGGTGAGGCCGACGAGGCCCGCGCGCTTGAGCTCCTCGAGCAGCGGCTTCGTCAGCGCCAGCCCGTTGGTGTTGAGGATGGGCTTGTGCCCGTCGGCCACCACCATGCGGACGATCTCCACCACGTTCGGGTGCAGCAGCGGGTCGCCGCCCGCGATGGACACGCTGTCGTAGGTGCGCCACTTGTTGAAGACGTCGAGGTCCGCCTGGATCTCCGCCAGCGTCTTGTGCGTGCCGTCGTTCTGCCGGTAGCAGCCCTCGCACGCGAGGTTGCACTTGTTGGTCGGCTCGAGCCACGAGAGCACGTTGTCCGAGGCGTTCCAGGGCAGGCGATAGAGGGTGCGGTGGTCGAGTGACATGCGGCTCCGGGGGAGGTGAGAAGGTCGCGCACCCTGCACCACGGCGTGTGCGGCGTCGTTGATCCGCCTCAAGCGCCGCGCCGTGGAGTTCCACCGCCCGGTGCGACGCGCCTGTCGCGGCGACTGTGTCGTCGGCTGCGCACCTGTGCACTCCGTGGCGCGGAGGCGGTTCCAGCTTTCGCGGCCCTCCTGCACGCGGCCCCCGCTCGTCTTGCGCCAGCGCAAGCGATGATCGCGTGGCCCGGGGCTGGCAACGAAACTCACGCCTCTTCCTCGCCGTGCAACCGGAGCGCGCCATGTCCCTCGTTCATCGCGTCCTGCCTCTCGCCGTGGTGGTGTTCCTGGCCTGCGAGCCGCCGCGCGTGGTCCCGCGCAGCTCCGGCTCCGTGGCCGTCAGCCAGGACGACGCGCTGCTCTTCGTCGCCGACGCCGACCACGACGCGGTGGTGGTCATCGACACCGCGAGCCGCGCGGTGCTGCGGCAGGTGAAGGTGCCGCGGCAGCCCGAGCGCGTGCTCGTCGCGCCCGACGGCGCGGTCTACGTCACCAGCCGCGGCGCCCGCTCCGTGTCGCGCCTCTCGCCCGGCGGCGAGGGCGTGGAGGCCACGGCCACCGTGGGCGCGGAGCCGGTGGGCCTGGCGCTCAGCGGCGACGGCAAGCGGCTGCTGGTGGCCAACTCGCTCTCGGGCACCGTGTCGGTGCTCGACGCGGCGACGCTGGCGCCGCTGCGGGAGCTGACCGTCGGGGGGCGGCCCTGGGCCCTCGCGGTGGCCGCCGATGATCGCCGGCTCTACGTCACCGACTTCGTGGGCGGCGCCCTGCGCGTGGTGGACCTCGAGCGCGGCGGCGACCTGCGCCTGGCCCTCGATCAGCCGACGAGCGCCGAGTGCGCCTTCGGCGAGGTGCAGCGGCGGCGGCCCGCGCAGGCGGCCGACGTGGTGCTCAGCCCCGATGGCGAGCGCGCCTTCGTGGCCCACGTGCAGAGCCGCACCGGCGACGTCGAGGGCGCCAACCGCTCCCTGCGGCTCGCCGTGGCGCCGGCGCTCTCCACCGTGCAGACCTCGAGCGCGCTGGTGCTGCAAGACGACGGGCGCGGCGCGCAGCGCTTCGGCGAGGCCCCGGCGCTGCGGCCCGACTTCCCCCCCGCGCTGCTTTCGACCAACCTCGACGAGGGCTGCCAGGAGGTGGGCGGCGGCACCGGCATGGACGCGCCGTCGTCGCTCGTGGTCGATGGCCGCGGGGAGTGGATCTTCGTCGCCGACCACAACTCCAACGCCGTGGCCGTGGTGAGCGCCACGGGCCTGGTGCGCGAGAACTTCCGCCTGCCGGAGCGCGGCATCGCCGACGTGGTGCGCGTGGGTGCGCGGCCCACGGGCATCGCGGTGGCCGGCGACCTGAAGCGCGCGTGGGTGCACAACAGCCTCGACTACACCGTGTCGCTCATCGAGCACCGCGACGGCCGGCTGCAGCAGGTGGCGGTGGTGCCCTTCGATCGCTCCCCGCTGCCCGCGGCCGTGGAGCGCGGCCGCCGGCTCTTCTTCTCTGCGGTGGACCCGCGCCTGACCGAGCCCGAGTTCGGCGGCGTCTCGTGCTCGAGCTGCCACCCCGACGGGCGCGCCGACGGCCTCTCGTGGGTGCTGCCCACGCCCGGCCAGCGCGACCCGTGGAGCCGCTGGGAGGCGCCCACCACGCGGCGCCCCGCGCGCAACACGCCCACGCTGTGGGGCGTGACGACCACCGCGCCCTACCACTGGGACGGCGCGCTCGCCGACCTGCCGGCCTTCTCGCAGCACATGGTGTCGCAGATGGGCGGCCTGGGCCTCGCCGCCCGCGACGTGGCCGACCTCGAGTCGTTCCTCGCCGTCATCCCGCTCCCCGACAACCCGGCGGCTGGCCGGCTGGCGACGGGCCTGCTCGCGCGCGGCGAGGCGCTCTTCGCGGAGCGCTGCTCGAGCTGCCACGCGGGCGAGGCGCTCACCGACGGCAAGGACCACGCGTCCTCGCTCGTCGGCGTGCCGCGGCTCGACACGCCGTCGCTGCGCGGCGTCTTCGCGACGGCGCCCTACCTCCACGACGGCTCGGCGCAGACCTTGAGAGAGGTGGTGAGTGGCCGCTTCGTCACCATCGCCGCGCACGCGCAGGGCGGCCTCGCGACGGCCGACCTCGAGGCCCTGGAGGCCTTCCTCCTCACCCGCTGACCCGCGCGCGGCGCCGCGCGCAACCTTCGCGCTGGACTGGCGCGCGAGGAGCCTCCAAGTTGGCTGGCCATGACGGCGTCACTCCGCCCTGGCCTCCTCGCGCTCCTCCTCTCCTTGCTCACCGCCTGCCCCGAGCGACCCGCAGCGTCGCCCGCGCTGGTGCTCGCGCCCGATGGCGGCCTCCCCCCCTCCGTGGCGGCGCTGGTCAACGGGCGGCCCATCGAGCACTTCGAGGTGGTGCTGCGGCTGCGGTCGCTGCCGGAGGCCACCCCACAGCAGGCCCTCGAAGACATCGTGCTCGACGAGCTCCGGGCGCAGCGCGCCGCTGAGCTGGGCCTGGAGAAGGACCCCGCCTTCCTCGCCGAGCTGGCCCGGGTCGAGGCGCAGGTCGCGGAGGCGAAGCGGCGGGAGCTCTCGAAGCTCTTCGTCCACCGGGAGGTGCTGGCGAAGGCCGACCCCAGCGACGCCGAGGTGCAGGCCTACGTCGACCGGCACCGCCCGCGCTTCTCGAGCAAGGTGAAGGTGCTGCAGCTGCTGCGTCGCGACCGGCCGGGCATCGACGCGGTGAAGGCCGCGCTCGACGGCGGCGCGCGCTTCGAGGAGCTCGTGGTGCTCGGCGGCGGCGCTGCTCCGCTCACCCTGGCCGACGCCACCATCGGGCCGCTGCGGTGGGACGAGCTCCCCTCCGGGTGGGGGCCCGCGCTCGATGGCCTGCAGCCCGGTGAGGTGACCGACATCATCGCCCCGGTTCGCCTGGGGTCCTTCGCCATGCTCAAGCTGCTCGAGCGCGAGCCCGCCCCGACGCCCACCTTCGACGAGGTCGCCCCGCTGGTGCGCGCGACCTTGAAGGCGGAGCGGCAGGAGGCCCTGAAGGCGAGCACCGACGAGGCGCTGCGGAAGGTGGGGCGGGTCGTTTTCGGGGAGTTGTTACCGAAGCGGTGATCCAGCGCATGATCTGCGCGCTGACGTTCGTTGTTGGCGGTGTAACTCGTTTGAACTATGGGGAAACCCACGCGGCATCCGCCGTGCTTAACCGGGGTAGGGAGGCTGAACCTATGCACTTGCGAAGCGCAGTCCTTGCGGCGGCAGTAGTCCTTGTGGCGTGTAGCGGAACCGAGGGGCCCCAGGGGCCACAGGGTCCGGCTGGCGCCCAGGGTGAGACGGGCGCGACGGGCGCAACCGGCGCGACGGGCGCCGCAGGCGCGACGGGCGCCACAGGCGCGACGGGCGCCACCGGCCCGGCCGGGGCTGAAGGGCCCGCGGGTCCTCAGGGTGACGCCGGCGTGGCGGGCCCCTCCGCGGCCACGGTGTTCGACGTGCGCGTCGAGGGCGTCTCGGCGCTCGTGGGCACCATCAACTCGGTCAGCATCCCCGCCACGGGCAGGCCGGTGGTGAACTTCACCGTCAAGGACAACTTCGGCCGCGGCGCGGTCGGCCTCAAGGTGGCCTCCTCGGGCGGCAACCTGCGCTTCAACATCGCCAAGCTCGTCGAGAAGGCCGCGCCGGCCGGCTCGAGCGAGTGGGTGCCCTACATCAACCGCTCGGCTGCCATCGGCGACGGCGGCACCGACATCCAGCCCACGAGCGAGCGCTCGGGCGGCACGCTGGTCGACTTCGGCAACGGCACCTACGAGTACACCATGGCGCTCAACCTGACGACGGTGACGGCGCCGGTGGCCGTGGCCTACGACGCGGCGAAGAAGCACCGCTTCGGCATCCAGGTCTCGGGCACCCCGGGCGTGGCGCGGCTCCCCCCGCTCAACCTGTGGAAGGACTTCGTGCCGAACGGCACCACGGTGGCCCTCAGCCGCGACGTCGCGGACGAGAAGAGCTGCAACGGCTGCCACGGCAACCTCGCCGTGCACGGCGGGAGCCGCTCTGACGTGCAGTACTGCGTCACCTGCCACACCAGCGGCGGCACGCTCGGTGGCCAGAGCATCGAGATGAGCGTGATGACCCACAAGATCCACATGGGCAAGAACCTCACCACCCCCTACATGCTCGGCGACGTCGACTTCTCGCACGTGGGCCTGCCCCAGTCGGCGAGCAACTGCCGCACCTGCCACAACGGTGAGACGGGCGCGGCCAACATCACGACCGAGGGCAACAACTGGCGCCTCATGCCGAGCATCGCCGCCTGCGGCGCGTGCCACGACAACGTCAACTTCGTCACCGGCGCGGGCCATGCGGCCGGTGCCCGCACCGACGCGCAGTGCGCGAACTGCCACGACGCGGCCGACATCGACAACAAGCACGCGGCGACCACGCGTACGCCCAACAACCCCACGGGCGTGAGGGACTCTTCGGGCAACCTGCTCTCGGAGTTCAAGTTCGAGATCAGCTCGGTCACGGTCAACGGCACGGACAACCCCGTCGTCACCTTCCGCATCCAGCGTGACGGCGTGAACATGGACGCCGCGGCGGCCCTGCCCACCGGCATCACGGGTGGCCCGTCGTTCCTCCTGGCCTACGCGCTCCCGCAGGACACCATCCTCACCCCGGCGGACTACAACAACCGGGGCCGCGCGGCTGCCCAGCCCATGTCCGTCTCGCTCGCCAACCTGCGGGCTGGCACGGCGGGGACCATCGGGGCGGCCGACAGCAACGGCTTCCACGTGGCGACGTTCACGGGCACCAACGCCTTCCCGGCCGGCGCGACGCTTCGCGCGGTGGCCCTGCAGGGCTACTTCTCGCAGACCGCCACGGTGACCGGCTCCACGACCACCTCGTGGGCGCGACCGACGACGTCGGTCGTGAAGGCCGTCACCGGTGACACGGCTCGCCGCGTGGTGGTCTCGAACGCCCGCTGCCTGACCTGCCACGAGAGGCTCTCGCTGCACGGCGGCAACCGCACCAACGAGACGGGCGTGTGCGTCACCTGCCACAACCCGAACCTCTCGAGCAGCGGCCGCGGCGTCGACCCGACCTTGTTCATGAATCAGGTCAACGGCACGACGGGCACGGCGAGCGCGCAGGCTGGCTCGCGCGCCACCTACCTCATGTTCGCGCCGGGCACGACGTTCCCCACCACCACCGTGCTGGACCCGCTGGGCTGGCCTGAAGAGTCGAACAACTTCAAGGACATGATCCACGGCATCCACGCCTCGCACATCCGCTCCACGCCCTTCGTCTTCGTGCGTGACCGCGGCACCTCGGGCATCTACGGCTACGACTGGAGCCACGTGACGTACCCGCAGGTGCAGGGCAACTGCCGCTCCTGCCACACCAACACGGGCTACAGCGTGAACCTCCCGGCGAACGCGCTCCCCACGACCGTCCGCACCACGACCGGCGCGACGGAGGACCGCACGGGCGTGCTGTCGGCGCGCACCAACGTGCCGAACTCGACCGACCACGTGCTCAGCCCCACCGCGGCGTCCTGCACGGGCTGCCACGACGGCTTCCTGGCGAAGGCGCACATGATGCAGAACGGTGGCGTCGTCACCGGCACGCGCGCCGACTACAACCCGGCGATGGACATCGAGACCTGCGGCATCTGCCACGGTCCGGGCAAGACGGCCGACATCGAGGCGAGCCACCCGATCATCCGCTGACCGCTGTCGGCAGATGATCCACTCGGGGCGTCACGGGCAACCGTGGCGCCCCGGGTTTTTTTTGGGTCCTGCTGCGCGATGGGGGCCCGGGGCGGCCGCGACGTCGACGCCCCGAAGGTGCACGCCCACCACGCGTTTCT
>CAYUZK010000067.1:0-26804 GCA_964449625.1 uncultured Archangium sp.
GAAGAAGGAGGCCCCCACGAAGGAGGCCGAAGAGGCCGCGACGCTCCTCTCCATCGCGCCCAAGTCGGGGCCCCTGTCCACCCCGCTCAAGCAGGTGGGCTGGCGCCTGAGCCCCCGGCTGGTGGGCCTCCTCAACAAGAAGGGCCTCCAGCGCACCGGCGACGTGCTCTTCCTGCTCCCGCGCGTCTACGAAGACCGGCGGCAGCTCAAGCGCATCGCGCAGCTGCGCTCCGGCGAGCGGGGCACCATCGTGGGCGAGGTGCGGCGCGCCGACGAGACGCAGGGCCGCGGGCGCCGGCAGTTCCGGGCCGTCATCGCCGACGCCTCCGGCAGCATCGCCGCCGTCTTCTTCCAGTCGGGGCCCTGGCTCAAGGCGAAGTTCCCCGTGGGCAAGCGCCTGGTGGTGAGCGGCGAGGTGCGCCAGTCCACCTGGGGCTGGGAGATGGCGCACCCCGAGACGGAGCCGGCCGACGACGTCGAGAGCTCGCCCGTGCACTTCAACCGCATCGTGCCGGTGTACCCGGGCTTCGAGCGCCACGAGCAGCGCGCGCTGCGGGAGCTCGCCTTCAAGGTGGCCGGCCAGTACGCCGCGTCGATCGAGGAGCCGCTCCCCGACGCCCTGCGCGAGCGCCTGCGCCTGCCGGGCCTCGGCGAGGCGCTGCAGGCCATCCACTTCCCGCCCGGTGACGCCAGCCTCGCGGAGCTCGACGCCCACGTCACCCGCGCGCACCAGCGGCTCGCCTTCGACGAGCTCTTCTTCCTCCAGCTGGGCATGGCCCTGCGGCGCCAGGGCGTGAAGGTGCAGCCCGGCATCGCCTTCGACACCTCCGCGCCGCGCGTGGAGCGGGCCCAGGCGCTGCTGCCCTTCACCCTCACCGGCGCCCAGGCGCGCGTGGTGGCGCAGCTGGCCCGCGACATGGCGCGGCCCGAGCCGATGAACCGCCTCGTGCAGGGCGACGTCGGCAGCGGCAAGACGGCGGTCGCGCTGGTGGCCGCGGCCCTCGCGGTGCAGGACGGCTACCAGGTCGCGGTGATGGCGCCGACCGAGATCCTCGCGGAGCAGCACCACCGCACCTTCTCGGCCTGGTTCGCGTCGCTGGGCGTGGAGGTCGCCCTCGTTACCGGCGCTGGCTCGGCGAAGGCCCGCGCCGCCCAGCGGGCCGCCGTCAGCGCCGGCCGGGCCCGGGTCGCCGTGGGCACGCACGCCCTCATCCAGGAGTCCGTGGACTTCGAGCGGCTGGGCCTCGTGGTGGTGGACGAGCAGCACCGCTTCGGCGTGATCCAGCGGCACGCCCTGATGTCCAAGGGCGTGCGGCCCGACGTGATGGTGATGACGGCGACGCCCATCCCCCGCACCCTCGCCATGACGATGTACGGCGATCTCGACGTGTCGGTGATCGACGAGCTGCCTCCCGGGCGCACGCCCATCGAGACGCGCGTCTTCCCCGAGCGGGCCCGCCCTCGCGCCTGGGAGCTGGTGCGCGCGGAGCTCGCCAAGGGCCACCAGGCCTACGTCGTGTACCCGCTGGTCGAAGAGAGCGAGAAGGTGGACCTGGCCGACGCCACGCAGGGCGCCGCGCACCTGACCGCCGAGTTCCCCGAGGCGCGGGTGGGGCTGCTCCACGGCCGCATGAAGCCCGCCGAGAAGGACGCGGTGATGGGCGCCTTCCGCCGCCACGAGCTCGACGTGCTGGTGGCCACCACGGTGGTGGAGGTGGGGGTCGACGTGCCCAACGCCTCGGTGATGGTGATCGAGCACGCCGAGCGCTTCGGCCTCTCGCAGCTCCACCAGCTCCGCGGCCGGGTGGGGCGCGGGGCGGCGAAGTCGTGGTGCGTGCTGCTCACCGGCTACGCGCTGAGCGAGGAGGGGGCGCAGCGCCTCGCGGTGATGGAGGAGAGCACCGACGGCTTCGTCATCGCCGAGCGCGACCTCGAGATCCGCGGCCCCGGCGAGTTCCTCGGCACGCGCCAGAGCGGGCTCCCGGAGCTGGCCGTGGCCAACCTCGCCCGCGACCAGGCGCTCCTCTCGCTCGCCCAGGCCGAGGCGCGGGCCATCGTCGAGCGCGACCCCGAGCTGCGCGAGCCGCAGCACCAGCGGCTGGTGCGCGCCCTCGAGGAGCGGTGGGAAGGCCGCCTGCAGCTCGCCCGCGTCGGCTGAGCGGCAAAGAGGTAGGCTCTCGCCCCGACATGGTCACCTGCCCCGTCTGCGATCACCAACAGGACTTCGGCGTCGAGTGCGACGTCTGCGGCAAGAACCTGGGCGGCCTCGACGATCTGGGCCCGCCGCCCATCCGCGAGGAGCGGGTGGAGGGGCTGGAGGTGACGCTCCACGAGCCCTCTGGCGAGGTCGCGGTGGAGCGCATCGGCGAGCTGGAGGTGACGCGCCACGCGCCGGTGGAGGTCGCCGCCGACCGCACGCCCGACGTCGAGCCCAGCAGCCTGCCCGACGCGGGCCCGGTGAACGTCGAGCGCCTCGCCGAGATGCAGGTCGATCGCGTGCCCGACGACGGGCAGCGCACGGTGCTCCCCTCGGGCCCCATCACCTGCCGCTACTGCCGCCACGTGCAGGCGGCGGGCAGCCTGTGCGATCGCTGCGGCATGAAGCTGCCCACCGTCATCGTGGTGCCCGGCGTCGTCACCGGCACCCTGCTCAAGGTCGAGGTGGTGAAGGTACGGTGCCGCTCGTGCGGCGCGCCGGCCACGGCCGGGGAGCGCTGCGGTGACTGCGGCCGCGAGGTTCCTTTCCCCGACGCTTGATGCGCGCCGGCTCGCCCGGTAAGCGAGCCCCATGCCCACTGACGTCACGGCCCTCCGCGCGGAACACGACCAGGTGCTCGCCCGGCTCTCGGCCCGCGAGAGCACCCGGTGCTTCGCGCAGGGCGCCGTCAGCCTCTTCGTGGCGGCCCTCGCCCTCGGCACCGCCGGCAAGCTGGCCTGGGACTTCTGGGGCGAGAACCCCGAGTGGGCGCTCGGCGCCGCGGCCGTGGCGGCGGGGCTGCTCGGCTACGCGCTGGCGCGGCTGTGGAAGGGGCGCGGCCTCTACGCGAGCGAGCGCGGCGAGGTCGCCCGGCTGCTGCAGTTGCGTGCGCAGCTGGGCGTGGACCCCGCGGCCTCGATCACGGAGCGCTGATGGGGCCCCGCGTCGCCGCGGTGATCATCGGCAACGAGGTGCTGACGGCGAAGGTGACGGAGGCCAACGGGGCCCACCTCATTCGCCGGCTGCGCGAGCGCGGCGTCACGCTCGACGCGGTGCACCTGGTGCGCGACGACGTGGACGACATCGTCGAGCAGCTGTGCCTGTGCCGCCGCCGCGCGCGCTTCGTGATCACCAGCGGTGGGGTCGGCCCGACGCACGACGACGTCACCGTGCGCGCCGTGGCCCTCGCCCTCCAGCGCCCGGTGGTGCGCCTGCCCGAGCTGGAGACCCTCGTGCGTGGGTTCTACGGCGAGCGCCCCGTGCCGCCCGCCGCGCTGCGCATGGCCGAGGCGCCCCGGGGGAGCGAGCTCATCCCCACGGCTGACGGGCGCTTCCCCGCGCTCGCCTGCGACAACGTGTTCATGCTGCCGGGCGTGCCGCAGCTCTTCCGCGTGCACCTCGAGGCCATTCTCCCCCGGCTGCCCGGCGTGCCGGTGTGCCTGCGGCAGCTCTTCCTCGATCGCAGCGAGGCCGACATCGCCGCCGTGCTCGATGAGGTCGCGCTCGCCAGCCCGCAGGTGGCCATCGGCTCGTACCCCACCTGGGGCGACGAGGGCGATCACCGGGTGCGCCTGACGGTGGAGCACGTGGACGCCACGCAGGTGGAGGCCGCCGTCGAGGCGCTCCGGCAGCGGCTGCCGCCAGGCGCGATCGTCCGCGAGGGGTAGCCCCGCGGGGCCCGGGCGTCAGCCGAGCGAGAGGCCGAGGCTCTTGCGCACCCGGAAGAAGTCTTCGGACAGCGAGAAGCCCACCAGCTCGCGGAGCTCGGGGCGCGCGGCGACGGCGGCGGCGATGGCCTCCGGCGTCTCGGGGCGGGCCTGGGTGGCCGGCGCCTCCTCCTTGAGCATGAGGTTGAGACCGGCCGTGGGGTCGGCGCACACCGCGAGGCCGGCGCGGTCGGCGGCGAACATCAGCCCCTGCACCAGGAGCTCGACCGGCAGCCGGGGCGCCCCCGCCGCGGCGCTCGCGGGCTCCTCCAGCAGCTTGAGCGCCTTGCGGGAGTAGGCGCGGCGCAGCTGCTTCGCCTGCTCCTCGTTGCGCTGGCCGGCGCCGTCGTAGGCGGGGTGGTGAATGCGCACCGAGTTGCCCAGCACGTCGGCGAGCTCGGCCGGCGCGAGGCGGCGGACCAGCGCCGCCTTGTCGGCGAGCCCCAGGGCCACGCGCCCGTAGAGGAAGCGCTGCTCGCGCAGCGTGAAGCGCCGCACCACGTCGGGCCCCAGGCACACGCCCAGGGGGTCGGTCGTCTCGAGGAAGGCGAGCGCGCGCCTGGCCTGGTAGAGCTCGAAGGCCTCGATGCCGAAGAGGGCGGTGACGCTCTGCAGCGCCTTGAAGGCCGCGTGATCGGGCTTGAGCCGATCGGCCTTGCGGTCGATGCCGAGGACCTCGAACTGCGGCGGGTACAGCTTGGTGAACTGATCGCCGCAGGCCCGCAGCACGTCGGCCAGCGGGTGCCGCGCCGCCGGCGGGTGGAGCGCCGCGAGCTCCGCGGGGCCCAGCGTGCCCTTGAAGTCGTTGGCGAGGCGGTTGCGGCCCTCGCCGAAGAAGGCCGACTCGGTGTCGGTGGCCTGCTTGAAGAACACCAGGAGGGCCGCCGCGCAGAAGGCCTTGTCGAGCTGCCGCTGGGCCTCCCACATGCGGAACAGGGCGTGGAGGCTGTCGGCGCGGTGCGGCTCGAGGCGGAGCACGTTGCGGTGCGCCTCGATGGCGAGGCCCGTCGAGGCGGCGTCGCGGCCGTAGAGCTCCGCGAGCCCCAGCCACGCCTGCACCTGCGCGGGGTCGAGCTCCAGCACCTGCTTCAAGGTGGCGATGGCCCGCGCGGGGTCGTTGAGCGAGCGCGCGTAGAGCGAGGCGATGCGCAGCTTGAGCGTCACCACCTGCTTCGGGTCGGCCGCCGGCAGCGCGGCCTGCTCCTCGAGCAGCCCGGCGAGCTCAGGCAGCGAGCCGGTGCGCTCGTAGAGCGTCGCGAGGCGGTCGAGGGCGGCCGGGTCGCCGGGCACCAGGTCGAGCACGCGGCGGTAGAGCACGAGGGCCTGGGCGATGTCCGCGAAGCCCTCGTCGGTGATGCGCGCCAGGGCCAACGTGTAGCGGGCCTCGAGCTGTGGCGGGGGGTCGAGCTCGAGCAGGCGGCGCAGGCAGTCGGCCGCGCCGGTCCAGTTGCGGCCGTGGGTGTGGATGGCCGCGAGGCGCTCGAGGGCCTCCACGAGCGTCGGGTCGGCCGAGAGCGCCGTCTGGAGGTGCGCCGCGGCGCGGGTCGGGTCGGCGAGGTGATCGTGGTAGAGCGCGCCCAGCTTGAGGTTGAGCTGCGAGAGCGCCCGCGCGTCACCGCCCTGCTGCACGCGCACCGCCAGCGCCGCCGCCGCCTCCGCGTAGCGTTGCCCCGCGAGGGCCAGCATGGCCTTGAGCTCGAGCGCCTCGGACATGGCGGGCAAGGCCAGGAGCGCGCGATCGAGGAGCCGGTCGGCCAGGGCCTCGTCCTTCACGCCGTCGAGGGCGAGGCGGGCGGCCGCGAAGAACTCCGCGGCGCTCTGCGCGAGCTCCTGCTGGGCCAGCTTGGCCTCGGCCCGCTTCTCGTGCAGCTTCACCAGGTCTGCCGCGCCGCCGCGGCGCGCGAGGAGCTCCTCGAGGGCAGGCCCGGCCTCCGGGTGGAGCGCGTCCTTCTCGAGCACCCGCTGGTAGAGCGCGGCGGCGGCCTCGTCGTTGCGCTCGACGTCGCGGCTTTGGCGCGCGGCGTCGAGGAGCGCCTGCACCGCGAGGCCCGGGTCGCGCACCTGCGCCGCGATGGCCTCGGCCGACGCCCGCACGCGCGCGAAGTCGAAGAGCTTCGTGCAGCAGCGCAGCTGCCCGAGGAGCGCCGGGTAGAGCTCGGGCGCCGACTGCAGCGCCAGCTCGTAGGCCTTGAGGGCCGAGGCCGGGTCGCGCAGCCGCGTCTCGTGCAGATCGCCGATGCGCAGAAGCAGCTGGAGCAGATCGGCCGAGTCGGTGGCCGTCACCCGACGGCGCTCGTAGAGCTCGATGAGCCCGCGGGCGTCGCTCACCTGCTGGAGCGCCTTCTCGAGCACCAGGCCCAGGGCCTCGTCGGTGGGGTCCTCGAGGTAGGCGGCCTTGAGCTGCGCGAGCACCTCGGGGTCGGGCGCGGCGCCGGGGGCCCGGGCCTCGACGTTGGACAGCTTGATGGCCGCGGCGAGCTTGGCGTCGCCGATGGCCTCGGCGATGCGGGCGCGCAGCTCGGCGCGGCGCACGCGGTCGTTGGCGCGAATGCGCTCGAGCAGCCGCAGCGCGGACAGGTTGTCGGGGTCGAGCTGGAGCGCGGCCTCGCAGCAGGTCGCCGCGCGCGCGGGCTCGTTGATGCGATCGAGGTACAGTCGCGCCAGCTTGAGCGAGGCCGCGATGCGCGCCGCGTCGGTGCCCACCTGGGCCTGGCGATCGAGCAGCACCACGAGCTCCTTCACGTCGTCGCTGGCGGTCAGGAGCCGCTCGAGCTGCTGCAGCGCCGTGGTGTGGTTGGGCGCGAGGCGCAGCACCTCCTGGTAGGCGTCGATGGCCGCGGCCGGCCGCGAGAGCTGGTCTTCCCAGATGGCGGCCGACTGGAAGATGGCGTTGGCCCGCTCGGTGGGGTCGGTGCGGGTCGCCGCCTCGGCCCGGAGGATCTCGATGAGCGACTCCCAGGCGCCCTGCGCGCGGTAGATGCGCGCGAGGGCGCGGAGCGCCGGCACGTGGTTGGGGGAGAGCGTCAGCGCCTCGCGGTAGGCGCTGATGGCCTCGTTCAGGTTCTTCACCTTCTGCTCGTAGAGCTCGCCCACCTTCTGCACGAGGGCCGCCGCCTGGTCGGGGCTCGGCGCGCTCTCGGCCTCGGCCCGGAACATGCGGATGAGCGACTCCCAGCGGCCGTCCTGGCCGTAGAGGCGCCCGAGCGCGCGCAGCGCCGGCAGGTACGCGGGCGAGAGCTGCAGCACGCGCTCCCAGGCGGCGATGGCCGCGGGGCGGTCCTTGAGCTGCTCCTCGAGGATCTCGGCGTTGCGGTGCGCGAGCGAGACGATCTGGTTCGTGTCGTAGGCGAGCCGGGTCTCCTGGTCGTTGAGCTCCAGCAGCTCGTTCCACTGGCCCGCGCGCTCATGGAGCCGCCCGAGGTTGCGCATGGTGGGCAGGTGATCGGGCGAGAGCTCGAGCACGCGCTTGAGGCACTCGATGGCGTGCTCGAGGTCGCCGACGCGATCCTCGTAGAGGGCGGCGATCTTGTTGAGGGTGGTGATCTGCTGCTCGCGGTCGGTGGTCTGCAGCAGGTCCTGCTCGTACATCGCGATGAGCTCCGGCCACCGGCCGAGCTTCTCGAAGAGGCGGATGAGCGCCTTCTGCGCGGGCAGGAAGCCCGGCGAGAGCTGCAGGCACTGGCCGTAGCGCGCGATGGCCTCGTCGACGCGCCCGAGGCGCTCCTCGAGCGTCTCGGCGGCCTTGTAGACGCGGCCGGCCTTCTGCCGCGGGTCGTCGGTGGCGGCGCTCTCGGCGTCGTAGGTGTCGAGGAGCCCCTGCCAGTTCTGCGAGCGGTAGTAGAGCTTGCCCAGCGCGGCGAGGGCGCCGGGGTGCCCGGGCACCCGGTTCAAGATGGCGTGGTAGCGGCCCACGGCCTCGACGTCGCGCTTGAGCTGCTCCGAGAGCTCCGCCAGGCGCAGCGTGATGGAGACGAACTCGCTCTCGTCGGTGTTGGCGTTGACCCACGCCTGCAGCACGTCGGCCAGCTCCTCGATGCGGCTCTGGCCTTCGTAGATGCGCGCGAGCTCGGAGAGGATGAGGGGGTCGGCGGGGCTCACCCGGCGCGCGGCGAGCAGCGCCGCGAGCGCGTCCTCGGGGCGGTTGAGCCGCTCGTAGGCCTTGCTGATCTGCAGGAAGGTGGGCGCGGCGGCGGCGCCCTGGCCCTCGGCCTCGGCGGCGAGCGCGGCGAGCTCTTCGTCCACGGTGCCCTCGCGCTGGGCGACGCGCTTCATGGCCGCGAGGAGCTGAGGGTCCTTCCGGTCGATGGCGAAGGCCTGGCGGAAGAGGGTGGCGGCGCCCACCGGGTCCTTGAGGCGGTCCTCGAGGAGCAGCCCCGCGGAGGTGAGGTACACGGCCTTCGCGGTGTCCTCGGTGATGGCGTTGGCGAGCAGCCGGTACACCTTCACCAGCGCCTGGTAGTCGCTCTTCTCGGCGTACACCTGCTCGAGCTGCACCAGCAGCGTGACGTCCTCGGGCTCGAGCTCCAGGCACTGCGTGATGGCGGTCGCGGCGTCGGCGTCGCGCGAGAGCCGCTGCTCGAGGATCTGGCCCTTCTCGAAGAGCAGCGGCGCCCGGGCCCGGCGGGCGTCGGTGGCCGCGAGCTCGGCGTCGATGAGCGTGACGACCATCACCCAGTTGCCGACCTCCGCGAAGAGCCGGCGCGCCGCGCGGATGTTGGCGAGGAAGCGCGGCGCGAGCTTGAAGGCCTGCTGGTAGGCCACCGCCGCGTTGCGCACGTGCTTGAGCGGCGCCTCCCACAAGAGCCCCATCTCGTGGAAGAGCAGCGCCGCCGCCGGGACCGCGCCGAGGGCCCGGGCTTCCTTCTCGAGGGCCGCGATGCGGGCCCGCGCCTCGTCCTCGGAGGCCGTGGCCGGGCTGCCAGACTCCACCGGCATCGGGATGGCCGGGATAGCGGTGGACAGCGTCCTCGGAAACTCGTCCCGCTGCTCGCTCATGTGAGCGCGTCGTAGCACGCGCTCCCCCCCTCCCGCGAGGAGTTCGCCCCGGCGGCGCCGCTCAGGCGCAGGCGGCCCGCACGCCGGCGAGCAGCTCGCCCGAGTCCACCAGCGCCGCCACGGTGGCGATGTCCTTGTGCAGCTCACGGTCCGTGGCCATGTGCGGCACGCGAGCGCGGATCAGCGCGTGGGCCGCGGCGACGCCTCGCCCCGGCTGCAGCTTCTCGGGCTCGCGGAAGTCGAGCGCCTGCGCGGCGACCAGCAGCTCGATGGCCACCACGTGCCGCGCGAACTCCGCCACCTGCCGTGCCTTGAGGGCCGCCGTCATGCCCATCGACACGTGGTCTTCCCGGCCCGCGGAGGAGGGGATGGAGTCGATGGACGCCGGGTGCGAGAGCACGCGCGACTCCGCCACCAGGGCGGCCGCCGTCACCTGGGCGATCATGAAGCCCGAGTTGAGGCCCGACTGCCGAGCCAGGAAGGGCGGCAGGCCGGACAGCGACGGGTTCACCATCTGCTCGACGCGGCGCTCGCTGATCGACGCCAACTGCGTGAGCGCCATGGCCACCACGTCGAGCGCGAAGGAGATGGGCTGCCCGTGGAAGTTGCCCGCCGAGACGATCTGCCCCGTGTCCGTGAAGACCAGCGGGTTGTCGGTGCCCGAGTTCACCTCCACCTCGAGGATGCGGCGCGCGAAAGACAGCCCCTCGCGGGCCGAGCCGTGCACCTGCGGCATGCAGCGCAGCGAGTAGGGGTCCTGCACCTTGGTGCAGTGCGCGTGCGTCTCGACCAGCGCCGAGCCCTGCAGGAGCGAGCGCAGGTGCGCGCTCACCGCGCCGTGGCCGGGGTGCGGGCGCACGGCGTGCACCTCCGCCAGGAAGGGCTTGTGGGAGCCCAGCAGCCCCTCGACGGTCATCGCGCCCGCGAGGTCGAAGAGCTCCGCCAGCTCCTCGGCGCGCAGCAGCGTCGGCACGCCCACCGCGCACATCGCCTGGGTGCCGTTGACGAGCGTGAGGCCCTCCTTCGCCTCGAGCACCAGCGGCTCGAGCCCCGCTTTTCGCAGCGCGTCGCGGCCCGCCATGCGCTGGCCGTCGAAGAGCGCCTCGCCTTCGCCGATGAACACCAGGGCCAGGTGCGCGAGCGGCGCGAGGTCGCCCGACGCGCCCACTGAGCCGCGCTCGGGCACGATGGGCGTGACGCCCCGGTTGAGCATCTCCAGGCCCAGCTGCAGCGTCGAGGCGCGCACCCCCGAGAAGCCCTTCGCCAGCACGTTGCAGCGCAGGAGCAGGAGCCCCCGCGCCTCGGGCATCGACAGCGGCTGCCCCACGCCCGCCGCGTGGCTCAAGATGAGGTTGCGCTGGAGATCGCGCAGGTCCTTCCGGTCGATGCGCACCTCCGCCAGCGTGCCGAAGCCGGTGTTGATGCCGTAGGACGGCTCGTCGCCGTCGGCCACCTTCTCCACCAGCGCCCGCGCGCGGGTGACGCGCGAGAGGGCCTCGGCGCCGAGCTCCACGGGCCGGTGCCGCTCCGCGACGTCGCGGATGTCCGTGAGCGAGAGCGAGTTGCCGTCGAGGATCAACGTGGTCATGGTCGCGCGCTATTTCGCACCGGCTCCCCGGGCGCAAGTCGCGCGCGCGTGACGCGCCGCGACAAACTCTTCGACCGGCCGGCGCGCCTTGGCTATGAGGCCGCCCCCATGGCGTTGATCGTCCAGAAGTACGGTGGCACCTCGGTCGGAGACGTCGACCGCATCAAGAACGTCGCGCGCCGCGCGATCGCCGCGCGCAAGGCCGGGCACCGGGTGGTGGTGGTGGTGTCGGCCATGAGCGGCGAGACCAACCGGCTGCTCACGCTGGTGCACGGCATCACCGAGCGGCCCAACGAGCGCGAGCAGGACGTGGTGGTGGCCACCGGCGAGCAGGTGACCATCGGGCTGGTGTCCATCGCCATCGAGGCGCAGGGCAGCCGCGCCCGCAGCTTCATGGGTCACCAGTGCCGCATCGTCACCGACAGCACCTTCAGCAAGGCGCGCATCAAGCACATCGACGCGCAGGGCATCTTCGCGGCCCTGGAGCGCGGCGAGATCGCGGTGATCGCCGGCTTCCAGGGCGTCGACGAGGAGGGCTCGGTCACCACGCTGGGGCGGGGCGGCAGCGACACCACCGCCGTGGCCATCGCCGCGGCCATCAAGGCCGACGCCTGTGAGATCTACACCGACGTCGACGGCGTCTACACCACCGACCCCAACATCTGCCCCCGCGCCAGGAAGCTCGACCGCGTCAGCTACGAAGAGATGCTGGAGCTCGCGTCTTTGGGGGCGAAGGTGCTGCAGATTCGCTCGGTGGAGATCGCGATGAAGTACCGCGTGCCCCTGTGGGTGAAGTCATCATTCAGCGACGACGTGGGCACGCTCGTCTGCGCGGAGGACAAGACGATGGAAGACATCCTGGTCAGTGGCGTGGCGCTCGATCGCAACGAGGCGCGGGTCTCGGTGCGCGACGTGCCCGATCAGCCCGGCGTGGCGGCGAAGATCTTCGGCGCCCTCGACGCCAAGGCCATCAGCGTCGACCTCATCGTCCAGAACCCACCGGTCAAGGGCAAGACCGACCTCACCTTCACCGTCGGCAAGGCCGACCTGGTCAAGACGCGCGACGTGATGAAGAAGGTCGTCAAGCAGGTCAAGGCCGGCCCGGTAGACGTGGACGACTCGGTGGCCAAGGTGTCGATCGTCGGCGTCGGCATGCGCACCCACTCCGGCGTCGCCGCGCGCATGTTCCAGACGCTCTCGCGCGAGGGCATCAACATCCTCGCCATCTCGACCTCGGAGATCCGCGTGTCGTGCCTGGTGCCGTCGAAGTACGCGGAGCTCGCCGTGCGCGCGCTGCACACCGAGTTCGGCCTCGACGCGCGCGCGCTGTGACCCGCCCCCGGGCCGTCGCCGTCGTCGTCGCCCTCGTGGCCGCGCTCGGGGCCGTCGCCCTCTGGCGGCCCGCATCGCCGGCCCCGGCGGTGTCCTGCCCTGACGGCGGGGTGGTGCGCCTCGACGGTGAGGGGGTCGCCCACTGTGGTGAGGGCGCCGAGCTCCCGCCGGGGCAGGCCCTGACGCTGGGCCAGAAGTTCGACTGCAACACCGCCACCGAGGCCGACCTCGCGCTCGTACCCGGCGTGGGCGCGGCCGTCGCGAAGGCGCTCGTGGCGGCCCGCGACGGCGGCTTCACGAGCTGGGAGCAGGTCGACGCGGTTCCAGGGGTGGGCAGCGCCCGCATGCTCGCCCTCCAGGCGGCGTGCGAGTTCCGATGGGCCGACGCGGGCCTGTGATAGAACCGCGCGGTGCTCATCTCCTGTGAGAAGTGCTCGACGACGTACGTGCTTGAGGACGCGTTGATCCCCCCCCAGGGGGCGCCCGTGCAGTGCACCCGCTGTCAGCACGTCTTCACCGCCAAGCTCCCCGCCGCCGAGCCGGCCCCCGCGCCCGCGCTGCCCGCCCGGCCGGGCAACAGCACGATGATGTTCGGCGCGCCCTCCGTCGGCACCTCGCCCGCGCCGATCGCGAACCCCAAGGCCACCATGGTCTTCGGCGCCGCGACCGCGACCGCGAGCGCGCCGGCGGCGAAGAACCAGACGATGATGTTCGGCACGCCGGCGTCCAACGCCGCCGCGGCGCCCCCGGCCGTGAGCCCGCCAGCGGCCAGGACCCAGCCGATGCCGGCCGCGAGCGCGCCGGCGGCGAAGAACCAGACGATGATGTTCGGCACGCCGGCCTCCAACGCGGTCGCCGCGCCCCCGGCCATCGCGCCGGCGGTCAGCCCCCCCGTCGCCAAGAACCAGACGATGATGTTCGGCGCGCCCGTGGCGGCGCCCCCGCCCGCCGTGGCGCCGGCCGTGAGCCCGCCGGTGGCGAAGAACCAGACGATGATGTTCGGCACGCCCGCCGTGGGGCCCGCGCCCGCGCCGGCCGCCCCGGCGGCTTCGTCGAAGCAGACGATGGTCTTCGGCGCCGTGGCCCCGGCCGCCCCGGTGGCCTCGTCGAAGCAGACGATGGTCTTCGGCACCGCGGCCGCGAACGGCGCGGCCGCGGGGCCGGTGCCCGCCGCGGCCTCGTCGTCGAAGACCCAGCTCTTCGGTACCCCCGTCGACGAGAGCGTCGGCGAAGAGACCATGCTCGAGCAGCCGGGGCAGTCAGCGCGCACGGTGCTGTTCGGCACCGCCCAGCCTGCGGAAGCGCCGGCGCCGGCCGCGCCCTCAGCGAAGAACCAGACGATGATGTTCGGCCGCCCCCCGGTCCCCGCCATCCCCAAGGTCACCGCTGGCACCGTGGAGCTCGCCGGCATCGCCGCCGACGAGGACCAGCCGAACGAGAGCACCGTCCGGGTGGACCTCCAGGCCGAGATGGCCGACGAGGCGCCGGCCGCGCAGCCTGACCCCGAGCCGCGGCACGATCGCACCCAGCGCTTCGCCATGTCCGAGGTGGGCGGGGGGCCCACGCCACCCACGGGCAACAGCGCCGTTGACGCGCGCCACAACCGCACCCAGCTCTTCGCCATGTCGTCGGTGCAGGAGACCACCGAGTCCAGCGGCAAGCCCGTGAGCGCCTTCGCCGCCCAGCCCGAGCCGGCGGGTGCGGTGATGGCTGGTGACACGACGCTTCCCCCGACCAGCCCCGACCGGCTGGGCCGCGGCTCGGGCGACCTGGCGACCACGCTGCCCCCCGACGCCCCGGAGCCGCTCTTCACGCCGCAAGCCCGCGCAGACCCGGCCGGCGTGTCGGTGCTGCAGAGCCCTGACGACGACGCGGGCGACTTTGGGGCCCCGGGCAGCCCGGGGCCCGTGTCGACCACGCTCCCGAACCTCCCGCCGCTCGACGCCCAGCGCTTCGCTCCGTTGCCCCTCGAGCTGCCGCCCGAGCCCCAGGGCTCCCCGCGCGAGCTCCTGGCAGCGCAGCAGCGGCTGCAGGCCGCGCAAGACAGTGGGGCCGCCACGGTGCAGCTGCCTCGGGGCGGCGGTGGCGCCGGGCGCGTGATCGTCGTCATCCTGGCCCTCATCGCCCTCGCCCTCGCCGGCGTGCTCGCGTGGCGCCTCTTTGGTCGCCAGCTGATGGGCAACGCCGCGAGCAGCGAGGCCATCCGCTCCACCGAAGACGCGCTCGCCGGGCTCCGCCGCGACGACGCCGAGGCCCAGGAAGAGGCGATGGCGAGGCTCCGGCCGCTGCTGGCCGCCAACCCCGAGCTGCACGAGGCGCACGCGGCCATGGCGCTCACGGCGGCGCTCCGGCTCGACGACGCGCGGGCCGTCGCCGGGCCCGACGAGCAGCTGGCGAAGTCGCTCCGCCTCGAGAGCGACGGCGAGGGTGAAGCCGCCGAGGCGGCGCGAGCGCGCCTCGAGACCCTCGAGCAGAAGCTCACCGCGCAGCGCGCCACCGTCGAGGCCCGGCAGCAGGAGCTGCTCGCGCAGGTCGCCAGGCTGCGCGCGCTCCCGCCGGTGGAGCCGCGCTCGACCTCGGAGATCGCCATGCTGCGGGCCGAGGCGGTCGCGCGGGCGGTGCTGGGTGAGGGCGAGGCGCTGGCCCTCGCCGAGCGCGTGCGTCAGCTCAGCCCGACGCCCGACGACTGGGCCGACCTCGCGGGGCCGGAGTTCGCCTTGAATGGCGGCAGCTCCCAGGCCGAGGCGCTCGCGGAGCTGGAGGCGGTGCGCCAGCGGCCGTCGAACAGCACCTTCTTTCGCCCCTACGTGCTGGCGGCGCGCCTGCGCATGATGGCCGGCAACGACGCCGAGGCTGCGCAGGAGCTCACCACCGTGGTGTCGCTCAACGGCAAGCACGTCGTCGCCCAGCGCCTGCTGGCGAGCCTCCCCAGCCGCAACTAGCCCTCAGCGAGTGGCGAAGCGCGACTCCACGGGGAGCAGCGTGGCGTAGCCCGCGAAGAGCTCGGCCGTGAGGCGCGGCTTGCTCCCCGGCGCGCCGGTGCGCAGCCAGTCGTTGAGCCGCTTGCCGTCGGGACCCCGGGCCTGAGTGGGGGCCGCCAGGTTCATGCGGTAGCGGACCACGCCCCGGGCCACGCGGTGGATGACGACCACCGTGCCGTCGGCCTCCACGTCTTCCACGAGGCCGACGTGGGTGAGGCCGTCGTTCACGTGCCCGTCGCGGTTGAGATCGTAGGTGTCCTTGAAGAAGACGAGGTCACCGGGCAGGGGGCGGCCGCCCTGGAAGACGCGGCCGTGCTCGCCGGCGAAGCGCCACATCGCGGTGACGCCGTTGTCGCCCGGCGCGGCGCGGCTCAACAGGTCCACCCCCAGGGGCTCGAACACTGCGCGCACGAGCCCCGTGCAGTCGTCGCCGTAGCGCTTGCCGTTGACCTCGACGCGCCGTTGGCCGACGAGCCGCTGGGCCTCGGCCACGGCGTCCTGGCGCGCGCCGGGGCGCACGGCGAGGGCGCGCTCGGCAGGCGCCGCGGCGGGCACCGTGACGGGCGCGGCGCGGCCGAAGGGCTCGTAGCGCTCGGCCAGCAGGCTGCGGCCTCCCACGGGCGCGCCGGTGGCGCAGGCCGAGCCCAGGCCTCCCACGACGACGCTGAGCCACAGGCCGCGGTGCATACCCGGCGGCCAGCCTCGCGCACCGGCACCGCGCGTCAACAAAGGGGTCGCCCGGCAGGCTATGAGGGCGCGTGGTGAAACGAACGATCCTCGCGCTCGTGTTTGGTGGGCTCCTCGGGTGCCGCGACGGCGCCTACCAGGCGGCCTCGAAGGTGGACACCCTCGAGGGGTGGAAGCGCTTCCTGCGCGAGCACCCGAAGGACGAGGGCCTCGACGCCGCGAAGCACCGCCTGGCCGAGCTGGCCTTCGCCGACGCGCAGCGCGCGCACACGGTGCTCGCCTACAAGCGCTTCCTCGAGGAGTACCCCGACAGCGACCAGGCGAGCGCTGCCGGGCGGCTGCTGGAGGCCCTGCGCTTCAACGCCGCGATGGCGCGCAACACGGCCTCGGCCCTGCGGCACTTCCTCAAGGACCACCCCGAGGGCGCCCACCGCGAGGAGGCCGACCTTCGCCTCAAGGCCCTGGAGCTCGAGGAGCTGGTCAGCTCGGAGGACCGCCAGTCGCTCGAGGCCCTCGTGCGCCGGCACCCCGATGATCCGCGCACGGAGCAGGCCACGGCGAAGATCGACGAGGCCGCGTGGACCCAGGCGCGCACCGCCGCCGACGTGTACCGCTACCTGCGCGACTTCCCCGCGGGCGCCCACCGCGACGAGGGGCGCCGCAAGCTCTTGCGCCTGCAGCTCGAGGGGCTGTTGGTGTCGGGCGCCCTCGATCAGGCCCAGCTCGTGGTGGCGAAGGCGCCGCTGGCGAAGGACCTCAAGGAGGTGCCCGCGCTGCTCGCGCGCGCGCAGCAGGTGGAGGCCCTCACGAAGGCCCGCGACGGCCGCGTGGCGCAGGCCCTGGCCGGCCACTCGCTGCGCGGCCGCGACGATCTCGTGCGCTCGCTCTCGGCGCCGGACCCGCTCGATCGCTGGCAGGCCGCGGAGGAGCTGGGGGCGCACGTGTCCGTCACCGTGATCGACCCGCTGCTGGAGGCCATCCGCAGCGCGCGCGCGCCGCTCGTGCGCCAGCGGGCCTTCGAGAGCCTGGGGCGGGTGCTCCGCGCGCTGCCCCGGCCGGTCGCGGAGTACGAGGTGGCGACGCGGCTGGAGGCGCTGCAGGGTCAGGCCAGCGACGCGCAGCTCGTGCTGACCCTCGCGGTGCTGCTGGATCTCACCGGGCAGCTCGAGCGCGCCTCCGGCGAGTACCAGCGCATGTGGGACGCCGCGAACCCCGACCCCGTGGTGCTGCGGCGCTGGGCGGAGCTGCGGCGCGAGCGCCGGCAGTTCTTCTCGTCGGCCGTGGTGGCGCGGCAGCTCGCGAGCTGGGCCCGGGCCGTGGCCGAGGCCGCCGTCGAGCCCGGGCCCCTCTCGGCGCTGTCGGCCAGCCGTGAGCTGTGCGGCGCGGTGGAGATGGCCCGCGTGGCCGAGGGCGCCATCGAGCACGTCGCCGCGCAGGGCACCGAGTTCCCCGACGACGTCGAGCTGTTCCTCCTGCGCGCGCGCGAGGCGCGGAGGCTCGCGGAGGCGCGCCTGCGTGACGCGGAGCTGCAGCTGCTCGCCGTGGACCCCAACGCCCGGCGCTGCGGCGACGCGGCGGTGACGCAGCGCCTGGAGGAGGGCGTGCAGCGGCGCCTGGCGACCCTCGCCGCGCTGCGCGCGAAGCCCCCGAAGGAGCTCCCGCTGCTGCTCGAGGTGGTGCGCGAGCGCGACCCCTCGCCGGCCGTGCGCGAGGCGGCGCGCGAGCCTACTTCGGCAGCGCCATGATCAGCGGCGCGCCAGCGAAGAAGAGCTTGCAGGCGAGGAAGCCGCCGAGTGGGCCGGCGACGTCGGCCACCAGGCACGCCGCGAGCGAGTGGCGCAGCACCCGCACCTGCACGGCGCCGAAGTAGAGCGCGAGCACGTAGAAGGTGGTCTCGGTGCTGCCGTTGAGCACCGACACCAGGTAGCCCACGAAGGAGTCGGGGCCGTACGTCTTGAGCGCCTCCGTCATCACGCCGAGGGCGCCGCTGCCCGACAGCGGGCGGATGAGCGACATGGGCAGGGCCTCCGCCGGGAAGCCCAGCGGCGCCAGCACGGGGCTCACGAGGCCCACCAGCAGGTCCATCGCGCCCGAGGCCCGGAACATGCCGATGGCCACCAGCATGCCCACCAGGAAGGGGATGATGGTCACCACCGTCTGGAAGCCGTCCTTCGCCGCCGCGATGAAGGCCTCGTACACCTTCACCTCGCGCCCGAAGCCCAAGGTCACGATGGCGAGGATGAGGAGCGGCAGGAGCCAGTCGGACAAGAGGCCCCGCGTCAGCTCGAAGCCGCCCTGGGCGGGCGGGGCCTGGAGCACGTGCACCACGAGCGCGACGAGCACCGCCGCCCCGATGCCGGCCACCGCGAGCTTTCGCCACAGCGGCGTCTTCCGCTCCAGGGTGGCCAGCGCCTCGGCCTGCTGGAGCGCCGCTGCGTCGGGCGCCTTGTTCGCCGCGGCGTCTACCTCGAGGGCCGGGTAGCGCGCCGCTGAGAAGAAGGGCAGGCGGGCCAGCAGCGTGCAGGCGATGACCGCCACCACGGTGCTGCTCATCGTCGCCAGGAGGGTGGGCACGATGATGCCCGCGGGGTCCTTCGAGCCCAGGGTGGCGCGCACGGCGATGACGCCCAGCGGGAGCACCGCCACGCCCGAGGTGTTGATGACGAGGAAGAGCGCCATGGCGTTGGTGGCTACGCCCTTGCGCTGGTTGAGCTTGTCGAGCTCCTGCATCGCCTTGAGGCCGAAGGGCGTCGCCGCGTTGCCCAAGCCCAGCACGTTGGCGGAGATGTTCATGATCATCGCCCCCATGGCCGGGTGATCGACGGGCACCTCGGGGAACAGGCGGCCCATCACCGGCCTGAGCGCCCGGGCCACCGAGCGGAGCAGCCCGGCCTCGCGCAGCACGCCCACCAGGCCGAGCCACAGGGTCATCTGGCCGATGAGGCCGACGGCCAGCTCCACGGCCGACTTCGCCGACGAGAGGCTCGCCTCGGTCACCTTCGGCATGGTGCCGGTGAAGGCCCCGGCGAGCACCGAGGTGACGATGAGGCCGAAGAAGACCCAGTTCATGCGCGCCCATCCCACGGCGCGGCGGGCGAAAAGGCGAGTTTTCTGACAGCCTCTCGCCGCATGAGCGGGTTCCCCTCCGAGGCGTGGTGCCGCGCGGCCGTCGACGCGCTGAACGCCGACCCCGAGCTCGAGGGCGCCGCGCGCGGCTGGGAGGGCGACTTCGGCGTGGTCCTCGAGCTTGCCGGCGGCGAGGCCCGCTGCGTGTTCCTCGCGGCGCCGGTGGAGGGGCGCTTTGCTCCCCCGGAGTTCCTCTCTCGCGAGGCGCTCACCGCCCGGGCGCCCCGGTACTTCGCGCGGGCCTCGGCCGACGACTGGTGGGCGCTCGTCACGGGGGGGCTGGACCCCATCGCCGCCATCGTGCAGAAGAGGTTGGTCGCGCAGGGCGATCTCTCGCCCGTCATCGCGCGGCTCCAATACCGCGGGCTGGCTGAGCGCTGGCTGGCCCGCCTGAAGACGGGGGAATGACGCTCATGGGCATCACCAAGAAGCTGACGCAGCGCGCGCTGGGGCTCTCGCAGAGGGCGATGGAGCGGCTCTTCGCCGACGAGCAGCGAGCGCAGAAGCTCGTGGAGGCCCTGGGCAAGGCCCAGCAGGCCAAGAAGTCCCTCGACTCCACGCAGCGCGTGGTGCTCAACCAGCTCAACTTCGCCACCAAGCAGGACTTCAAGGACCTCGGCCGGCAGCTCTCGTCGCTCAAGAAGCGCCTCAAGAGCCTCGACGAGAAGCTGACCCGGCTCTGAAGGCGAGGTCAGCTCCAGGGCGCGACTTCGTCCTTGACGAACCACTGCCCGCGTGGCACTTCCCCGCGCGCTTTGGGCACATAGCTCAGCGGTAGAGCATCGCCTTCACACGGCGGGGGTCCCAGGTTCGAAACCTGGTGTGCCCACTGAAGCAAGGCCGGGGTCGCTCGCGAGGGCGGCTCCGGCCTTCGACTTTTCCGGCGCTGCGTCGCTAGACTCACAGGGTCATGTTCCCCGCGCTCCTCGCCCTGGCTCTCGGTCAGGCCACCATCTACAGCTGGGTGGACCCCCGCGGGGTGGAGCACTTCACCGACGATCTCTCGATCATTCCCCGGGGGGCGAAGGTGCGCACCACCGAGGGCGACACCATCAGCCGCATCGAGAGCGACGTGGTGAAGCACCCACCGCGGTCAGTCACCCGGCCGGCCGAGGAGGACGGGCCCGCAACCCCCGGGCGCTCGGAGCAGGAGTGGCGCCGCCTGTTCAAGGACGCCCGCGGGCGGGTGGTGGAACTCGAGGAGGACATCGAGGCCGACCGCAAGAGGGTGGAGGAGGTCAACGGCATGCCCATCAACGCGCAGTTCAACTGCATGGGCGGCGGCTGGTGGGGCCCGGGCGTGACGATGGGGACGGTGGGCGGCGGGCTCACGGCGACAGGTCAGTTCGGCGGGGCCGGCGCCGTCTCCGGGCACCTGGGCACCACCGTCGTGCAGCGGGGCCCGGCGCTGGTGAACCCGTGCGTCTTCACGCTGAACCCGGAGTGGGAGCGGGTGCGCGAGCGCCTCGCGAAGAGCCGCCGCGAGCTGGTGCGCGCGAAGGAGGACCTGGCCGATCTCGAGCGGCGCGCCTCGTTCGCCGCTGTTCCGCTGCACTGGCGACGCTGATAGACGAGCCGGCGCTTCACCACGGTCCCGTAGCTCAGTTGGATAGAGCGGTGGTTTCCTAAACCACAGGTCGCAAGTTCGATTCTTGCCGGGATCACTGCCGCAGCGCCGGGGAGGTTCATCAGCGTGGTCATCGGTGAAAAGCTGCCCTGGCGGCTCATCTTCAAGCTGCACGCGCCGTGGCTCGCGGTCACCGCGGTCGTGGCGACGCTGGCGTGGGTGATCACCCACCCGCTCGGCGGCAAGCTGCCCTTCTCGCCGGTGCCGTTTCAGATCGCCGGCGTGTCGCTCGCCATCTTCCTCGGCTTCCGCAACAACTCCTCCTACGACCGCTGGTGGGAAGGGCGGAAGCTGTGGGGCGGCATCGTCAACGGCTCGCGCTCCTGGGGTCGTCAGGTGCTGACGCTCCTCGTCGCGCCGCCGGCCGAGCGGGCCGAGCTCGCCGCGCTCCAGAAGCGCCTCGTGTACCGGCACCTCGCGTGGACTCAGGCGGTCAAGCAGCAGCTGCGTGGCCTCGACGTGCTCGAGGCGGTCCGGCCCTACCTGGCCGAAGGCGACCTCGCCGTGCTGGCGACGCAGAAGAACGCGGCGGCCTGGCTGGTGCACGAGGCTGGCCGCGACCTGGCCGAGGCGGCGCGCCGCGGCTGGCTGACGGAGTTCCGCCTCGAGATGCTCGACCGGCAGCTCTCGGAGCTCATCGGGCTGCAGGGCGGCTGCGAGCGCATCAAGTCCACCCCCATTCCCACGGCGTACCGCGTCTTCACCCACCGCTTCACCCGCGTGTACATCACCTTCCTCCCGCTGGGCCTGGTGGAGTCCATCGACGCGCTCTCGGTGCCGCTGCTCCTCGGGCTCAGCCTCGCCTTCCTCGTGCTCGAGACGCTGGGCCGCATCCTCGAGGACCCCTTCACGCTGACGCCCAACGCGCTGGCCCTCAACGCCATCTGCCGGAACATCGAGATCAACCTGCGCCAGCAGCTCGGCGAGACCGAGCTGCCCGCGCCCATCGCCACCGAGCTGGTGGGCAACGTGCCGGTGCTCCTCTGACATGAGCCTGCTGTCGCGCGAGAAGGTGCCGCCCGAGGTGCTGGAGGTGGTCGAGCGCCTCCAGGGCGCCGGCCACCAGGCCTACCTCGTGGGCGGCTGCGTGCGAGACCTGCTCCGCAGCGAGACCCCCAAGGACTTCGACGTCGCCACCAGCGCACGCCCGGAGGTGGTGGGCACGCTGTTCAAGCGCGTCATCCCCACGGGCATCGAGCACGGCACCGTCACGGTGATCGTCGGCCGCGCGCATGTGGAGCTCACGACCTTCCGGGCCGAGAGCGACTACGTCGACGGGCGCCGGCCGTCGAAGGTCGAGTTCCACGAGGAGATCGAGGCCGACCTCTCGCGCCGCGACTTCACCATCAACGCCATGGCGTGGGACCCGGTGGGCGCCGGGCGCCTCGTCGACCCCTTCGGCGGCCAGGCGGATCTCTCGGCCGGCGTCGTGCGCTGCGTGCGCAGCGCGCTCGAGCGGTTCTCGGAGGACGGCCTTCGCGCCCTGCGGGCCGTGCGCTTCGCGACCGTGCTCGACTTCGCCGTCGAGCCCGCGACGCAGGCCGCCATCCCCCTCACGCTGCACGTCTTCCGCAAGGTGGCCGGCGAGCGCGTGCAGCAGGAGTTCGCCAAGCTGCTCCGCGCGCCCGCCGCGCCGCGGGGCCTGGGGCTGCTGCGCGACACCGGGCTGCTGGGCGCCTTCTTCCCCGAGGCCGTCGGGGCCGACTTCACCGCCGTCGGTCGCGCGCCGGTCGACGAGGCCTTGCGGTTGGCCGTGTTGCTGCCGGGCGCCCCGGCGGTCCGCGAGGTCCTCCTGCGCCTCAAGTTCCCCGGGCGCGTCGCCGAGGAGGCCGCCGCGCTGACGGCCCACGAGGCCCTCCCGCCCGTCGACGCCGCCGAGCCCACCCTGCGCCGCTGGGCCGCGCGCGCCGACCCGGCCCGGGTGCCCCGGCTGCTGGACCTCGCCGAGGCTCGCACTGGCGCCCCCAGCCCCCTGCGCCCCCGCCTGGAGGCGCTCCTCGCCGCCCAGCCGCCCCTCACCGCCCGCGCCCTCGCCCTCGACGGCAAGGCCATCATGGCCGCGCTCGGCGTCGGCCCCTCGCGCGCCGTGGGTGACGCCACCCGCTTCCTCCTGGAGCTCGTGTTGGACGACCCGGCGCGCAATACCCCGGAATCGCTGACGGCGGCCCTGGCAGGGTGGAAGCGCCCGGAATAAGGGCTGCTGGTTTTCCACAGGCTTTCCCACACCGAGCCGATGCGCCCGCCGAGCGCGCTCCCGAGCGCGGCACCGCTCCGAGCGACGGGCGCCCTGGCAAACAGACAGAACAAAGCAAAAACAGCGACTTACAGATGTCGAGCGTCAGTGTCAGCGGTCGTGACACTCGGCGTTGCCCACACCTCGGCACATCGCCCGGTCCTGTGGAAAAGGTGTGGAGGACCATTCCCCCGGCGGGGCTTTCAGGGCGGCGGCGGCTGTGGCATCGGTGGGGCATGCGCGTCGTGGTGGCCATGTCCGGGGGGGTCGATTCGTCTGCGGCGGCGGCGCTCCTCAAGGAGCAGGGCCACGAGGTCATCGGCATCACCCTGCGGGTGTGGAGCTACGAGAGCCAGGCCCAGTGCGGCAGCTGCTGCAGCCCCGACGACATCGACGACGCCCGGGCGGTGGCTGACCGGCTGGGCATTCCCTTCTACGTCGCGAACGTCGAGGAGCTCTTCAAGGACCGGGTGGTGACGCCCTTCGTGCAGTCGTACCTCGGCGGGCGCACCCCCATCCCCTGCGTGGCGTGCAACCAGGACGTGAAGTTCGGCTTCCTCCTCAAGCGGGCCCGGCAGCTCGGGGCGAAGCTGGCGACGGGCCACTACGCGCAGATCGCCCACGAGGGCGGGCGCTACCGGCTCCTGCGCGGCGCCGACGCGGCGAAGGATCAGTCGTACTTCCTCTTCACCCTCGGGCAGGCGGAGCTTGCGGACCTCGTGTTCCCCGTGGGCGGCCTCGAGAAGGCGCAGGTGCGGGCCATCGCCGAGCGCCACGGCCTCGTCACCACGCACAAGCCGGAGTCGATGGAGATCTGCTTCGTGCCCGACGGCGACTACGCGCGCTTCGTCGAGAAGGTGGCCGGGCCGCAGCCGAAGGGGCCCATCGTCACCGCCACCGGCGAGGTGCTCGGCGAGCACGACGGCATCCACCGCTACACCGTGGGCCAGCGCCGCGGCCTCCAGGTGTCGTCGCCCGAGAAGCTGTACGTGCAGCGCATCGAGCCGGGGCAGCGGGCGGTGGTGGTGGGCCCCGCCTCGGAGGTGGACCGCGCGTCGTTCCACCTCTTGCGGCCCCACTGGGTCGATGGCGCGCCGCCGCCCGAGCAGCCGGTGACGGTGCGCATCCGCCACCGGCACCAGGGCACCACGGGGCGCGTGCGCCTCGAGCTGAACGGGCACTTCAAGGTGGCGCTCGAGGCGCCAGCGCGGGCCGTCACCCCGGGGCAGGCGGCCGTGGTCTACGAGGGCGATCGCGTGCTGGGCGGAGGGTGGATCGCCTGAGGCGCCCGGCGCTCCTGCTCGTGGCGCTGCTCGGGGCCTGCGCGAAGGCCCCCGAGGAGCCGGTGTGCGGCCTCCACTCCGCCGCGGCGCCAGTGCGCGTGGCGGGCCGCGCCGACGTGGCCCTCGCCGTGGGCGCGAAGCTGATGCCGTCGGACCGCGTCACCGCCGAGGGCTACGCGCTGCTGGAGTGCTTCGGCGGGGCCCTCAAGGTCCTGGAGGACGAGACGGTGCGCGTCGGCGAGCTCAAGGAGGCCCGCATCGAGGCCACCACCGTGCCGCGGCAGGTGCTCGTGGGCGCGACGCTGGGGCCCGGCTCGACCCTCAGCCCGCCGATGCTGGCGCGGTACTCCGACAGCCGCTTCACGCCCGCGAGCGCGCTCGTGGGCCGCGAGCCCAGCTCGGGCGACTACTTTCGCGCCTTCTTCACCCCCAACGGCATCGAGAGCCTCGGCGCCGCGCCGCGCCTCGATGGCCCCGCCAACCTCCCGCCGCCCGCGCACCGCGGCCGGGCGATGCGGGTGCACGCCGGGCCGCTGGGAGAGGGCGGCCCGACCCTCGAGGTGGAGGACGAGGTCGTCTTCGCCGAGGCCGATGATCTCGCCACCGCGGCGCTCCCCGAGGGGCACACCTACGCCCTCGGGCGCACCGTACGCCTCGTGCTGCCCCGGGGCGCGGAGGCCACGCTCCGGCGGGGCGGGGTGGTGGTGGAGCTGGAAGGCCCGATGGACCTGCGGCTGCGCTGAGCCGCTTTTCCGGTAGGCTCTCGCGCTTCATGTCTGCTCTCCGTGCCGCACTCGTCGCGTTCTCCCTCAGCGTCCTGGCCGCCGCGTGCGGCCCGACCATGGCTCCCCAGAAGACGTGCGACCCCGGCAGCTGCGCGGGGTGCTGCGACGAGTTCGGCGAGTGCGTGAGCGGCACCGCCGTCTTCGCGTGCGGCGGCGGCGGGTCGGCCTGCGTGGCCTGCGCGGCCAACGAGACCTGCGAGGCCGGCGCCTGCGCGCGCTTCGTCGGCGGCGACTACGACGCCAGCTTCCCCGACGCGCCTGACGCCGCCGTGCGGCTCGACGCCGGCGTCTTCATGCCGGGCGACGCGGGCACCACCCCCGCCGACGCCGGCGCCACCGACGCGGGGCCGATGAACGTGAGCTACTCGGCGCAGGTGCAGCCCATCTTCGACGCGCGCTGCGACTCGTGCCACGCGTGGAACTACGACACCATCGTCGGGGTGAACGGGCGCATCACGCCGGGCAACCTCTCGGCCTCGGCGCTGTACCAGCGCTGCCTGAGCGGCGACATGCCGCGCGGCGCGGGCCCGCTCACCACCACGCAGCTCAACCTCCTCCGCGACTGGATCTTGAACGGCGCCCCGCGCAACTGAGCCGCGGCCCGAAATTGACGGGCTGCGACATCGCGCTACCGTGTTGCTGCACATGCGTGATTCCCACCGCCTGAAAGAGAAGTACGAGCTCTCGCTCGACACCCGCCAGATCGGCACCATCACCGTCGCCTCGCTCGTCGTGCTGGGGGGCGTGTTCCTCCTCGGCGTGGTGGTGGGCAAGAAGCTGTCGACGGAGGCCGTGGCCCTCGAGGCCCAGCAGCCGCTCGACCTGTTGAGCCAGCTCGATCGCAAGACCGAGGCGCTCGAGACGGTGAAGGCCGACGCGGCGCTCACCTTCCAGGACGAGCTCACGCGCCGCGCGCCGGCGCCGGTGGTCGAGGCGCCCGCGCCGAAGCCGCCCGAGCCCGTGAAGGTCGTCGAGGCGCCGAAGCCCGTCGAGCCTGCGAAGCCCGAGGCCGTCGTCGCCGCCGAGCCGCCGCCGAAGCTCGCCGAGGCGCCGGCCGGGGCCGAGGCCAGGCTGGAAGAGACGCCCAAGCCCGAGCCCGTGGCCACGCGCACGCACGACGGCGGCGGCCTCAAGGAGGCCTTCGGCAAGGTGCAGCGCGCGCCCGAGACGGCGCCCGACGGCACGTGGACCGTGCAGCTCTCGGCCTACCAGGACCGCGGGGAGGCCGACCGCTTCGCGGCGGGCCTGCGCGACAAGGGCTACGCCCCGTTCATCGTGGAGGCCACCATCCCCGGGAAGGGCACCTGGTTCCGCGTGCGCATGGGCCGCTTCCCCTCGAAGGACGCGGCCAGCCGCTACATGGACGACTTCCGCCGGGAGACGGCGATGAACGCCATCGTCACCCTGGCGAACTGACGGCTCACCCCTCGTTGTCGGGGTTCTTCGTCCACTTGTCGACGTTGCCGTCGCCGTCGAGATCCTCGCCGATGCGATCGACCTGGTTGTTCTCCCAGTACTCCCAGTAGTCGACCTTGCCGTCGCCGTTGGTGTCGCGCTCCTTGCGGGCGATCTGGCCCTTCTCGTAGAACACCCACAGCGACGGCTTGCCCTGCGACGAGAGGTCGCGCTCCTTCCGCACCACGACGCCCTTCTCGTAGAAGATGACCTGGTCGATCTTCCCGTCGAAGTCGAGGTCGAGCGACTCGCGGCTCACCTGCTCGCGCTCGTCGTACAGCCGCGAGATGTCCACCTTGCCGTCCCAGTTGATGTCGAGCTCCTTGCGCACCACGCGCTCGACCTCCTTGCCGTCGGGGCCAGCGACCATGCGGGTGTAGGTCCACACGTCGGGCTTCTTGTCGCCGTTCAAGTCGAACTCGGTGACCTTCTCGTCGCCGGCCTGCTTCTGGCGAATGTTCTCGGCCACTTGCTCGCCGTCGGCGCCTTCGCCCTCGCTCTTCTCGGCGCCCGAGGTCGTGGCGCACCCAAAGAGGGCCAGGGCCGCGGCCATCACCGACATCCACACGCTGCGCTTCGCGGTCATTTTGTTGCCCTCGCTCGGTCTCGACATAGCGTCACATACGTCCATGGCGCGCAAGAAGATCAGCACGACGATCTACATCACGCCCGAGCAGAATGAACTGCTCAAGCAGCTCAACCAGAAGACCAAGGTCCCGGTCGCGGAGTACATCCGCCAGGGCATCGACCTCATCCTCGAGAAGCACCGCGAGGCGCTCCCGGGGCAGCAGACGCTCGGCATCTAGCCC
>CAYUZK010000068.1:0-26550 GCA_964449625.1 uncultured Archangium sp.
GCCACCGGCTCGAGGGCCCTGCGCAGGCGCACCGAGAGCAGCTCCGCGCTCGGCCGCTCTTCGGGGTCGTCGGCCAGGGCGCGCTCGACCACGTCGCAGAGCGCCGGCGGGGCGTCGGGGCGGGCCTCGCGCAGCGGCCGGGGCCGGGCGCCGGCCTCCACCGCGGCGAGGTGCCCTTTGGGGAAGGGCTGCGCGAAGGTGAGCAGCTCGAAGAGCACCGCGCCGAGCGCGAAGACGTCCACCCGGTCGGTGGAGGGCAGGCCCAGCGCCTGCTCCCGCGGCATGTACTCGGCCTTGCCGGCCACCTCGCCCGCGAAGCCCCGCGCCAGGGCCCCGCGCGCGGCGGCGATGCCGAAGTCCGACAGCTTCACGCCGCCGCTGGTGGTGAGGAGGACGTTGCTGGGCGAGACGTCGCGGTGCACCACGCCCATGGGCGCGCCGCGCATGTCGGTGAGCTGGTGCGCGTAGGCCAGCGCCGCGGCCACGTCGGCGCCGATGGCCGCGACGATGGGCCAGGGCAGGGGCTTGCCCGCCGCTCGCGCCGCGTCGAGCAGCCGCTGCAGCGAGCCGGCGTCCGCGTACTCCATGACGAGGCCGAACTCCCCGCCCTCGTCGAGCAGCTCGTACACCTGGAGGATGGAGGCGTGCTCCAGCACCGCCGCCAGCCGCCCCTCGGTCACCAGCATCTCGTGCACGCCCGGGTGCTTCACGAGGTGTGGGCGGATGCGCTTGATGGCCACGCGGCGGCTGAAGCCCCCGGCGCCCTCGAGCCGCGCGGCGTACACCTCGGCCATGGCGCCCGCGCCCAGCTTGCCCACCAGGGTGTAGCGGCCGAGCTTCACAGTGCCCATGAAAGGCCCCAACCGGCGCGGCCACAAGTCTCGCGGCGAAGCGCGCCGGCCGCTGCACTACGCTGCCGTGCGCCCGTGGGCCCGCTCCTCGTCACCGCCGGGTTGCTCATCACCCTGCACCTGGGCCGCTACTTCCTCGCGGCGGGCGGCGCGTGGTGGCTCTTCTGGCGCCACCCCGACGCCCCGCGCACGGCAAGGCGGCGGCTGCAGCACCAGCCCTTCACGCGCGCGGACCTGCGCCGGGAGCTGCTCGCCTCCGTGGGCACCGGCGTGCTGTTCGGCTGCTTCTTCGCCGTCGTCTTCGCGGGGCAGCGCCCGCTGCCGCTGACGCGCGAGGGCCTGGGCGCGGTCGCCGAGTTCGCGCTCTGGCTGGCCCTCCTCCTCGTGGTGCACGACACGTACTTCTACTGGTCGCACCGCCTGGCCCATCACCCCGCCGTCTTCCCCCGCGTGCACGCGCTCCACCACGCCTCGCGGAACCCCTCGCCCTTCGCGGCGCTGGCCTTCCACCCGCTCGAGGCGGTGCTCCAGGTGGCCTGGGCGGTGCCGCTGGGGCTGTGGGTGCCGGTGCCCACCTCGGTGTGGTTCGCCTTCTCGTTCGTCGCCATCTTCATCAACGTGCTGGGGCACGCGGGCGTGGAGCTCTCCCCGGCTGGCTGGCGCACGCACCCGGTGCTGCGGTGGCTCAACAGCGCGACGCTGCACGATCAACACCACGTGCAGGTGCGCGGCAACTACGGGCTCTACTTCACCGCGTGGGACAGGCTCCTGGGCACGCTGCGCGAGCCGCCGCGCTGACCGAAGCGGAGGCTCCGGCGCGGTGAGGCGTTGTCGGCGGGCCCTCCTCGTGAGAGGGCTCCTCGGCGCGTGGCCACCCTGCTGCTCCTCGTCTTGTGCTTCGGGCTCGGCGTCGTCGCCCGGCGGAGCCGCGCGCTGCCGGAGGACAGCCACCGGCCCATCACCGCCTGGGTGCTGTGGGTGTCGCTGCCGGCCCTGGTGTTCCGCTCCATCCAGGGCGCGGAGATTGACGCGCGGCTGCTCCTCTCGTCCGCCGCGCTGTGGCTCGTCTTCCTCGTGCCCGCGAGCGTGGCCTGGCTCGCGTGGCGCCGCGGCGCCGAAGCGGGGCCCACCGGCGCGGTGGCGCTCTGCGCGGGCCTGGGCAACACCGCCTTCGTGGGCCTGCCCTTGATGGAGGCCATCGGCGGGCCGGAGGTGCTCGGCGCGGCCGCGGTCGTCGACCAGCTGGGCAGCTTCGTGGCGCTCTTCCTCTTCGCCATGCCCTTCGCCGCGACGCTGGGCGGGGGCCGCGCGTCGGTGGGTGCCTCGCTGCGCCGCCTCGTGACGTCGCCGGCCACGGTGGCCCTCGTCCTCGCCTTCGCGCTGCACGGGCGGGAGCTGCCCGGCGTCGTCACCGTCGTCGTCGGGCGCCTGGCCGACATGCTCAGCCCGCTGGCCCTGGCCGCCGTCGGCTGGCAGCTCGACCTCTCGGCGCTGCGCGGCAACGGGCGGCGCGTGGCCCTGGGCCTGGGGTGGAAGCTGGTGGCCGCGCCGGCGCTGGTGGCCGCGCTCCTCTACTTCGTGCGCGGTGAGCTCGGCCTCGTCGAGCGCGTGGTGGTGGCCCAGGCCGCGATGGCCCCCATGGTGACGGCGGGCGTGGTGGCCGCGGAGCACCGGCTCGCGCCCGGCCTGGCCGCCGCCCTCATCGCCGTGGGCGTGCCGCTGAGCCTCGTCACCGTGCCGCTGTGGTGGTGGCTCACGGGGTGAAGGCCGGGTTGCGCGCCCTCTGGTGCGTCGCCGCTGGCGGCGGAAGCGCGGGACGCAGGGAAGACGAAGTGGTGGCCGACGCGCGGGAGGCGCCACGACCCGAAGGCGCGGCCAGTGGCGCAGCTGACGTGGTGCTGGAGCGCCGCTTCTGCCCGCCCTGACGGGCGCCCCGCCTGGGTTCCGCTTTGGGCGCCAGTCGTGTACGCACGCGCCCATGAAGCCTCTCCCGCTCGCCATTCTCGTCGTCGCTGTCTTCGCCACCGGCTTCTTCGCGGGCCGCCTCTCGACGGAGGGCGGCAGCCCCGCCGCGGCGGTGGGCGGGCCGGTCGCCATGGCCGCGCCGCAGGCCGCGCTGCCCATGGGCGCGGCGCCGGAGGGCGCCACCCTCATCCAGGGCGCGGTGGCGGAGGTCATCCAGGTGCCGAACTACACCTACCTGCGCCTCACCACCGGCGGCGGGGAGACGTGGGCCGCGGTGCCCACCACCTCGGCGGTGGCGGTGGGCCAGGCCGTGAGCGTGACGGCCTCGACGCAGATGTCGGACTTCACCAGCAAGTCGCTCGGGCGCACCTTCGCCAGCATCTGGTTCGGCGACCTGGCCGGCGTGGGCGGCGCGGCCCCGGCGCCGGCCGTCGGTGGCGCGATGCCCCCCGGCCACCCGCCGATGGGCGGCGCGCCGTCGGCCGCGGCCGGAGCGGTGGCGGCCGTGAAGCGGGCCGAGGGCGCGCTCTCGCTGCGCGTGGCCGACGTGCACACCGAGCGGCAGCTCCTCGTGGGCCGCGCGGTGCGCGTGCGCGGCACGGTGACGCGCGTCACCTCCGTCAACGGCAAGACGTACGCGCACCTGTCCGACGGCAGCGGCAGCGCCGCGGCGAAGGACGACGACCTCACCGTGATCCTCTCGGCGGAGGTGAAGCAGAACGAGCAGGTGACGGCCGAGGGCACCGTGGCCCTCGACAGGGACCTGGGCATCGGCACCGTGTACCCGGTGGTGCTCGACGCGGCGCAGCTCGTCGGGAAGTAGCCCGACAGGCCGCCCTGGGGCTCACCGCGACGGCTTGGCGCTCCGCGGGTGCTCCGGCTGGCCCGCGAAGAGGACCGCCGTGGGCTGGCCGCGCAGGTAGGCGGTGACGGCGACGGCCTGGCCGCGCTCGAGGCGCTCCACGAAGGCGTCGTGGTCGGCCTCGATGGCCTTCTTCGAGGGCGTCTTCGAGCCGAAGTGCCGGTGCAGCTGTGCGCCGTCGAGCACCCAGATGCGCCCGAGCATGTCGTGGTCGGCCAGCTGGTCCACCGTGAGGATGCCGGGCGCGCCCGTGCGGCTCGCCGCCTTGCGCGCCTCGGCGATGGTGGCCTCGCCCGCCGCGAGGTGGTGCCCCGCGACGAGCGTCTGCTCCATGCTGCCGTCCCACTTCACCCACATGCTCCACGTCGTCATGCGCAGCTCCCGATGAGAGGTGAGGGGGTCAAGGCAGGGCGAACTCCACGCGCCCGTTGATGTGCAGCTCGGGCCGCACGAAGCCGCCGTCGGGCGTCGCGTTCGCGTGGCAGCCGTAGCAGAGGGTGCCCTGGGGGTGCGGCAGGGGCGGCGGGGCGCCGTGGCAGCTGCCGCAGGTGGCCTGCGAGCCGTCCACCAGCGTCCAGCCAGGCGTGGTGGCCGTGCCGCCGCCGGGCGCCGCCGTGTAGTTCGAGATGTCGTGGCAGGCGGCGTTGGCGCAGGTGCGCGTGGCGGCCGCGTACGTCGGCGTCGCGCCGTTGGCCGTCGCCACGCCCACGAAGCGCACCTGGGTGACGCCGTCGAGGTGGCCGGGCTCCACCACCGCCGTGGGCACCACGTGGCACTCGCGGCACTCGACCACGCGGGCCCGCCCGCGCCCCACGACGTGCGCCTGGTGCGCGCCGACGCCGGGGCTCGACGAGTCGGTGTTGCCCGCCAGGTCCTTCGGCGGGGCCGGGTTGGTGCTGCCGTGGCAGGCGGTGCAGCCCGTCGGCAGCTGCGCGTCCACCGTGCCGTTGACGTGCAGGGTGCGGTCGACGAAGCCGCCGTCTTGCGCGCTGTTGGCGTGGCACAGCCAGCAGGCCGTCGCCTGCGGGTGCGGCACGGGCGGCGGCGCGCCGTGGCAGCTCGCGCAGCCCAGGGTGGCGTTCTCGGTGGTCCACGCGGGCGAGGCGCCGCCGTGGCAGGCGGTGGCGCAGGTGCCCGCGGCCTCGCCGTAGCCCACCGCCGCGTGCACCTCGGCGCGGCCGCCGTTGGGGTGCCGCGCGGTGGCGACCGTGGCCGGCACCTCGTGGCACGTCGCGCAGGCGACGGGGTTGCTCCACTTGCCGCCGGCGAGGTGCGCCTGGTGCGCGCCGACGCCGGGGTTGGTGACGGCGGTGCCGCCGTCGAGGGCCCGGGGCGGCGCGCCGGCGTCACCCTCGCCGTGGCAGGCCCCGCAGGCCGTCTGGCGCACCTGCACCACGCCGTCGATGTGCAGGGCCTTCGCGCGGAACACCGTGGCCGAGGCCATCACCTCGTCGTGGCACACCTCGCAGGCGCCGGCCTGCGGGTGCGGCGAGGGGGGCGGGAGCCCGTGGCAGGTGCCGCAGGTCTCGCTCGCCGGGCGGGGCTGGGTCCACGCGCCCGAGGTGGCGCCGTGGCAGCTCTGCGTGCAGCGCTGGGCGCTGGCGTTCCAGCTCGCGGCGAGGCCGCCGTCGCGCGTGGCCACGGCGCCGAAGAGGACCTGCGTCACGCCGTCGTTGTGGCCCTCGTCGCCCGAGCTCGTGGGCACGCGGTGGCACTCGGCGCAGGCGACGGCCTCGTGCGTGTCCGTCGCCTCGAGGTGGCGGGCGTGGGCGCCGACGCCGGGGTAGGAGACGTCGGTGTTGCCCTGGGTGTCCGTCGGCGGGGCGGCCTTGCGCGCGGCGTCGCCCTCCCGCGCGGGGTCGCCGTGGCACTTCGTGCAGGCGCGGTCGTCCTGCGCGGGGCCAGGCTCGCGGGGCACGAAGCAGCCCGCGGCGAGCGCCGCTGCGAGGAGGAGCAGGGAGCGGACCGTGGGCTTCACTGGGCGCCTCCGTGGCACGCGGCGCACTCGGGGCTGGTCACCGGGGAGCTGCTGCGCCAGCCGACGGGGTGGGGCGTGCCGCCGAGCGCGCCCACGCGGTGGCAGCGCACGCAGTTGCTGGCGGCGCCCTGGTCGTGGCACGTGGCGCAGGAGCCGATGTCGCGCCGGGCCGCGGGCCCGTGGGCGTTGTTCATCAGGCCCAGGCCGCTGCCCCAGCCCAGGGGGTGTGGGCTCTGGCCGCCGCGCACCGAGGCCGAGAGGCCGCGGCTGGAGTGGCAGGCGTCGCACTCAGTCTTCGCGTGGCAGGTGACGCACTGCCCGGGCGCCGCCTGGGCCTCGAGCGCGTGCCGCGACATGAAGTCGAAGCGGTGCACCAGCTCGCTGGTGATGGCGTCGGGGTTGCGCTGCGCCGGGCTGCCCGGGCGCGTCGCGTCGTGGCAGGCGTCGCAGCTCGTCTGCGAGTGGCAGGCCTCGCACTGCCGGGCCTGGTTGCGCGCCTCCACGCCGTGGCGCCGCATCCACGCGCCGTCGTGCGAGAGGAAGGACACGGGCTTGAGCGTGCGGAGGTCCTTGTCCTTGTGGCAGCCCAGGCAGGAGCCCGCGGCGAACTGCTCCTGGTGCTCGTGGCAGTCGAGGCAGGTCGCCATCGGCGGGAAGAGGGGGTCGCCGCCGGCGGTGCCCACGGCGCCGGCGTGGCAGCCCACGCACTGGCCCTTGATGTCCTTCAGCTCGAGGTGTGGATCGTGCGGGAAGATGATGGCCTTGCCCGCGGGCGGCGTGGCCAGGGCCGGGCGCACCGAGCGCCGCCAGAGGGCCGGCGCGTCGTCGTGGCAGCCGACGCAGCGCTCCGGCGTCAGCGACTGCCAGGCGCCCTGCTCCTCCGCCGAGCCCTTGTGGCAGCTCGCGCACGAGAGGCAGTCGGGCTGGCCGGGCTCGCCGCAGGCCAGCTCGGCCAGGTGCTGCCGGTGGGGGAAGTGGGTGAGGAAGCGCTGGCTGCAGGCCGCCACCAGCACCCCCAGCGCCACCGCGGCCACGCTCCACGTCAACGCCCGCTTCACAGCAAGCCTCCAGTCGACACCGGGTCCAGCTCCACCACCACCCGGCCCAGGCCCTGCAGCTCGAAGCTGGCCCACGGCGAGTTGAGCGCCGTGGCCGAGAGGAGCAGCCGCAGCCAGGGGCGGGCGGCCCACTCCACGCTGCCGATGCCCGCGCCCGTCACCGACACGTCGCGCACCGGGCGGTCATAGAAGAAGACGGCGCCGTCCACCGACGCGGTGATGGCCTCGGTGGCGCGCCAGCGGGCGCTCGCGCGGGCCTGCGTGTAGCCCGAGGGGGCGACGAGCACCCGCGAGAGCTCCGCCTGCAGGAGCCAGCGGCCGTCGAGGCCCGGGCTCCAGCGCGCGCGCACGGTGCCGCGCCCGCCGAGGAGGTCGCCCTCGAAGCGCTGGCCCGCGCCGCGGCCGGTGAGGGTCACGTTCGAGGGGAGCCGGAGCGTCACCTCGGCGCCCAGCTCGTGCCAGGCGGCGCCGCCGAAGGCCGCCAGCACCGAGGTCTGCGGCAGCAGCAGCGAGGGGCTCTGGTACGAGTAGTCGAGGGAGGCGGAGCCGGCCTTCCAGCTCGTGATGTCGGCCCACACGCGGGCCTCGGACACGGCCATGGCGCGCAGGTCGAGGGAGGCGCGGCCGCCCACGAGGAGCCAGGAGAGCGGCTGCACCGAGAGGTCGGCGGAGGCCACGCGGAAGGCCACGCCCACCGCGTCGTGCTGCTCGTGGAAGGCGAGGGCGGCGCGCACCCAGTCGCTGGCGCGCAGCCCCACGCGGGCGCCGAGGGTGAACTGCCCGGCGCGGGCCTGCGCCTCGAGCAGCCGCGTGTCCTTGAGCGCGTCGCCGACGAAGCCCAGCACGTAGGCGCCGCGCGGGAGGTTCCAGCGGGGCAGGGCGACGAAGCCGCCGTAGACGTCGACGTCCACCGCACCGAGCGAGACGCCGGCCGCCGCGCCGTCGAAGCGCAGGTAGCGGCTCGAGCCAGGCAGCGTCACCTGGCGGCCCAGCTTCACGCGGAAGAGGCCGCGGCGGTACTGGGCGAAGGCCGCCGTGACGTCGCCGTCGGCCAGGAGGTTGTCGCGGGGCCCCAGGCGCCCCCAGGCGGAGACCTCGCCGCTGACGCTGTCGGGCGCGCCGGGGAGGTCGACCGCGCCGAAGCGCAAGAAGGCGCTCGTCGTGACCGGCAGCGCCGTCTCGACCTGGCCGGTGGTGCCGGGCACGCCGGGCAGCAGCGCCTGCTGGAAGCTCTGCACCGTCACCACCGCCCGGGCGTCGACCCACACCGGGTCCTCTGCCCAGGCCGCGCCGGTGGCGAGTGCCAGCCACAGCGCTGTCGTCCTCGTCATCCTCACGGCAGCAGACTCCACGGACAAAGGGAAAGGGCGCCCTGGCGCCCGGCCGTCTCTCAGCACCGTCTGCATTCATGGACAAGACAGAAGCCGACTCAAGTCTTCTTTCTGCTTGCAGATTTTGCGCTGGCGATTGCTGGAGGATGTTTCGTGAGCGGCCCGCTATCTGTTGGTAAGCCTGCTGCCGCTTCTGAAACTCAGGGCCCGGGACGCGTGAGCCGATGACGTCGACCATGAAGAGTGCAGCGCTGGTGCTCGCCCTCGCGGTGTTGAGCGGGTGCCCCTATGCCGAGGGTCCGCAAGGCCCGGCGGGCGGCGCGGGGCCTCAGGGCGCGCCGGGAGAGCCCGGCCCTCCGGGCGCGACGGGTGAGGCGGGCCCACAGGGTGAGACCGGCGCGACGGGCGCCACGGGCCCACAGGGGCCGCAGGGGCCAGCCGGCCCCGGGCCGCGGGTCGATCAGTACGCCGGCCCGGGCCTGGTGGTGACGCTGCTCGACGCCGGGGTGACGGCCGACGTGGCGACGGTGGAGCTCTCGCTCACCGACGCGCAGGGGCGGCCGCTGGAGCGCACCGGGGTGTGGACGGAGGGCGCCGTGAGCGCCTCGCTGGTGCTGGGCGTGCTGGGGCAGCGCAGCGACGGGCTGCCGCTCCAGTACGAGAGCTACACCTCGCGCACGGTGATGTTCGACGGCGGGGCCTTCGAGCAGAACGCCGCCGACACCAACGGCACCTGGACGGAGCTCGCGCCGCTGGGGAGCGGCCGCTACCAGTACCGCTTCGCCGCGGCCGTGGTGGTGGGCGCCAACGCCGACAAGACGCACACCGTCGGCGTGTACGCCACGCGCACCTGGCGCGGCGCGCGAGCGGTGGCCAACGCGCTGCTGCACTTCCGGCCCGACGGGCAGGCGGTGACGGCCAGGCGCGAGCTGGTGACGACGCAGGCCTGCAACAGCTGCCACACGCGCCTCGAGGCCCACGGCGGCGCGCGCCGCGAGGCGGGCCTGTGCATCCTGTGCCACACCGACACGAAGGACGTCGACCCCGAGACGGGCAACACCATCGACATGAAGACGATGGTGCACCGCCTTCACATGGGCGCGGCGCTGCCCTCGGTGCAGGGCGGCACGCCGTACCGCTTCGTCGGCTTCAACGGCGTGGAGCACGACTACAGCGAGGTCCGCTACCCGGGCGTCATCAACGACTGCGACGCGTGCCACGCCGGCGCCGACGGCGCGCGCTGGCAGACGCAGCCCACCATCGCCGGCTGCGGGAGCTGCCACGACCGGACCTGGTTCACGAGCGCCACGGCGCCCGTGGGCTACACGCGGCACACGGCTGGCGCGCCGCGGCCCGACTCGCAGTGCGTCGTGTGCCACGCAGAGGGCGCCATCGCGCCCGTCGCTGCCTCGCACCCGCTGCCTTCGCGCGACCCGGCGCGCCTCACGGTGACCGGCGCCATCGTCGCGGCCGGGGCGACGGCGCCCGGCGCGCGGCCGGAGGTCACCTTCTCGGTCGCGGTCAACGGCCAGCCCCGCGACGTGCTGGCGCAGCGCCTGAGCCGGCTGCGCTTCGTCTTCGGCGGGCCCACGGCCGACGTCGCCCGCTTCTACTCGGAGACGGCGGAGAGCGCGGCGGACTGCGCGAGCGTCACCGACGGCGGCGCCTGCCTCGCGCGGGTGGACGCCGGCGTCTTCACCTGGCGCGCGCAGAACGCGCTGCGGCCCACCGACGAAGGCAGCTTCAGCGTCGGCCTCGAGCTGTGCGCCACGAGCGACGCGGGCGTGCGCTGGTGCGCCGAGAACCCCGTGGGCACCTTCGCCGTCACCGACGCCGCGCCGCGCGCCCGGCGCGTCAGCGTCACCCAGGCGCAGTGCAACGCCTGCCACCAGTCGCTCGCGGCGCACGGCGGCACCCGCCGGAGCGTCGAGCACTGCGTCACCTGCCACAACCCCAACCTCGTGCAGGGCGTCGCCGTGCCCGCGGACGGCGGCGTGGTGACGGCGCAGGCCGCCAACTTCAAGGACCTCGTGCACGCGCTGCACGCGGCCGCGGCCTACCCGTCGCCCCTGCAGGCCTGCGGCAAGTGCCACACGGCCACGGCCGTGGCGTTGCCGCTGCCGGCGAGCGCGCTCCCGTCACGCAGCGAGCTGCGCGCGTGCGGGGCCCTGCCTGACGGCGGGAGCGGCGCGGCCACCGACGGCGCCTGCCTCTCGGCGGCGGTGCAGGCGACCTCGGTCTACGAGGCGCCCACCACGGCGGCCTGCACGGGCTGTCACGGAGGCATCGTCACCCAGGCGCACGCCAGCTGGAACACCACGGGCGGCGTCGAGACCTGCGCCGTCTGCCACGCCGCCGGGCGCTCCGTCGGCCTCACCCTCGTCCATGTCGTGGAGCCCTGACGCATGCCCTCGCTGACCCCCGTTGGAGCCCTCGCCATCGTGCTGGCGGCGGTGGCGTCCATCTTCCTGCTGCACCACCTCATCGCGCGCCCGAAGCTGACGGCGATGGTGCGCCTGCGCCTGCTGCTGGGCCTGGCGGTGTTCCCCTTCGGCGCGGCGGTCGCCACCACGGCCTCGGGCATGCACCGCACCACCGAGCCTTCCTTCTGTGGCTCGTGCCACGTGATGGTGACGCACCGGGAGGACCTCGAGTCGCCGACCAGCACCAGCCTCGCGGCGCGGCACTCGCGCAGCCCCATCATCGGGCCGACGGCCTGCTACACCTGCCATGCCGACTACGGGATGCTGGGGTACCCGCTGACGAAGATCACCGGGATGATGCACGTGTACCACTACTACATCGGCGGCTACCGCAAGATGCCGCTCGAGCAGTTCCACGCGGAGATCCGCACCGTGAAGCCGTACCCCAACCAGAACTGCCGGCAGTGCCACTCGGGCACGCTGGCGTCCTTCACGAACGTGAAGGACCACCTGGGGGTGATGGAGGAACTCGAGCAGAACACCGTGTCGTGCGCCTCGGCCGGCTGCCACGGCGTGGCCCACCCCTTCAGCAAGCGGCCCGAGGAGCTCAAGTAATGAAGACCCGACTCCTGCGGCTCTTCGCGCGCTGGCCCATCGAGAAGGCGCTCCTGGCGGCCTGCGCGCTGGGCCTCGTCGCGCTCGCGATCATGGTGGCCGGCGTGCTGCTGGGCACCCCGCTGCCCGTGGTGGCCTCGATGTCCGTGGCCCAGGGCATCGGCGTGCTGGCCTGCCTGCTCTTCAGTCTCTCCATCGCCGCCGAAGTGGCGGCCCGCCGCCAGTGACGACGCGCCGCTCGCCAGTCCTCGCCCTCCTGGGCCTCGTCGTGCTCTCCGCGGGCTGCGGCGTGCTGCCGCCACCCCCCGACGCCGGCACGATGCTGGTGGGCGAGGGGTACCACACGGCCCGCGCCACGCCCGGGCACCGGCAGCACCTCGCCCTCACTGGCGAGGAGCAGGTCGCCTGCCGCGACTGTCACGACATCCAGAAGGACGGCTTCGTCTCGCCAGGCCCCGCGCTCTGCGAGAAGTGCCACGAGGACCAGCAGAAGCAGCACCACCCGCTCGACGCGGGCATCGATCTGACCTGCCTCACCTGCCACCCCTTCGCGACCTCCCCGGAGGACCCGAAGCGCTTCGAGCGCTGGAGCTGCATCGGCTGCCACCAGGAGCCCCAGAACGAGAAGGCCGCCATCACCGTGCACAAGGCGGAGTGCGCCAAGTGCCACCGGCCGCACGAGGCGCCCTTCACGCAGGCCGCCGACTGCACCACCTGTCACGAGGTCTCGCTCCAGCACGGCCAGAAGGGCGACACGCTCGCCGACTCCTGCATGGCCTGCCACAAGCACCACACGCCGGCCGCCGAGGCCAGCCGCCAGTGCGTGGACTGCCACATGAAGGACAAGCTGCCGGCCCGCGCGCGCGTGACGCCGGGCGCCCTCTTCACGCCGGGCCACACCGGCTGCGGGAGCTGCCACCAGCCCCACACCTTCGTGAAGGGCGCCGTCCGCAAGTGCGAGGCGTGCCACAAGGACCACCCGGTGATGGGCGCGCTGCACCACGTCGACTGCGCTGACTGCCACAAGCCCCACCTGCCCCGCGCGGCCGCGGTGTCCTGCGTGAGCTGCCACAAGAAGGAAGTGGTGAAGCACCCGAAGGACGAGAAGAAGGGCGCCTGCCTGGGGTGCCACCCGGTGCACCCGAAGCGCTTCACCGGCTCGCTCGCGCGCGGCTGCGTGGAGTGCCACGACGAGTCGCCCTTCACGGCGAAGGTGGTGCACGCCGAGGACACGACCTGCCACGACTGCCACAAGCCCCACGACGCGAAGCCGCCGAAGCTGGGCGGCTGCGGCAGCTGCCACGAGACGCAGGTCGCGGCGGGCAAGCAGACCAAAGGCCACGCGAAGTGCGACGAGTGCCACGCGGGCCTGCCGCACGGCGTGAAGGGCGAGAAGAAGGCGTGCCTGTCGTGCCACGAGAAGTCGCAGCCGCCTCAGGTGGGCCACCGCAAAGACGGCTGCGGCACCTGCCACGAGACGCACTCGGGCGCGGTGCTCAAGACGTGCACCCAGTGCCACGACGGCAAGAAGAAGGCGCTCCCGGGCCTGCACGCGGTGAAGGACCATCAGGACTGCAGCACCTGCCACGGGCCGCACGAGCCGCAGCCGGGCTTCGGGCCGAAGGTGTGTGGCTCGTGCCACAAGAAGCTCTCGCTCAAGGAGCACCCCACGGCGCCGGTGCAGTGCGTGGGCTGCCACCTCTTCAAGGACGCGGCGCCCACCCCGAAGTGAGAGGCGGGGCCGCGCGGGAGACTCCGTGGCCTCCTTCTGCGCCTGGCTGGGGGCCTGAGCCGCCGCGCTGGAGGCGCCGTGACCTCCGGCGTCTGGTCGCGGGCGCCGCCTTCACCTGCGTCAGTCCGCGCAGGCGGCCTTGACCGACGCCTCGCCCGCGCGGCTGGCCATGAGGGCGCACAGCTTGAGCTTCGCGGTGTGCGTCTCGGCGCTCTTCGCGGCGGCGGTGAGCGGGCCTTCGAGCTGCGCCCAGCAGGTGTCGAGGGCCGCGGGGAACTGGCCGCCGTACGCGCCCACGTCGAGGACGACCTTCGCCAGCGTCGGCGAGGCGCAGGCGGCGGCGCCGTCGCGGGCGAGCGCGAGCTCGAAGAGGCCGAAGGCCGTGGAGGGCACGAGCTGCTTGAGCAGCACCTCGTCGGCGAGGCGCTGGGCGAGGCCCGGCGTGACGGCGTCGCGGCGCGCGAACTCCACGACGCGCTCGGTCCACTGCCGGGTGTCGCGGCGCGAGGCCCAGCCCAGGGCCCGCACGCCGAGGTCGGCGCGGCCCGCGAGGAAGGCGGGCGACTTCGAGAGCGAAGGGAAGCGCGCAGGGAGCGACTCGGTGAGGGCGAGGGCCCGCTCCGCCGTCTGCTCGTCCTTCACCTCGGCGGCGACGAGCGTGGCGACGGCGGCGCGGGCCACGAGGGCGCGCCACTCGTCGGTGCGCCGCGACGGCGCGACCTCCGGGGCGCGGGCGAGCAGCTCGCCGTGGTCCTCCGGGGTGTCGAGCGCGCGGAGCTCTTCGAGCGGGTAGAAGGCGGTGGTGGCGGCGCCGGTCGTCGCGCAGCCCGTGGCGAGGAGGCCCAGCAGCGTCAGTCGGGTCATGGCGCGCACCATAGCGCCCGTCGCCGGGGGCGCGAGGCTGGTGTCGAGGCAGAACAGTTGCGAGCGCGCGCCATGGCCTCCACGATGCCGCGGGTGCTCCGCAACGTCCTCTTCGCCGCGCCGTCCGCCAGCTACGACGTGCTGCGCTTCGTGCGGGCGCTCGCCGGGCTCGAGGGCGTGCGGCTGCTCGGCGTCTTCGGGCGCGCCACCAAGGAGGCCCGGGCCCTGTGCCACGACGTGGCGCTCGTGGACGACGCCACCGACGTCGAGGATCTCACCCTCGCCGCGGCGCTGCTGCAGAAGAAGCACGGCCGCGCGCACCGGCTGCTGGGCATCAACGAGGTGCTGATGGTGCAGCTCGCCGAGGTGCGCGAGCGCCTGGGTGTGCCGGGCACCCCGGTGAAGACGGCGCGGCTGTTCCGCGAGAAGGCCGAGATGAAGGACGCCCTGCGCGCCGCGGGGCTGCCGGTGGCCCGCCACGCGCTCCTCACCAGCGAGGCGCAGGGCCGGGCCTTCGCCGAGGAGGTGGGCTTCCCGCTCGTGCTCAAGCCGCCCGCCGGCGTGGGCGCGGGCTCTACCTCTCGCGTGCGCACGCTGCGGGAGCTCCGCGCGGTGCTCTCGGCGATGGACGTGGGGCCGGCGCGCCCGGTGCTCGCCGAGGAGCTGCTGCGCGGCACCGAGCACAGCTTCGAGACGCTCACCGTGGGCGGCGCGCCGCGGGCCTTCTCCTTCTCCGACTACGTGCCCGGCTGCCTCGAGGTGCTGGAGAACCCGTGGATGCAGTGGACCTGCGTGCTGCCGCGGGAGCTCGAGCACCCCGCCTACGAGAAGGCGCGCGCGGCGGGCGTCGCCGCCATCAAGGCCCTCGGCCTCGACGACGGCATGACGCACATGGAGTGGTTCGCGCGGCCCGACGGCTCCATCGCCATCGGGGAGATCGCCCAGCGCCCGCCCGGCCCGCAGCTGTGCCAGATGACGGGCTTGGTGCACGACGTGGACGTCTACCGGGCCTGGGCGCGGGCGGTCGTCGACGGGGTGCTCGACGCGCCCTGGGAGCGCCGGTACGCGGCCGGCGCGGCCTGGCTGCGGGGCCTGGGCGCCGGCGCCGTGGTGGGGGTGCGCGGGGTGCGCGAGGCCCACGCGTTGCTCGGGCCGCACCTGGTGGAGGCCCGCTTGCCCAGCCTCGGCGCGCGGAAGAACGACGGCTACGAAGGCGACGGTTACGTGGTGTTGCGCCACGGCGAAACGGCGGCGGTGAAGGCGCTCCTCAAGGCCGCCATCGAGACCATCAAGATTCACTACGCCTGAGCCGTCACCCGCCGCTGGCAACGCCCCCCGGCGTCGGCTAGGCGGCCCCCATGCCGCGTCACCCCGACATCAAGAAGGTCTTCCTCATCGGCTCTGGTCCCATCGTCATCGGGCAGGCCTGCGAGTTCGACTACTCCGGCACCCAGGCCATCAAGGCGCTCAAAGAGGAGGGCATCGAGGTGGTGCTCCTCAACTCGAACCCGGCGACCATCATGACCGACCCGGACTTCGCGCACCGGACCTACCTCGAGCCCATCACCGTCGAGGCGGCGACGCGCATCATCGAGCAGGAGCGGCCCGACTCGCTCTTGCCCACCATGGGCGGCCAGACGGCCCTCAACCTCGCCAAGGCGCTCGCCGAGCAGGGCGTGCTCGAGAAGTACGGCGTCAAGCTCATCGGCGCGTCGCTGGAGGCCATCAACAAGGCCGAAGACCGCAAGCTCTTCAAGCAGGCCATGGAGCGCATCGGCCTCGAGCTGCCGCGCGCCGGCATCGCCACCACCCTCGAGGAGGCCCGCGCGCTGGTGCAGGAGTTCGGCTTCCCCTCCATCATCCGCCCCAGCTTTACGCTCGGCGGCACCGGCGGCGGCGTGGCCTTCGACGCGCAGCAGTTCGAGGAGATCTGCGCCTCGGGCCTCGCCGCCAGCCCCGTGCACTCGATTCAGATCGACGAGTCGGTGCTCGGCTGGAAGGAGTACGAGCTGGAGGTCGTCCGCGACCCGAAGGACAACTGCATCATCGTCTGCAGCATCGAGAACCTGGACCCCATGGGCGTGCACACCGGTGACTCCATCACCGTGGCCCCCGCGCAGACGCTGACCGACAAGGAGTACCAGCGCATGCGCGACGCGGCGCTGGCCATCATCCGGGAGATCGGCGTCGACACCGGCGGCTCCAACGTGCAGTTCGGCGTGAACCCGAAGGACGGCCGCATGGTCGTCATCGAGATGAACCCGCGCGTGTCGCGCTCCTCGGCGCTCGCCTCGAAGGCCACCGGCTACCCCATCGCCAAGGTCGCCGCGAAGCTGGCCATCGGCTACTCGCTCGACGAGCTCAAGAACGACATCACCCGCGACACGCCGGCCAGCTTCGAGCCCACCATCGACTACGTGGTGGTGAAGGTGCCGAAGTTCAACTTCGAGAAGTTCCCCCACAGCCCCAAGACGCTGGGCACCATGATGCGCTCGGTGGGCGAGGTGATGGCCATCGGCCGCACCTTCCGCGAGGCGTACCTCAAGGCCCTGCGCTCGCTGGAGCAGTCGCGCCTGCCCATTCCGACCCGGGCCGAGGCGGCGCAGCGCCCCCAGGCCGAGCTCGACGGGCTGCTGCGCATCCCCACGCCGGACCGGCCGTGGGCGGTGTTCGAGGCCCTCCAGCGGGGCATGACGGTGGAGCAGGTGGAGGCGCTCACCCACGTCGACCCCTGGTACCTGCGGCAGCTCGAGGCGCTGGTGCGCGAGCTCAACGCCTTCGGCGTGAAGGGCTCCCTGGAAGCGGTGAGCGACGCGGAGCTCAAGCACCTGAAGGCCCGCGGCTTCTCCGACGCGCAGCTCGGCGCGGCCCTCGGGCTCTCCGAGGAGAAGGTGCGCGAGCACCGGTGGAGCCGGAACATTCGCCCCGTCTTCAAGCGGGTCGACACCTGCGCCGCCGAGTTCGAGGCCTACACGCCGTACCTCTACTCGACCTACGAAGAAGAGGACGAGGCGCCGCCCACCGACAAGAAGAAGATCGTCATCCTCGGCTCCGGCCCCATTCGCATCGGGCAGGGCATCGAGTTCGACTACTGCTGCGTGCACGCGGCCTTCGCGCTGCGCGCCGCGGGCTTCGAGACCATCATGGTCAACTGCAACCCCGAGACGGTCTCGACGGACTACGACACGAGCGACCGCCTCTACTTCGAGCCGCTGACGATGGAGGACGTGCTGGAGATCCTCCACCGCGAGAAGCCCCTCGGCGTCATCGTGCAGTTCGGCGGGCAGACGCCGCTCAAGCTGTCCAAGCCGCTGGAGGCCGCGGGCGTGCCCATCCTCGGTACCCCGCCCGACGCCATCGATCAGGCGGAGGACCGGGAGCGCTTCGCGAAGCTGGTCAACGAGCTGCGCCTCAAGCAGCCCGAGAACGGCGTGGCCCGCTCGCCCGAGGAGGCCTACCGCGTGGCCGAGACCATCGGCTACCCGGTGATGGTGCGGCCCTCGTACGTGCTGGGCGGCCGCGCCATGGAGGTCGTCTACGACCAGGCCGACCTCGAGCGCTACATGCGCGAGGCGGTGCTGGCCTCGCCTGACCACCCGGTGCTCATCGACCGCTTCCTCTCCTCGGCCACCGAGGTGGACCTGGACCTCGTGTGCGACGCCACCGGCGCCTGCATCGTGGGCGGCGTGCTCGAGCACGTGGAGGAGGCCGGCGTGCACTCCGGTGACGCGGCCTGCGTGCTGCCGCCGCACTCGCTCTCGCCCGAGGTGGTGGAGCGCCTCAAGGACATCTCCATCGCGCTGGCGCGGAAGCTGGGCGTGGTGGGGCTGATGAACGTGCAGTTCGCGGTGCAGGGCAAGGCCATCTACGTGCTCGAGGTCAACCCCCGCGCGTCGCGCACCGTGCCCTTCATCGCCAAGGCCACCGGCGTCGCGCTCGCGAAGGTGGCGGCGCTGTGCATGGCGGGCCAGACGCTGGCCGAGCAGGGGCTCACGGCCGACCCGCAGGTCAAGCACGTCGCGGTGAAGGAGAGCGTCTTCCCCTTCGCGCGCTTCCCCAACACCGACGTCATCCTCGGGCCCGAGATGAAGTCGACCGGCGAGGTGATGGGCCTGGACTCGACGGTGAGCGCGGCCTTCGCCAAGTCGCAGCTCGCCTCGGGCAGCAAGCTCCCCCGCGAGGGCCACGTCTTCGTCTCGGTGAAGGACGACGACAAGCCGGCCCTGGTGGACCTCGCGCGCCGCCTCACGGCCCTGGGCTTCTCGCTCATCGCCACCGGCGGCACGGTGGACTACCTCGCCAAGAAGGGCATCACCGCCGAGCGCATCAACAAGGTGCGCCAGGGCAGCCCCCACATCGTCGACCGCATCGCGAAGAAGGAGGTGGCGCTCGTCATCAACACCACCGCCGGGAAGAAGGAGATCTCCGACTCCTACGACATCCGCCGCGAGGCGCTGACGCGGGGGCTGGCGTACTTCACGACGATGGAGGCGGCGCGCATGGGCGTGGCGGCCATCGAGGCCCAGGCCGTGGGCGTGCGCGCGTACAAGCCCCTCCAGGACTGGCTGCGGCCCGCATGAAGCCGGGCCCGGGCGCCCCCGCGGACGTCGCGCAGGAGCTCGCCGCGCTCCGGGCGCGGGTGCGGGAGCTCGAGGCGGCGCTGCGTGCGGCGTCGGCCGAGCAGGCGCGGAGCCTCACGCTGCTCGAGACGGTGCCGGCGGTGGTGATGCGTGTCTCGCTCGCCGGCACCATCGAGTACGTCAACCGCGTGCTGCCCGAGTACGCGGCGGCGGGGCCCGACGGCCCGGTGGGGCACCGCATCTTCACCTTCGCGCCGCCAGACCAGCACGAGGTGATGCGCGCGGCCCTGGCGCGCACCGCGCAGACGCTCGAGAACGCCTCGTACGAGTCGCAGTCGCTCGCGCCCGACGGCACGCGCGACTGGTACCTCACCACCGTGGGCCCCATCCTCGAGGCGGGGCGCCTGGTGGGCTTCGCGCTCGTCTGCGCCAACGTGTCGCGGGTGCGCGCGGCCGAGGACGCGCTCACGGACAGCCGCGCGCGGCTGGAGCTGGCGCTCGACGCGGGCAACGTCGGCGTCTGGCGGTGGGACCGGCAGCGCGACACCGTGGAGTGGGATGAGAAGCTGACGGCGATGTTCGGGCTGGCGCCGGGCCAGGGCCCGCGCACCGTGAGCGAGTACCTGGCCCTCATCCCCGAGGACCAGCGGGAGGCCATGAGCGCCCACATCGCGCGGGCGCTCGAGAGGGGCACCTACTCCGACTTCGAGCTGCGGGCGGACCGGCCCGGGGGCCCGCGCTGGTTCATCATCAAGGGCGGCCTGCTCCGCGACGCCGGCGGCGAGGTGACGGGGCTCCTGGGCGGCGTCATCGACGTCACCGAGCGGCGCCGCGTCGACGAGCACCTGCGCCAGGCCCAGAAGCTCGAGGCCGTCGGGCAGCTCTCCGCGGGCGTCGCGCACAACTTCAACAACATGCTGGCGGTCATCTTGCCGGCCCTCGAGCTCGCGCGCCGCGAGCTGCCACCCGAGCACGCCCAGCTCCTCGACGACGCGGCGCTGTCGGCCACCAACGCGGCGCAGCTGGTGCGGCAGCTCATGGTCTTCGCCCGCAGCGCGCCGGCGGCTGGGGCGCGCCGCGAGCCCCTCGCGGAGGCCGCGCGCCGCGCCGTAGACCTGTGCCGGCAGACCTTCGAGCGCCGGGTCGAGCTGACGCTGGGCGACCTCGAGGCCGCGCGCTTCGCCAGCGTCGAGTCCGGCCCCATGGAGCAGGCGCTCCTCAACCTCCTGCTCAACGCGCGCGACGCGCTGGGTGAGAGCGGGCCGGCCGTCATCGACGTGTCCGCGCGGCGCCTGGCCGAGCCCGAGGTGCGGCGCCGGCACGCCGAGGCGCGCGGGCCTCACGTGGAGCTGCGCGTCACCGACACCGGCGCGGGCATGGACGAGGCGACGCGGCGGCGCATGTTCGAGCCCTTCTTCACCACCAAGCCGCACGGGCATGGCACGGGCCTGGGGCTGTCCACCGCCTGGGCGACGGTCGAGGCGCACCGCGGCTTCCTCGACTGCGACAGCGCGCCGGGGCGCGGCACGACCTTCTCGCTCTTGCTGCCCGTCGAGGCGACCCCTGCCCAGACGACCCCGGCCCAGGCGACGCCGGCGGTCATGGCCACGCCCCGCGTGGTGTTGCTCGTCGACGACGAAGAGGCCGTGCGGCGCGCGACCGCCCGGGCGCTCTCGGCGGTCGGCTACACGGTGCTTGACGCCGCGTCGGGCGAGGAGGCGCTGCGGCTCGCCGAGGCCTCCCCGGTCGACGTGGTGGTGCTCGACTACTCGATGCCCGGGCTGTCCGCCGAGGAGACCTTCGCGGGCCTCCAGCGCCTGCGGCCGGGGCTCCCCGTGGTGTGCCTGAGCGGGCTGAACGTCACCCTCGCGGGCGCGCGCGTGCAGCTCCTCAAGCCCGTCCGGCAGGCCGAGCTCGTCGCGGCCCTCGAGGCGGCGGTGCTCCCGGCCTGAGGGGCGCCGCGAACCCCCTCCCGGCGCCGCGTCTCGTCCCGCGAATGGTGACTCACCCTCACTCGAGCGCGAGCACCGCCAGCACGGGCGCGTGGTCCGACAGGCCGTTGGCGTCGAGCACCCGCGCATCCGCCACGCGGCCCCGGCGCACCCCGACGTGGTCGATGGTGCGCGAGCTGGCCCGCCCCGCGCCCAGCCGCGTCGGCGGCTGCCCCGAGAGGTCGGCGCACACGAAGCCATCGCCCAGCGCGGCGGCGAAGTCCGTCACGGCCGCGTTGACGTCGCCCAGGACGACGGCGGGTCCCGTGGCCGCGCGGGCCAGGCGCGCGAGCTGCGCGAGCTGCTGCAGCCCCGGCGCGCCGAAGGAGACGTGCGTGCCGATGACGAGCGCCTCGTCGAGCTGCACGGCGTGGAAGCCCTTGCCCGGGTCGCTCTCGAAGGTGGCGCTGTGCTGCGCGCGGGCGCGCCCCGGCGCGACGAGGGAGACCAGGTGCTCGCTCGCGTCGTCGAGCACCGGCGGCCCGGGCGCGCGCAGCGCCGGCACCCGCGGGTACCGGTGGCTCAGCGCTTCGGCCCGCCCGCCCAGCGCGGCCCGGAGCGCGGCGAGCTGGTCGCCGCTCACCTCCTGCAGACAGACGACGTCCATCCCGTCGTCGACCCACCCGCGCACCTGCCAGGCGATGCGCACCAGCCGCGTGGGCTCGTCGGGGAAGCTCGCGGCCTGCGGCTCCGCCCAGTTCACCGCGTGAATGCGGTGCAGCACGTTCCAGGTGACGAGCCGAAGGGTGGGCACGACGCCCAAGCCTCGACCACCCCGGCCCGGCGCGTCCACCCTGGCGTCATCGACCGGGCAGCGGCCATGACCCCACGAGCGCCGCGAGGGCGACCAGGGGCGAGCCCCTGAGGTGGATGGAGCTGCCGCCGGTGGCGGACACCGCAAGCGTGAGCGGGCTCGACCGGGAGTGTGTGTCACTCGCCGCGGCCGCACAGACGAGGCGAGTGCCCCAGCGCCTGCGCCGACCTCCGCGCCGCTGCCTCGCCCGCAGGACTGCGGGTCGTTCTCTCTGTCGTTCTCGACCTCGTCCAGGCTGGCGCGACCATCGCGGAGGTCGGGGCTGCTCGTCGCGCAGCACCCCTCGCTTGCTCCGCTACCTCGCCCGGGAAGGCGCCCAGCTCGAGGAGCTGGACGCCTCGTACTTCCTCGGGCGTCGAGACGCTGCTGCCTCCCGCGCGCGCGGGCATGTCGCGCTGGCGCAAGGCGCTCTTCGGGTGGATGTCGAAGAACGCGCGCCCCGCGACGGCCTCCTTCCGGCTACCGCCGAACCGGGTGGTCGAGCTCGGCTCACAGATCGAGCTCTGACGGCGAGTCAGAACCAGGTCGTCATGCCGAGCGTCACCGTGTCTTGCCGGGGCTGGCTCGGCAGGCCGCTGCGGCCGAAGAAGACCTGCGCCCCGGCCTCGTCGTGCCGGTACTCGAGGCGCGCCGACACCTGCGGGTGGGGTCGCAGGTCCACCGTCAGCGTCTGCGAGGCCATGGTGGGCGCGGCCCAGAAGATGGCCTCCCCGCCGGCGGGCACCCCCTCGACGAAGACGTCGGCTCGCGCCGCGACGAAGAGCCAGTCGAGCACCTGCACGCGGGCGTAGAGCGCGCCGGCGGTCCACCAGGCGGTGCCCAGCGCGTTGGGCTCGAGCCCCGCGTTGGCGTGCACCAGGAGCGAGAGCCGCTCGGTGACCAGCCAGGTGACGTGCGCGTCGAAGAGGTGTCGCCACGCAGGGCCTTCAGGGGCGCCACGGCGGCGCTCGATGCCCCCGAAGTAGAGGAGGCTCACCGCCAGCTGCTTCGGCCGCGTGTACGTCGCCTGCACCGCGAGGGACTTGGGGTCGTTGTTGTCCACCACGCTGTTCCACCCGTTGTAGCCGCCGAGCGAGAGCGACCAGCGCTCGGTGACCGGCACCGAGGCGCGCACGCCCGCGTGGTAGAAGGGCAGGCCGAAGAAGAGGTTGCTGCGCGAGAAGTTCCAGTTCTCCTTCACCTGCATCGCCTCCGGGCCGATGGGTGAGAGGAAGAGGCCGGCCTCCACGAGCACCCCGGGCCCCCAGTCGAGGGCGTAGCCGACGTTGGCCTGCTGGAGGAACCGCCACAGGTCCGCGTCGCTCCGGTTCGTCGCCGCGCCGCCGCCGTGGCCCGGCTCCGCGAGGTAGTAGGTCGAAGGCGTGTGGCCGACCTGCAGCGCGAGGCGCCCGATGACGCGCTTGAAGTCCCAGCGGGCGTCGAGCACGACGTTCGAGAGCGTGAAGGAGTTGTGCCGGTTGTCGAAGCCGCGGAAGTCCGTCACGCCGTTGGCGGGCTGGTTGAAGTTCCACTGGTAGAAGGCCTCGGCGTAGCCCGAGAGCGTGAAGGCGCCCGGGCCGCCCGCCTCGCCGAGCAGCGCCGCCGCCGACTCGCCCCCGAGGCGGTCGTTCGCCCGCTGGGCCTCGAGGTCGGTGGGGCCCGCGTCGGCCTGCGCGAGCGCGGTGGTGGAGAGGAGCCCGGGGAGGAGGAGGAGGAGCCGCATGGCCGCTTCGTAGACGAGCGGACCTCAGGCTGGCATCAAGACTGCGGCGGGTCAGCGCCCCGGGGTCACCACCCGTCGGGCCACGGCCACCGCGCCGCAGCGCAGGTTGAAGAGCTCGACGGAGCCGGCGAGGCGTCGCACCAGCGCCAGGCCCGAGCCGCCTCCCTCGAGGAGCAGCACCTCAGCGGGGGTGTTCCGGCGACCTGTCCGGGCGAGCAGCTCGGGGGGAAACCCCGCGCCGCGATCCTCCGCGCGCACCACCCAGCCCGCCGGCGAGGCCTCCACGCGGAGCTCTCCGCCGCTCCCATGGCGCACGGCGTTGTCGCCGAGCTCCGCCACCACCAGCGTGAGGGCGTCGACGTCGTCGGAGCCCAGGCCAGCCAGGCAGGCGTGGTCGCGCACGGCGGCGGCCGCGGCGAGCACGTCGTCGACAGACGCCAGCTCGTAGCGGGCGTAGGCACGGCGAACCGGCTGTGACGCCACGGCGCTCATCTCGGGAGGCCTGCTCGCCGCGGACCGGGGCGCCTCATGGCGCGCCACCGGAGAAGGGCTCGGTGGCAGGCCTGCGCTCGAAAGCCAAGACGGCGGGTGGACACCGCGGCGCCCCGAGCGACGGACTTCACGGCAGCAGAAGCGGGCACCGGCGGGTCCGGGAGCACGTCCCGTGCCGCGGGGAAGCGCAGAGAAGAACGAGCCGCCCCACCCGGCGCGGCCATTCAGTTCCGAAACCGGGCTTTCGATTGTGAAACGGGGAATTTCGACCCGGCGCGCGCGCCCGTGCGGGCCACCCGGGGGTTGACCGCCGCGCCAGCGTTTCTGGGACACTCCTCACCGGGGCTCATGCCGCGCCGAGAGCTGTCACCCATCGTCGTGGAGATGCTGGTCGAGACCGCCGACCAGGCCGACGTGTCGGTGGCGGAGCTGTGCGCTGGCCTCCCCGTCAACGAGGTGTTGCTGCGCCACCCCCGCGGCCTCGACTGGGACGTGGCCGTGGAGCTCTTCGAGCGCCTCGAGGGGCGCATCGGCCCGGAGCGCCTCCGCGCGCTGGCCCGCCGCGTACCGGACATCTCGCCCATCGGGAGGCGGCTCCTCGGGCGCTTCCTCGGCCCGCGGCTGCTGCTGCGGTTCGTCTTCCGGGCCCTCGGCCCGACGATGTACCCGATGTACCGCGTGGACTACGCCGAGCGCGCGTTGCCCGATGGCGCGCTGGAGGTACACCTCCAGCTTCGTCTGGAGGACGGCTTCCGGGATTGCCAGACGCTGTTCGACCTGCACGGCATCTCGACCGCGGCGCTGCCCATGATGATCGGTCAGCCGCCGCTCGCCTTCCGCGCGAGCACGACGGGGCGCAGCGGCGAGTACTGGTTCACCGTGCCCTGAGGCACGCGGCGCCCGCTCAGAGGATCCCGCCGTCGCAGAGCCTGCCGCTGGCGGGGCGACAGACGAAGCCAGACCGGTCCCCCACCTGCATATGCGTGCACGTCTGGTCGGGGCCACAGTCGCCGACGCTCCTCGAGCAGGGGACACCGCAGAACCCGCCGCCTGGCTCAGTCACGCAGAAGCTGTCCGGCGTGTCGCAGTCTGCGTGCTCGGTGCAGGGCTCGCATGCCGCCACCGCGGGCGCGTGCTCGCAGACGCCGCGGCGCTCACAGGCCTCGCGCTCGAGGGCGTCGAAGTCGATGCAGGCGGCGAGCAGGAGGAGCACCGGAAAGAGGACGGTCCTCACGGCAGCACCCCGGAGAGCACCGCCACGCCACCACCGGGCGCCGGCGCGATCGCGACGGTCGGCGCGCCGGGCGTCGGCGTGAGGCTGAGGAGGATGAGGGTGAGGCCACCGGCGGCGGCGACGGCGCCGGCCGTGACCAGGACCGCGCCGGTGGTCTGGGAGGACCGCCCCGACGCGGTCGCGGCCTTGACGTCCTCGAAGGTCGTCGCGCCGCGCGCCTCTTCGGCGCTGCTCGCCGCGCTCGAGAACCAGGCCCCCGACAAGACCATCGCCCCCGCGCCGACGGCGGCCGTGACGATGCCCGCGCGCCGCAGCCACGTCTGCTGGTCGACGGCCGGCGCGGCCAGGAGCGGCGCCGCGACCGTGGTGGGTGGCGCGGTCGTGGTGGGTGGCGCGGTCAGCGCGCGCGCCGGAGTGAACACCGGGACCGGCACCGTGCCCTCGGCGAGCTCCCACCCCTTCGCGCTCACCAGCCGCCAGCGCACCTCGACCTTCGCGCCCCGGCCATCGAGGCGGGTGATGGCGACGGGCCGCCCCGCGAGGCGCCGCGTCGCGCCGTCCTCGGTGACGGTGAAGCCCACCTCGCTCACCAGGCCCAGCTCATCTCTCACTGGCTGGGCCAGCACCTGCCACGCCGCGTCGCCCGCGGGGCGCGTCGCCTCCGCCGAGAGCACGAGGGGGCCGCGCGCCGCCACCCACGCCTTCGCCTCGAGGTAGGGCGCGCGGACGCGCGGCGACACCCTGCCCGGGAGCTGGACGGCGGGGTCGAGGAGGAGCGCCCGGCTGAAGGCCTCCTTCGCGCCGGCCTGCTGCTTGAGCGCCGCCTTGATCAGCCCGGCCTGCAGGTACAGCTCCACCGCCTCGGCGCGCGTGAGGCCCTCGACCTCGAGCAGGGCCGCGACGGTCTTCTCGGCCTCGGCGTAGCGGAGCGCGTCGACCTGCTCGCGCAGCAGCCCCAGGCTCGGCGCCGCGGCGACCGTGACTGCGTGAAGCAGGACCACGACAGCGACGGCGGAGCGCATAGACTCGAATCTACCGTGGCACCGCTCTCCGTCCACAGCTGGCTGCCGGGCACCCGGGTCGGCCGCTACACGCTGGTGCGCGAGCTGGCCCGCGGCGGCATGGGAGAAATCTGGCTGGCCCTCGAGGGCGAGCGGCAGGTGGTGCTCAAGCGGCTCCTCGCGGGCGCCGACGCCGACGTCGACGCGATGAAGATGTTCCTCGACGAGGCCCGCATCGCGGCCCAGCTCCACCACCCGAACATCGTCGAGGTCTTCGAGCTGGGCCTCGACGCCGGCTCCGTGTTCCTCGCCATGGAGTACCTCGCCGGGCAGACGGTGAGCGCCCTGGCGCGGCGGCTCGTCGCCAGCGAGGGGCGGGTGCCCGAGGCCCTCGCCGTGCAGCTCGTCGCCGCGGCCGCGCGCGGCCTCGGCTTCGCGCACCGCAAGCGCGACGAGCACGGGCGCCCCCTGGGCATCGTGCACCGCGACGTCTCCCCGCAGAACCTCTTCGTCACCTACGACGGCGAGGTGAAGGTGCTCGACTTCGGCATCGCGCGGGCCGCGGGGCGCATGGTGAAGACGGCCACGGGCATCATCAAGGGCAAGGTGGCCTACATGAGCCCGGAGCAGGCCTCCGGGGGCGCGCTCCCCATCACCGGCGCCGCCGACGTGTACGCGCTGGGCGTGGTGCTCTTCGAGCTCGTCACCGGCACGCGCCTGCACGCGACGAAGGACGACCTGATGATCCTCCGGCGGCTGGCGCTCATGACCCCGCCGACCGCGCCCTCGGAGCGCGCCCCGGTCGAGCCCGCGCTGGAGCGCCTCATTCTCCGCGCGCTCGCCCCGGAGCAGGCCGCGCGCTTCGCCGACGCGCAGGCGCTCTGCGAGGCGCTCGAGGCCTGGCTGCGGGCGCACCCGGCGGCCCCGGGCGCGGCGGACCTGCGCGCGACGATGACGGCCACCTTCGCGCAGGAGCGGCAGGGCGCCGACGAGGAGGCCCGCGGCGCGCGAAGGGCGCCGAGCCCCTCGATGCCGACCTTTCGCGGGTTTCCGACCG
>CAYUZK010000069.1:0-26150 GCA_964449625.1 uncultured Archangium sp.
GGCGGCGCGCGGCGAAGGCGCCGGCGCCCGTGGAGCCCGTGGCCCTGCCCCTCGCGCTCGACGCCCCCGAGGCCCACCACGCCCGGGCGCGCGCGCGGCTGGCCGACGCGCCGCGGGAGGCGATCCGCGAGGGGCTGCTGGCGCTGCTGGCGACCCTGGAGCGGCAGCGGCTCGCCCGGCCGGACCGCGTGAAGACGAACCGGGAGCTGGCCCGGGAGCTGGCCGATCGCGGCGCCCCGGAGGAGCTCGTCGCGGCGGTGACGCCCCTCTTCGACTGGTTCGACCGCGCCTGGTACTCGCTCGCCGAGGTGGACGTCGACGAGGCCCGGCGCTTCCTCGACGGGGTGAAGGCGGTGACGGGGTGAGGCGCGGCGGCTGGTTCTACGCGCTCCTCGTGGCGGTGGCCTTCGCGGTGAGCCTGGGCGCGCAGGAGGCGGGCTCCGACTCGCCGGTGCCCAGCGTGCACAACCGGGGTCCGCGGGGCCTCGCGGTGCTGGCGGCGTGGCTCGAGGCATCGGGCGTCACCGTCGTCGCGCACGACGCGCCGCTCACCACCCTGCCCGCGCAGGCCGGCGCGGTGGTGCTGGCGGCGCCCGCTGGCGACGAGGTGCGCGCCGAGGAGGTCGCGGCGCTGCTCGCCTTCGCCGAGGCCGGCGGCACGGTGGTGGTGCTGGTGCCCCGCGCGGTGCCGCAGCCCGCGCTGCAACGGGCCTTCGCGCTCGCGGCTGGGCCCCCGGCGCCGCTTTTGGCCGCGCCCGGCCTCGACGACGTCGGCGGCACCACCGTGGAGGTGCTGCTGCCGGGCGGGCTGCTCGCGGGCGCCTCGACGCTGCGCCTCTCGGCGGACACCACGCTGCAGGTGGGCGACGCGCGCGCGGTGGCCGTGACGAGCCACGGCGCAGGCTGGTGGCTCCCCGTGGGCCGAGGCGAGGTGTGGCTCTTCGCCGGCGCGGACCTCGCCCAGAACGCGCGGCTGGAGCTGGCCGACAACGCGGCCTTCTGGCGCCACCTCGCCGCGCGGGGCCCCGTCGTCTTCGACGAGTTCCACCACCACCGGGGCAGCACCACCACGCCCAGCAACCTCCTCGCCACGCTGGCGCAGCTCACGCTGTGCGCGGCGCTCTTCGCCTGGGCGCGGGGCAGCCGGCTCGGGCCGCCCCGCGACGCCCCGGACGACCCGCACCGCTCGTCGCTGGAGTACGTGCGCGCGATGGCGGGGCTCCTGCGCAACGCGGGCGTCGAGGCGGAGCTCCTCGAGCAGCTGCGCCGGCGCCTGCGCGCCGTGCTCCACGAGCGCCTCGGCGTGCCGCTCGCGTGGGCCTGGCCAGAGGCCGCCGCCGAGGCCGCGCGGCGGGGCGAGCTGGCCGAAGACGACGTGGCCGGAGCGGAGCACGAGACCTCGCTCCTCGCGCTGTCGCAGCGGCTCGCCCGGGTGGAGCGCGCGCTGGGCGCGTGACGGGGGCTCGAGGCCAGTCGCGAAATCCCCCTCCCGTCGCCGGGTCCGGGTCCGGGCAAGCTGCGCCTGACCTTCAGCCCCCGTCGGGGCGCCCCCGGCGCCGCTCGGCCGCTTCTTCCCGGCGCAGCGCCTCGAGCTCGCCGAGGTCCACCTTCACGTCGCCGACGCCCACGCTGGTGATGACCTGCTCCGCGGTGGGCTCGTCGCCCCGCGCCGACTGGTTGAAGAAGCGCCAGGCCAGCCAGCTCAGCCCGAGCCCGCCGAGGACCGAGAGGATGGCCCAGGCCGGCAGCGCGCGCGGGGGCGGCTCGCCCGGCAGCACCGTGAGGAGCCCGACGGAGCCGCGCGTGCCGAGCGCCTTGTACAGGGCGTCGGTGGTCGGCTTGACGGCCTCGCCCGCCAGCAGCCCGGGGGTCGCCACGCGCCGCAGCACGACCGGGTCGGCCCACATCGCCTCACGGCGGCGGTCGTCGGCCTGCTCGAAGGCGTTGAGCCAGGCCACCACGTCCTTCGACTCCAGGCGGAAGAGCGCGCGCACCGCCCGCCCGCGCAGGTCGAGGCTCGTCACCGGCGCCCAGGCCGCCACCCACCGCGGCGGCCGCTCGGAGAGCGTCGTGGAGATGCCGTGGCGGCGGTTGGCCAGCGTCTCGAGATCTCCCGCCTCGCTCTCGAGCAGCAGGTCGTCGACCGCGAGCAGGCACCCCTGGAGCGCGAGCCACCGGGCCGTCGGCTGGGCCAGCCACGCCTCACACGGGGCCTTGAGCGGCCGCCCCTCCCCGGACAGCCAGGTCAGCCAGGCGCCGTAGCCGGCGAAGGAGAAGAGCGAGCTCGCCAGGAAGGCGGTCACGATGACGCGACTCACGGTCGGGCAGGCTACCCCAGCTGCCCTACGAAAAGGCTCACCGCGAGCGCCAAGGGGGCGCTAGAGGGGAGCAGCCGTGTCAGCCGTGCCCGCCCTGGAGATCGACGACGTGAGCAAGCGCTTCGGCGCCCGCTGGGCCGTGGCCCGCCTCACCTATTCGCTGCCGGCCGGGCGCTCGCTGCTCCTCACGGGCCACAACGGCTCGGGCAAGACGACGCTGCTGCGGATGATCTCCACCGCCACCTTCCCCTCCGCGGGGAAGATCCGCGTCTTCGGCCGCGAGACGCGCGAGGGGCGGGGCGCGGTGCGCGAAGACGTCGCGCTCCTCTCGCACGCCTCGTACCTCTACGAGGACCTCACGGCGGCGCAGAACCTGGGGCTGCTCGCCAGCCTGCTGGGCGTGCCCGAGAGCAAGGCGCGAGTGCCGGAGCTGCTGGCGCGGGTGGGCCTGGCTGACCGCGCCGACAACCCCGTGCGCCAGTTCTCGGCGGGCATGCGCAAGCGCATGGCCATCGCGCGGCTGCTGCTCAAGGCCCCCAAGCTGGCGCTGCTCGACGAGCCCTTCGGCGAGCTCGACCCGGCGGGCATCGCGCAGATGGAGACCTTCATTCGCGAGCTGCAGGCCGCCGGCGCCACCATCGTGCTGGCGACGCACCTCGTCGAGCAGGGGCTCTCGCTCACCCACGAGCGGCTGCACCTCGAGCAGGGCCGGAAGGCGGTGGCGGCATGAGCTCGCTGTTGGGCCCCCGCCCCCTCCTCGGCCCCGCGTGGCTCTTGCTGAAGAAGGACTGGCTCATCGAGTTCCGCACGCGCGCGCGGCTGACGGCGCTCATCTTCTTCTCGCTCGTGACGCTGCTGCTCTTCTCGTTCGCCATGGGGCCCAACATCGACGCGCTGCGGGCGCACGCGCCGGGCTACCTGTGGCTGGCGCTGCTCTTCGCCAGCACCCTGTCGCTGGGCGAGTCCTTCCGGGTGGAGGCCGAGAACCAGGCGCTCACGGGCCTGCTGCTCGCGCCGGTGGAGCCGCGGGCCCTCTTCCTGGGCAAGGTCTTCGGCAGCACCAGCCTGCTCTTCGGGCTCTCGCTGCTGCTGCTGCCGGTGATGGTGGCCCTCTACGACGTGGACCTCTCGCGGGCGCCGGTGGAGCTGGTGCTGGTGCTCTTCCTGGGCAGCGTGGGCATCAGCGCGCCGGGCACGGTGTACTCGGCCATCAGCACCAACGCGCGGTCGCGCGACGTGATGCTGCCGCTGCTGCTCTTCCCGGTGCTGGTGCCGCTGCTGGTGTCGGCGGTGAGCGCCACCCGCTTCACGCTCGGGCCTGACCCGCAGGAGCAGCTGGGCTCCTGGCTCAAGTTGCTCACGGCTTTCGATCTCATCTATCTGTCCGTCGGGTTTCTCGTGTTCCCCAAGATCGCCGAGGAAGACTGAATGCCGTCCTGGTTGCCGCTGGCGCTGTTCACGCTCGTCGTCGGGTTGATCCTCACCCACCTGGTGGTGGCCTCGACGCGCGCGTGGGTGTGGAAGGCCGTCGCCGCCATCGGCGTCGCGATGCTGGGCGGGCTCGTCTACTTCGGGCTCCTCTGGGCCCCGCCCGAGAAGTTCATGAGCGACGTGGGCCGCATCCTCTACGTGCACGTGCCGTACGTGTGGATGGCGCTGCTGGCCTTCACCATCAACGTGGGCTGCGCCGTCGCCTACCTCTTGAAGAAGTCGTGGCGCACCGACGCGCTCGCGGAGGCGGCGGCGGAGGTGGGCGTGCTCTTCGGGGCCGGCGGCGTGCTCATGGGCAGCATCTGGGCCCGGCCGACCTGGGGCGTCTGGTGGGACTGGGACCCGCGCCTCATCTCGACCACGGTGATGCTGCTGGCCTACGTGGGCTACCTGGCGCTGCGCAGCTTCTCCGACGACCCCGAGCGCCGGGCCACCTGGAGCGCGGCCGCCGCGATCCTCGGGTACGTGTCGCTGCCCATCGTGTGGTTCTCGGTGCGCTGGTGGAACTCGCTGCACCAGGTGCAGTCGGACACCTCCACGGTGGACAAGCCGATGACGGCGGTCCTCCGCTGGGGCGCCATCACCTTCCTGTGCTTCCTCTTCGTCTTCCTCGTGAAGCGCTACGAGCTCGCGCGCGCCCGCCAGACCGAAGCCCTCGAGCTGCCCCCCCTCGCTCCTCCCGCGGAGGCCTCCCCGTGACGCGCCTGGTCCTCATCACCTCGCTGTGGAGCGCCCTGGCGCTCGCCGACATCGCCGCCCCGCCGCCGGAGCCGCAGCCGCTCGCGCAGGCCGAGGTCGCGCCCGAGCCCGCGCCGGCCCCCGAGCCCGCACCGCAGCCCGCGCCGCAGCACCCGCAGGGCATCGAGAAGATGATGCCCTCGGGCGTCATCGACGGGGGCTGGAGCTACGTGCTGGCCTCATATGGCGTGGCCTTCCTCGGGGTTGGTCTCTATGCCTTGTCTCTGGTGTTGCGCCGCCCGAAGCCTGGAGTGATCTCATGACCGCAGAAGCTCGCAACCGCCTCGTCGCCGTGGGGGCCATCCTCGTGGCCGCTGGCGCGCTGGCGTGGATCGCCTTCGGCAACATCGGCGAGAACCTCGTCTACTACTGGAAGCCGTCAGAGATGCTGGCCCAGGGCGAGAAGGCCTACGGCGCGACGATCCGCCTGGGCGGGGTGGTGGCGCCCGGCAGCATCGACTGGAACACGGAGCACACCAGCCTCACCTTCGAGGTGGCCGACACGCACCTGCCGACCTCGCCGAAGGTGAAGGTCAAGGCCGAAGAGACGCCGCCGCAGATGTTCCGCGAGGGCATCGGCGTGGTGGTCGAGGGCACCTTCGCGGCCGACCAGGTGTTCCGCACCAGCCGGCTCATGGTGAACCACAGCAACGAGTACCGGGCGCCGCACGACGGCGGCATGCCCGAGGGCAATTGGCAGGAGTCGCTCACCCAGGTGGACCCCAAGACGCCATGACGACTTCCACCCTGGGGTACGGGCTGGTCCTGTTGGGCCTGCTCTTCGCGGCGGTCGGCGCCATCGTCGGCATCGCCACCGGGCTGGCGCGCAAGGAGAGCGCGCTGCCCTTCGTGCAGAAGTGCATCTACGGCTACGCCGCCGCGATGCTGGCGAGCAACGTGGTGATGATGGGGGCGCTGCTCAACCACGACTTCTCGGTGAAGTACGTGGCGCAGGTCGGCAGCCGCGCGACGCCCGCCATCTACACCGCGGTGTCGCTGTGGAGCGCGCTCGAGGGCTCGATCCTCTTCTGGGGCGCGATCATGGGCGCCTACCTCTTCGCCTTCGCGTGGATCTACCGGCGCGAGCACGGCCGCTACATGCAGCTCTCGCTGGGGGTGATGGCGGCGGTGGCCACCTTCTTCTCCTTCCTCATCGCGGGGCCGGCGAACCCCTGGGAGCACCTGGCCAACCCGCCGCTCGACGGGCCGGGGCCCAACCCGCTCCTGCAGAACCACTGGCTGATGATCATCCACCCGCCGATGCTGTACCTCGGGTACGTCGGCATGACGGTGCCCTTCGGCATCGCGGCCGGGGCGCTCTTGCGCGGCGAGCTGGGCGACGCGTGGCTGGTGCCCCTGCGCAAGTGGACGCTGGTGCCGTGGCTCTTCCTGTCCATCGGCATCATCCTCGGGAGCTGGTGGGCCTACGCGGTGCTCGGCTGGGGCGGCTACTGGGCCTGGGACCCGGTGGAGAACGCCTCGTTCATGCCGTGGCTCACGGCGACGGCCTTCATGCACTCCACCATGGTGCTCGAGCGCAAGAAGTCGCTCAAGCTGTGGACCATCGCGCTGGCGCTCGCGAGCTTCGTGCTCACCATCGTGGGCACCTTCATGACGCGCTCGGGCGTCTTCAACTCGGTGCACAGCTTCACGCAGTCGGACATCGGGCCCACCTTCCTCGCCTTCATCGCCGTGCTGCTGGTGTTCTCGGTGGCGCTGCTCGCGGTGCGCGGGCACCTGCTGGTGGCCGAGTCGCAGCTCGGCTCGGTGATCTCGCGCGAGGGCTCGCTGCTGCTCAACAACCTCGTCTTCGCGGCGCTCACCTTCGTGGTGCTGCTGGGCACGCTCTACCCGCTCATCACCGAGGGGCTCTTCGACAAGAAGATCACCGTGGGCGAGCCCTACTTCAACCAGATGTCGCTGCCGCTGGGCCTGGCGATGCTCTTCCTCATGGGCGTGGGGCCGATGCTGCCGTGGGGCGCGGCTGACCCCAGGGTGCTGCGGCAGCAGGCCATCATCCCCGGGGTGGTGGGCCTGGTGGTGGTCGCGGGCTGCTTCGCCCTGGGCTACCGCGGCTTCATGCCGCTGCTCACCTTCGGCCTCGCCGGCTTCGTGACGGTGGTGACGGGCCGCGAGCTGTTCCTGCCGGCGCAGCAGCGCATGACGGAGCAGAAGGAGGGCCTGATGACGGCCTTCGTGCGCAGCGCCACGCGCGCCCGGCGGCGCTTCGGCGGCTACGTGGTGCACCTGGGCATCGTGGCCATCGTCGTCGCCATCGCGGCGTCGAGCGCCTACAAGGTGCACCTCACCGCCACGCTCAAGCCGGGCGAGGTGGCGAAGGTGGGTGACTACCGGGTGCGCTTCGACGGGCTGGCCAGCGGCAAGGAGCCGCACCGCGAGTACGTCTCGGCGAACCTCACCATCATCTCGCCCTCGGGCGTCGAGAAGCAGTTCCACGGCACCCAGGCGCCGCGCATGAACTACTACGAGCGCTCGACGGACCCGGTGGGCTCGCCCACGGTGAGCGAGCGGGTGGTGCTCGACGTGTACGTCTCGCTGCTGGCCTTCGACAACAAGACGGGCACCGCGAGCTTCAACATGTGGATCTTCCCGCTCGTGGGGTGGATTTGGTACGCCATCCCCATCCTCGTGCTCGGCACCCTCATCGCCCTGTGGCCGCAGCGCCGCTCGCGGGTGGCGGAGGTGGCGGCCCCGGCCTCGAGCGCCGTCTCGGGGGCGCCGTGAAGAAGACGCTCGCCGTCGGCAGCGCGCTGCTGGTCATCACCTTCATCGTCTACGTGCTGGCGCGCGGCTTCGGCTCGAACCCCCACGCGGTGCCCTTCCTCCTCGCGGGCAAGAAGGCGCCCAACTTCACCATCAAGCGCCTCGACACCGATCAGCCCGTCTCGCTCTCGGAGTTCGCCGGCAAGCCGGTGGTGCTCAACTTCTGGGCCACCTGGTGCGGGCCCTGCAAGCAGGAGCACCCGGTGCTCGACTGGGCCGCCAAGCAGTACGGCGACCGCGTGGTCTTCCTGGGCATCGTCTTCGAGGACAACGAGCAGAACACCAAGCGCTTCCTCGCCGAGAACGGCTGGGGCTTCACGCAGCTGTTCGACCCCAAGTCCACGGTGGCGGTGGACTACGGCGTGTCGGGCGTGCCCGAGACCTACTTCCTCAGCCGCGAGCACGTCATCGTGAAGAAGACGGCCGCGCCCTTCGTGGACCCGCGCCACTTCGCCGCCGAGATCCAGGAGATCCTCCAGTGATCGCCCTGCTCCTCTCGGTGCTGCTCGCCCAGGGCTACGCGCCGACCCGCCAGGGCCAGGACCCCCTCGACGCCGAGCGCGAGGCCCGCGTGCAGCGCGTGGGCAAGCTCTTGCGCTGCGCCGTGTGCCAGGGCGTGTCCATCGCCGACTCGCCGGCCTCCATGGCCCGCGCGCAGCTCGACAAGGTGCGCGAGCTGGTGACCGAAGGGAAGACCGACGACGAGATCTACGAGTACTTCGTCGAGCGCTACGGCGAGTGGGCGCTGATGGAGCCCAAGAAGTCGGGCGTGACGCTGGGCCTGTGGGTGCTGCCGGTGGCGCTGCTGCTGGTGGGCGTCTTCCTCATCGTCAACTCGGCCAGGAAGCCGGGCGACGGGCTGTCTCAGGCGCCGCCGGCAGAGCCCGCCGCGCCCACCCAAAGCGACGACGAGTACCTGGCGAAGGTACGGGCGGACCTCGAGAAATGAACCCGGCACACGCGACCAACTGGCTCCCCGGCCTCCTGGTGCTCGGCGCAGGCACCACGCTGGCGCTCCTCTACCTCTTCGGCAGCAAGCGGCTGCGCCTCGACGAGCCGAAGGCCGAGTCGACCGACGACCTCGAGGCCCGCTACCAGGCACGCCTGGCGGAGCTCAAGGAGCACACCGCCAACAAGCACCTGGCGCCCGCCGACGCCTGGGCGAAGGAGCACGCGCGCCTCGAGCTCGCCGCGGCCAACGCCCTGCGCGAGCGCGACGGCAAGCGCCACGAAGACACGAAGGCCCGGGCCCGCGCCGAGAAGCTGGCCGAGACCCGCGCGAAGGACCCCGCGAGCGCGCGCAGCTCCGCGCTCACCGGCGCCCTCATCGGCGGCGCCGCCGTCGCCTTCTTCGCCTTCCTCGGCTACCAGCTCACCAGCACCGCCACCGATCGTGGCCCCGACGGCTCGATGACCGGCGGCAGCGGCCCCGCGGTGATGCAGGCCCCGCCGCGCGACGCGAGGCTCGAGGGCCTCGCCGCCCGCGTGCAGGCGAACCCCGACGACGGCGACGCGGTGGCCGACCTGGCGCTGCACCTCATCCGCCAGCAGGCCTTCGCCGAGGCGAAGCCGCTGGTGGAGCGCGCGATGCTCATCGACCCCTTCCTGCCCCGGGCCCGCGTGGGCCGCGCGGTGATGCGGGCCTTCGAGGGCGACCCCACCGGGGCCACCGGCGAGCTCGAGCAGCTCGCGGCGCGCTACCCCGAGGCCTACGACGGGCACATGTTCGCCGGCATGCTGGCGCTCGACCTCAACGATCCGCGCCGCGCGCTCACCAACTTCGACGCCTTCGTGGCCACGGCCCCAGCCGACGATCAGCCCCCGATGATCCGCATGGCGGCGCAGCAGCTGCGAGCGCAGCTCGCCGCCGGCGCGCCGTGAGCGTCGCCTGGTTCACCGCGCTCTACCGCCTCAACGAGGCGGGGCGCTTCGCCGAGGCGCTCGCGCGCTCCGACGCGTACCTGGGCCAGCGCCCGAGGGACTACGCGCTCCACCTGCAGCGCGCGCGGGCCCTCGTGGGCCTGGGGCAGCTCGACGAGGCCGCGGTGCACCTCGACGCGGCGGTGACGCACTCGCAGGGGCTCGCCGCGTGGCCGTACTTCTACCGGGCGACGCTGCACGCCCTCGCCGGTCGCCGCGCGCGGGCGAAGGCCGACCTGGCCCGGGCCGTGACGCTCGACCCGAGCCTCGCCGAGGTCGCGGCGCGGCACGAGGCGCTGGCGCCGCTCCGGGTGAAGGCGCCGCGACCCGCGACGACGCTCTCACGCGTCAGGTCACCCGCCGCCGCCGTGCGGGCTCCGGGGCGCCGCGCGCCCACGTCGCCGCGACCCCTCGAGGCCTCTGGCCGCACGAAGCCTGCGCGCGTCACGGCACCGGCCGCCGCCGCACGGGCCCCGGCGCGCCGAGCGCCCACGTCGCCACGACGAAGCGCGCCGGCGACAGCGACAGCTCGCCGCGCCACAGGCGGTGCAGCCGCTCCAGCGCGGCGCGGGTCGGGCTCGCCCCGACGCACGCGCTAGCGCACCCACCAGGACTGGCCTGCCTGCCGCAAGCGGAGCCCGAAGCGCCGGGCTCACGCTGCTTCAGGGCCCGAGGAGTACGCCCGGGTTGAGCAGCCCCGCCGGGTCGAGCTCGCGCTTCACGGCCGCGAGCGCCGTGGCGAAGAGGTCCGGCCGCTCTCGATCGTACCAGGGCCGGTGCACGCGCCCCACCGCGTGGTGGTGGGTGATGGTGCCGCCGTGCGCCGCGAGCGTGTCCGAGGCCACGCGCTTCAACTCGGCCCACGTCTCCAGCTCCGCGCCCGCGCGCACGGGCCCGAGGAAGGTGAAGTACGGCGCCGGCCCGTCGGGGTACACGTGGGTGAAGCGGCAGGTCACCACGCCGCCGCCGCACAGCCGCTCGAGGGCCTCGCGCACGGCCGTCGTCACCGCCTCGTACAGCGCGGGGAACGCGCGCCAGGTGCACGCCGTCTCGAAGGTGTCGGCCAGCACCCCGAGCTGGATCATCGCGTCTTGCAGGTAGGGCCCTTTGAGGAACGACGCGCGCCACGCCTCGCCCGCATCACCGGCCCCTGCCTTCTCGCGGTCGTCGCGCACCTGCGGGCCCTTCGGGCACGTGCCGCCGGCCTCGAGGCACAGCGTCAAGGCCGCCTCGAGCGAGGGGCCCTGCGGCACGTCGGCCGACTCGAAGCCCAGCACCAGCACCGCGGAGCCGTCGAAGGTGACGCCGTTCACCATCGCCTCCTGGGCGTCGAGGAGCCGGCAGTTCGCCGGCGAGAGCCCCGACTGCGCCACGGCCCGGGTCGCGGCCACGGCCCTCGCGAAGTCGTCGAAGTGCACCGAGGCGCCGGCGCGGAACACCGGCCGCGGTCGCACGCGCATCCACGCCTCGGTGATGAGGCCCAGGGTGCCTTCGCTCCCGATGACGAGGCGGTTCGGGTCGGGCCCCGCCCCGGTCGCCGGGAAGCGCTTGGTCTCGAGCACGCCCCGCGGCGTCACGAGGCGCACGCTCTCCACCAGCTCGTCGATGTGCGTCAGCACCGTGGCGAAGTGGCCGCCGGCGCGCGTGGCGATCCACCCGCCGAGGGTCGAGAACTCGAAGGACTGGGGGTAGTGCCGCAGCGTGAAGCCCGAGGCGCCGAGCTGCCGCTCCAGCGCCGGCCCGAAGACGCCGGCCTCGATGCGCGCCACGCGCGAGACGTCGTCGAGCTCCACCACGCGGCCCAGCCGCGAGAGGTCCACCGTGAGCGCGCCGCGGTGCCCGGGGCCCAGGCGCGGCTCCACGCCGCCCACCACCGAGCTCCCGCCGCCGAAGGGGATCACGGCGAGGCGCTCGGCCTCGGCCACCTCGAGCGCGCGCACGAGCTCCGCTTCGCTCGCGGGGAAGGCGACGAGGTCGGGCGCCGTCGCGAAGTCTCCGCGGAAGCCGCGCACGCGATCGGGGTACGACTTGCCCAGCGCGTGCGCCGCCCGCGTGGCGTCATCGGCCCGGGTGAAGGCGGCGAGGGCCGGTGGCACCTCCACCTCCGCGGGCGGCACGCGCGGCGCCGCTGCCACCTCGCGCCGGCGCTCGCCGAAGAAGGGCTCGACCCGCGCCGCCGTCTCGGCGAGGTCCGCCGCCTGCTCCACGTGCCCCCAGCCCCACGGGTTGCGCGTCATGGCCGAAACTTGGTGGGGATGGTGGAGGGCGGCGCGCCGACGAGCCGCCCCAGCGCCTCGGCCACAGGCAGCGGCTCGGTCGGCAGGTACGGCGCGACCGGCGCGGCGCTGGAGTCATCGGCCACCAGGCGCACCCGGCCGTCAGCCTCGGCGAGGTAGCCGTCGACGGCCTCCCCGCGCGCGTTGAGCGAGAGCGCGAAGCGCTGGCCGACCTCGAGGCGGCCGTGCGTGAGGCCTACCTCGGCGCCCGCGACGAGCGGCCCCTGCCCGGCCACCTCGAGCACCTTCACCCGGGCCCAGCGCGGGCCCGCGTCGTTCCGCCAGAAGCCCAACGAGACGCGCATCACGGGCCAGCGCCCCGAGGGCGCCGACACCACCTCGACCAGCGCCGCCTGCGTCACGAGCTCGCTGCGCACCGCTTGCCCCCGCGGCACCCGAGGGAGCCCCTCGACGAGCGGGGCGCCGCTGCGATCCGGGTCCACGAACAGCAACCCCAGCACCACGACGACCGCTCCCACCACGAGCCAGACCATGGTCTTCATTCTCCCTCATCCCGGGTGAGGCGCTTCGTCACGTCGGCGAGCTTCGCATCTTGGCTGCTCGAAGAATTCATGAATGATCCTGACCAGTTCCGGGCCGCACTTGCCTCCATGTGGGGAACGTCGGTACACCCTCAGGCGCACCATGTTCGACCAGCCCATCTCCATCAGCCGCGCGCGCTTCCGGGTCCACTCGGAGGATCCGGAGTTCCAGGTCGAGTGGCGGGGCGGCTCGCGGTTCGCGCTGCGCGGCGAGGTGAGCCTGGACCCGTCGGCGGCCCTCGACGTGGGCACGCCGTCGGCCGCGGACATCGAGGTGACGCTCGCCCATCGCAGCACCCCGGAGCACGCCGTGGCCGCCCTGCGCCGCGCGCTGCCGCGCAACGTCCTCATGGCGCACACGGCCTTCCCCGATGGCGTGGAGGTCGTCTTCAACGAGGCCCTCGTGCCGGCCGCGAGGCCGCCCCGCTTCCGCGTGCTCTCGACGGACGTGGCGCAGCGCGCCTGGCAGCTCGACGAGAACAAGATCGAGTTCCGCGGGGCCGTGGGCGCCGACTGCCAGCTCACCGTGCTGTGCGACTCGCGCCGGGTGACGCTCGCCCTCGCCGCCGGCACCTCGGCCCAGGCCACCGCCGCCCGCGTCGCCGCCAACGTGCCCCACGGCTTCCGCGCGCTCGTCGATGGCCCCGTCGTCAGCGTGTGGAAAGACGCCGACTTCTTCTCGGCCGTGGCCTGAGTTTCGTGCCGGTTCCGTAAAGCGCGTTGACGGGAGCCCCCCGAAATTCCCGGCCCCTGCGGCGCGACAAGTCGGCATGGGTTCCGTCGAGATCACCGAGCCGCTCACGCTGGTCCACCCGCGCGCTGCCGCCGTCACCGTGCTGGCGACCAGCCCGGGCCTCGAGGCCAGCGAGATCACCACCGGCACGCTCCACCTGCAGCTGGACACCGAGGCCGACCTCGTGCGGCGGCCCTTCGTCTCGCTCTCGCTCAACGTCGACGGCTCCTTCGTCACCGTGACGGTGCCGCGGGTGCTGGGCGCCGAGTGCCTCCGCGACGCGCTCACCGAGGCCCTGCCCGACGGGTTCCTCGTCATCGCGCACCCCTCCGACGACGCGCTGGTGCTGACCATCGCGCGCGCCGCCGAGGTGGAGCCCCTCCCCCACCTCTTCTGCACCTCCTTCGACGGCCGCCTGCGCGCGCGGAAGGTGGGGCCCAACCGCCTGCTCGTGCGCGGCGTGGCGAAGGGCAACGGCGAGCTCCAGCTGCGCGTCAACGAGCGGGAGCTCACCCTGCGGCCGACGCGCGGCGAGACGCCGATGCAGGTGGCCGAGCGCCTGCGCACGCTCCTCTGGCCGAGCCACATCACGCTGCTGGCCGTGCCCAGCGAGGCCGACGGCGACGTGGTGCTGACGGTGCTGCCGCGGCGGTGACGGTGGCGGCGCGCTTCGCGGCCCCCGGCCCGGCCGGTTTCGGCTACGAAGCCAGCGCGCGATGACCCAGACCGACTTCATCAGCGAGCTCACCGTCGCCACGCGCCTGGCCCACGAGGCGGCCCGCGTCATCCTCGAGGTGTACGCGCAGCCCTTCGACGTGGTGAACAAGGCCGGCGGCGCGGGGCCGGTGACGCAGGCCGACGAGCGCGCCAACGAGCTCATCGTCACGGGCCTGCGCGCGGCCTTCCCCGGCGACGACGTCGTGGCCGAGGAGTCCACCAACGCGCGCCCCACCAGCCGCCGGGTGTGGTTCGTCGACCCGCTCGACGGCACCCGGGAGTTCGTGGACCGCAACGGCATGTTCGCCGTGCACATCGGCCTCGCCCTCGACGGGGTCGCCGTGGCCGGCGTGGTGCACGCGCCCGTGCGCGGCGCGACCTGGACCGGCGCGCGCGGCCAGCCCTGCCGCGTCACCGACGGCGGCGTCACCCGCGAGCTGCGCATGGCGCAGGTGTTGCCCCCCTCGGCGCTGCGGCTCCTCGTCAGCCGCTCGCACAAGTCGAAGAAGACGGAGCAGATCCGCCAGGCCCTGGGCATCACCCGCGTGCGCGAGCACGGCAGCGTGGGCCTCAAGTGCGGGCTCCTCGCCGAGGGCGAGGCCGACCTCTACCTGCACCCCAGCCCGCGCAGCTCGAGGTGGGACTCGTGCGCCCCCCAGGCCGTGCTCGAGGCCGCCGGCGGCGTGCTGGTGGACTTCGGCGGCTTTCCGTACCGCTACGACGGCGCCGAGCTGATCAACGCCCGCGGCCTCGTCGCCTGCGAGAAGAAGACGCTCGACGTGGTAGGCCCCACCATCGAGCGCATCGCGCGCGAGACGGGCCTGCTGCCCGGCGGCTGAGCGCTACTTCATGTGCGCGGCGACGAGCGCCTCGAGGCGGCTCAGCGCCGTCTCCAGCGTCGCCATCGACGGCCCGAAGCTGAAGCGCACGTACTGGCGAAAGCGCGAGGCGCGGGAGCTGCGCCGCTTGCCCGGGTTCACGTCGAAGAACTCGCCGGGCACGACGATCACCTTGTGCTCCAGGGCCGCGCGGAAGAAGCCCATGCCGTCGTTGAGCGGCGCCGGGAGCTGCGCCACGTTGCCCCAGGCGTAGAAGGTGCCGTCGGGCGCGCGATCGAAGCGCACGCCCAGCCGCTGCAGGCCCGAGAGCATGCGGTCGCGCTTGCCGCGGAAGGCCTGCTGAATGGCGTTGGTCTCCGCGACGACGTTCTCCTCCGAGAGGAGCGGGATCGCCGCCCGCTGGATGGGCTTGTTGCCGCCGCCGTCGAGGAAGCTGCCCGCCGAGGCCACCGCGTCGATCACCTGCCGGGGGCCGACCGTCCACGTGGTGCGCCAGCCGGGGTAGCGCCAGTTCTTGGTGAGCCCGTCGAAGAGGATCACCGGGTCGCGGTCGACGTCGTCCACGTACCGCGCCGCGCTCTCCACCGGCAGGCGCCCGGGCGGCGCGTTCCACAGGTAGTGCGAATAGAACTCGTCGACGAGGAGCGCGCACTCCAGCTCCCGTGACACGGCCACCCAGCGCTCGAGCTCCTCGCCCTGGATCACCTTGCCCGTCGGGTTGCACGGGTTCGACAGGAGCAGCGCCGAGAGCCCGCGGCCTTGCACCTCGCGGCGCAGATCGTCGGCGGTGAAGGCGTAGCCGCGGTCTCCCTCGAGGAGGATGGGGATGGGCGTGAAGGCCTTGAAGATGTCGAGCAGCTCTTCATAGGCCGTGTAGTCGGGCAGGAAGTGGCCGAGGTTGACGTGCCCGAGGGCCGCCGCCGCCCGCGTCAGGGCCGCCCGCCCGCCGCCGGAGATGGCGACGTTCTCGGGCCCGTACTGCGAGCGCTTCCCCTTGCGGTAGAGCCGGTTGTACAGCTCGGCGACGGCGACGCGCAGCTCCCACAGGCCCGCGACGGGCGCGTACTCCTGGTCGTCGACGTCGATGGCCACCTGGTGGATGCGCGGCGGGGAGCCAGGGAGCTCGCCGGTCTCGGGCTGGCCCTGGCCCAGGTTGCACCAGTCGGGGCTCTTGGGGCTGAAGCCCAGCCGGGTGGCCTCGGTCGTCACGTAGATGACGCCGGTGCGGGGCACCTGCCGAAACGCTGCGATGTGGAAGTCGTCACTCACGGGGGCACCCCGAGGCCAGCAGCGCCGCCTCGAGCTCCTGTCGGTCGAACTTCGAGCGGAGCCGCTCGATTCCACCCATGACTACCACTGGCACGTGAAAGCGGTACTTCTCGAAGAGGGCCTCGTCGGCCCGCACGTTGTGGGTGACGACCTCGAAGCGGAAGCGGGCCCGGGCCTCGTCGAGCCAGTCGAGGGCCGCCTCGCAGAGGGAGCAGTCCGGCTTCAAGTAGACGTGGATCTCGACTGGCATGAGAATCAGCCCCAATGCGTGGCCTGGCCGGTGACTTCGCGACGATGCCCCTGAAGGACCTGTCGGTCTACCTCTGGAACCGCCAGGCCACCGGCGTGCTGGTGCTGGAGTTCCGCGGCATCAAGAAGGAGATCCTCCTCGAGGAGGGCCACGTCTACAACGCGTCGTCGAACCTCCCCCGCGAGTACCTGGGCCAGTACCTCATCAACCTGGGCCACATCACCGAGGAGCAGTTCCACAAGGCGTACACCACGCAGAAGGAGACGAAGGTGCTGCTGGGCCGCATCCTCGAGATGATCGGCGCCGTCACCAGCGAGACGCTCAGCTCGGTGCTGTCCACCAAGTTCCGCGAGACGGTGCTCGACGCCTTCAACTGGGTCGAGGGCACCTTCCGCTTCGACCCCGACAAGCGGCCCGTGCAGCCCGAGGGCCTCAAGGTGACGGTGCCGCTGGTCGAGATCCACAAGGAGAGCGACTTCCGGGTGCAGGCCTGGAAGATGATCCGCACCGCCTTCCCCAGCGGCGCCTGCACGCTGTCGCTCGATCGGGAGCAGCTGGCCGAGCCCGCGCGGCCGGGGAGCCTCGACGAGCGCATCTTCGCCTCCATCGAGGCCGGCCAGACCATCGACGAGATGGCGCTCAAGCTGCACGCCACCGACTACTTCCTCTACAACCGGCTCTACGCGTACTTCCACATGGGCGCCCTCGAGGTGCACGCGCCCGTGGCGCCCGTGCCGGGGCTCGACCTGGGCCTGGGGCTCGGGCTGGGCGACAGCCCCACCGCGGAGCAGCTGCTCGGCAACGCCCGCGCCTTCCTCGAGAAGGGCAACCACCGCGACGCCTGGGCGCTCGCGCGGCGCAGCCACGAGCTGACCCCCACCCTCGACGCCGCGCTCCTCATGCGGCAGGTCGAGGTGGGGTGGACCCCGCAGCTGCGCAGCGACCTGGTGCTCTCGGGCCGCGCGCCGTCGCTCCTGCTGGGCCCCGAGCACCTCGCCCGCCTCTCGCTCAGCGCGCCCGAGCGCTACCTGCTCGCCCGGGTCGACGGCAAGCGCGTCATCGAAGACATCGTGCGCCTGGCGCCCCTCAAGGAGTTCGACGCCCTCGTGGCCTTCGACCGCTTCGTGGCGCAGAAGTGGGTGCGGCTGGGCTGAAGCGCCACTAGGGTGCGCGCCCCATGCAGGACCTCCAGGAGATCGGCGCCATCTGGCGCGGCGAGACGAAGCGCGCGCTCAAGAGCGGCCGCGTGCTGGTGCTGCTCGTCCTCTTCATGCTCTTCGTCGGCCTGGCCCTGGCCATCGTCGGCTTCGTCAACCACCAGTTCAACCGCGAGCTCGACCAGCGCGTAGCGCAGATGGGCGGCGACGTCGGCCAGGCCAAGGCGCAGCTGGGCGAGGGCAAGAAGCAGTTCCTCTCGTTCTTCATCACCGACGACGAGGCGATGCTCGAGTCGCTGGCCGCCCTGCCGCTGGTGCTGCTGGTGGTCTTCAAGCTGACCCTGCGCTTCCTGCCGCTCTTCATCGCCATCATGGGCTTCGATCAGCTCGCCGGCGAATTGGGCCCCAGGTCCGTGCGCTACCTCGTGGTGCGCGTGAAGCGCACCAGCATCATCCTGGGCAAGTTCCTGAGCCAGGCCACCATCTTCGGGCTGCTGCTGACCGTGTGCACGGTGCTCATGGTGCTGGTGGCCCGGGCGCTGAACGCCGACTTCGCCGCCAGCGACGTCGCGGTGTGGACGATCAAGATGCTGGTGTCGTCCTTCGTGCTCTCGCTGGCGTACCTGGCGCTCACCTCGCTGTGCAGCGCGCTGGTGAAGCAGGGCTCGGTGGGCCTGGCCGTCAACATCATCGCGCTCTTCGTCATCTGGTTCATCGCCCTCATCGGCGAGGCCTTCCGCTTCCCCGGCGAGGCCGTGGGCGAAGGCAGCCTGGCGATGTTCAAGAGCGAGTCGGTCTTCGCGTACCTGCGCTACGCCTCGGTGTGGCACTTCGGGCAGGACCTCCTGCACCCGCACTGGGCGCGCTTCCTCACGGCCACCGCGATGCACCTGGGCTTCGGCCTCGTGTTCCTCGGGCTGGCGCAGCTCGCGCTCAAGAAGAGGGACCTGTGAGCGCCGCCATCGAGCTGAGGGACCTGAGCAAACACTTCGGCGCGAAGGTGGCCGTGGACCGCGTCAGCTTCGACGTCGAGCAGGGGCACTGCTACGGCCTCATCGGGCCCAACGGCGCCGGCAAGACCACCACCTTCTCGATGATGTGCGGCTTCCTCTTCCCCACCTCCGGAAGCCTCCGCGTGCTGGGGGTCGACCCGGCGGAGCCCGGCGCTCTCAAGGGCAAGGTGGGCGTGCTGCCGCAAGACGCCATCCTCCCGCCCACGTGGCCGGTGGGCGAGCTGCTCACGTACTACGGCGAGCTCTCGGGCCTGCCCGACGCCGAGCGCGAGGCCCGCGCGGCCCTCGAGCGGGTGCAGCTCCCCGAGACCTGGGGCGTGCTGGCCGGCGCGCTCTCGCACGGCATGCACAAGCGCGTGGCCATGGCCCAGGCGCTCATGGGCGCGCCGCCCGTCATCTTCCTCGACGAGCCCACGGCCGGCCTCGACCCGAAGATCGCCGCCTCGGTGCGCACCGTCATCCGCGACCTGCGCGGCCAGCACACGGTGGTGGTCTCGAGCCACAACCTCCAGGAGCTCGAGGAGCTCTGCGACGCCACCGCCATCCTCGACAAGGGCAAGCTCATCAGCGCCTCGTCGATGGCGGAGCTCACCGGCCAGCTCGCCGAGTTCCGCGTGCAGATCGCCAGGGGCGAGGTGCCGCTGCCCGAGGTGCGCGCCCTCTCGGGCGTGAAGGACGCGCGGCTCGAGGCCAACAAGGTGCTGTGCGTCACCTTCGACGGGCAGGGCGTGCAGCCCGAGGAGATCATCACCCGGGTGGTGGGCCTGCTCGCGCAGCGCGAGGTGCTCTTCCTCTCGGTCTGGCGCGGCAAGCGCCTCGAAGAGAAGGTGCTGCAGCTCACCTGAAGCGGCGGCCCGGTCACTCCGCGTAGAACAGCGGCTCCCGCTCGGCGAGGAACTGGTCGATGGCCGCCTGCGCCGTCGGCTCGAGGTGCTTGAACTGCACGCCCAGCCCGGGGAAGGCCTCGGGCAGCTTGTCGTTCACCTCGCGCACCCAGCGCACCACGCCCTTGGTCTCGATGCGCGCGCCCGAGGGCAGCGTGAAGGCGAGGTCCACCTCCGTGCCCAGGGGCACCAGGCTGGTGGTGGCCACGAAGAGCCCGCCGTCGGAGATGTTGGCCGAGAAGCCGTTGAAGAAGTTGTCATCGGACTGGAAGTCGACCTCGGCCTGCATGCGCACGCGAGGGCGCTGCCGCTGCGGCTTGGCCGGGGCCTTCGCCTGGAGCGCCGGGGGCACCGCGGGCTGGGGCGGCGAGGGCGACGGCGGCGCGGGAGGAGGCGGCGCGGCAGCGCGCTGTCGGGCCAGCGCCTCGGCCTCGCGCACGTTCACCTCGAGCTGCTTCGCCAGCAGCTCGTCGGCCAGCACCTGCCTGGTGAGCTGCTGGAGCTTCGCCTTCGTGTCCGCGAGCTGCTGCCGGATGGCGGCGTTGGTGTCGCGCCGGAGCTTGACGGCCGCCTCCCGCGCCACCCGCGCGTTGGCGAAGGCGCCGTCGACGTCGACCGTCGGCGGCTGCGCCCGGGCGCGATCCACCAGCCCCAGCTCGTTCAGCGCCTGTCCCGTCTGGGACAGGGCCGCCAGACGCGCCCCGAGCTCGCCGCTCACCTCCGCCAGCCGCGACAGCTCCGTGTACAGGGCCGACTCCTCGTGCTGCAGCTCCGCCTCGACTCGATTCAGCTCCACGTTCACGGCGACCTCCTCGGTGGTTCTCCCCGGGCTCTGCACCGCGCGTACCGGGCCACAACGCCGCGAGCTTGCGGGCAGCAGCGGAAATGTACCCCGGGTCGCCGGCGACCGAGCAGGGTTTCATGGACCCCGGCGACGCACCACCGCCTGCAGCGGCGGGCCCTCGACCAGCGCCGCCAGCGCGTGCCCGGTGGCCTCGGTGAAGGCCCGCACGTCGGCCAGCGCCGCCGGGTCGTCGGCCCACAGCTCCACCTCGGGGTGCCGCCGCAGGGCCTTCGCCAGCTCGATGATGGGCGCCGGGCAGGCCAGGCCACGCCCGTCGACGAGGTGGGCTGAAACCGAGAGCCGCTGTCGTTCATTCGTGTCGTGCATTGCGCTACATCCCGCGCGTTGCTATCAGCTGGCGCGTGGTTTTCCCAAGGGAGCAAAAACACTCATGAAACCTTCAGTCATCATCGCCCTCATCGTCGGCGGTGTCGTCGGCTTCGCCGTCGGCAACATGTTCCAGAAGCCGTCCGAGGGCGGGAGCCCGTCGGCGGCCGCCGTCGCCGCGGCCCCCGGCGCGCAGCCTGCGGCCCGCCCGCAGGGCGCGCCCCCGTCGGACACCACCGTCTACAACGTGCCCGTCGGTGACGCGCCGGTGAAGGGGCCCGCGACGGCCCTGGTCACCATCGTGGAGTTCTCGGACTACCAGTGCCCGTTCTGCTCGCGGGGCAACAACACCATCGTCGAGCTCGAGAAGCTGTACGAGGGCAAGGTCCGCGTGGCGATGAAGCAGCACCCGCTGGGCTTCCACCCGCGCGCGAAGCCGGCCGCCCTCGCGGCCCTGGCCGCCGGCGAGCAGGGCAAGTACTGGGAGATGCACCACCGGATGTTCGCCAACGCGCAGCAGCTCGAGGACAACCACCTCGAGGGCTACGCGAAGGAGATCGGCCTCAACGTCGAGAAGTGGAAGGCCGACCTGCAGCTGCCGAAGTTCCAGACGCAGATCGACAACGACACGGCGCTGGCCATGAAGCTCGGCGCCACCGGCACCCCGGCCTTCTTCATCAACGGCCGCAAGCTGTCGGGCGCGCAGCCCATCGACAACTTCAAGAAGATCATCGACGAGGAGATCGGCAAGGCGCAGGAGATGGTGAAGAGCGGCACGCCGGCCGACCAGGTGTACGCGCGCATCATCGAGAAGGGCGTCTCGGCCCCGGCCCCCGCGCCGCAGGCCCAGGCTCCGCAGGCGCCGCCCCCGGCCGCGCTCCGGAAGATCGACATCCCCGCCGACTCGCCGGCCAAGGGCCCGAAGAACGCGAAGGTGTCCATCGCCGTCTGGTCCGACTTCCAGTGCCCGTTCTGCTCGCGCGTGGTGCCGACCCTGAAGCAGATCGAGGACACCTACGGTGACTCGGTGAAGGTCGTCTTCCGCCACCAGCCGCTGCCCTTCCACAACAACGCGAAGATCGCCGCCGAGGCGTCGATGGCCGCGCACGAGCAGGGCAAGTTCTGGCCGATGCACGACAAGCTCTTCGCCAACGCGCAGGCCCTCGACCGCGGCAGCCTCGAGCGCTACGCCAGCGAGCTGGGCCTCGACATGGGCAAGTTCAAGGCCGCCCTCGACAGCGGCAAGTACACCAAGCGCGTCGAGGAGGACTCGGCGGCGGGCATGCAGGTCGGTGCCAACGGCACCCCCACCTTCTTCATCAACGGCCGCGAGCTCGTCGGCGCCCAGCCCTTCGAGGCCTTCAAGGGCATCATCGACGAGGAGATCAAGAAGGCCGACGCGCTCCTGGCCAAGGGCATCAAGCTCGACGCCGTCTACGCCGAGCTCCAGAAGGAGGCCGGCAAGGCCGCCCCGCCCGCGGCCCCCGAGGCCCCCAAGGTGGTGACGGACATCAACCTGACCGGCGCGCCGGTGAAGGGCCCGAAGAACGCCCCGGTGACCATCGTCGCCTGGTCCGACTTCCAGTGCCCCTTCTGCTCGCGCGTGGTGCCCACGCTGCACGACCTCGAGAAGCAGTACGGCAACAAGATCAAGGTCGTCTTCAAGCACCAGCCGCTGCCCTTCCACAACAACGCCAAGCCGGCGGCCATGGCGTCGATGGCGGCCAACGAGCAGGGCAAGTTCTGGGAGTACCACGACAAGCTCTTCGCCAATCAGCAGCAGCTCGACCGCGGCGACCTCGAGCGCTACGCCAGCGAGCTCGGCCTCGACATGGGCAAGTTCAAGGCGGCGATGGACTCGAACAAGTACGACGGCTACGTGCAGGCCGACTCGGCCGAGGGCATGCGCGTGGGCGCCAACGGCACGCCGACCTTCTTCATCAACGGTCGGCAGCTCGTGGGCGCGCAGCCCATCGACGCCTTCAAGTCGATCATCGACGAAGAGCTGAAGAAGAAGTGAGTCACCGCCTCGCGCGGTGAAGCACCCATGAGGCCGTCGCCCGCATCACCGGGGCGGCGGCCTCGGTCTTTTGCGGGGCCTCAGCGCCCGCTACTCGGCGAAGGTGACCATCACCTTGGTGGTGCGGTTCGCGACGACCTGCACCAGCTCCGTGCGCTTGCCGTGCTCGGGGTTGGAGATGACGCAGCGGTACTCGCCCGCCGGCAGCTCCTTGTCGGCGAAGGGCGTCTCGCCGAAGTTGTAGTTGGGCGCGCACTCCACCGTGCCGTAGGGCTTCACCACGAAGCGCACCAGGCCCCGGGCCACCGTCGTCGGCGGGCGGATCGTCGGCTCCACCGGGGGCCGCACCACCGGCGGGCGCCCCACCGGCTTCGCCACGGCCCGCAGCGTCAGGGTCTTCGTCTCGCTCGGCCCCTCGCCCACCGCGTGGCGCTCGGTGGCCGGCTCGTAGCCCGTCAGCTCGGCGCGCAGCTCGAGGGCCGCGCCGCGCGGCGCCTTCGTCGTCACCGGGGCGCTGCCGGCGCTCTCGCCGTCGACCAGCACCAGGGCCCCGGTGGGGATGGTCTCGATCGTCAGCGCCACCGGCGCCGGCGCGGGCACGTCCACCACCGTGGGCACCACCGGCACGGGCGCCAGCGCCACCGGCTGCGGCGCGGCCGTCTCGCCGGGCAGCACCTCGAAGGTGTGGCTCACGCTGCCGTGGCCCTCGAGCGAGAAGGTGAGCGTCACCGGGCCCGGGGGGAGCTCCGTCAGCGTGCAGGGCGTGGTGCAGGCGACGAGCTCGCCGCGCCGCACGGCCGCCCCGCTGGGCGTGGAGGCGAGGGCCAGGCTGCCCGGGGCGTCGCTCGTCGCGCCCAGCTTCAGCCAGGCGATGGCGCCGCCCACCACCAGGGCCGCCGCGGCCACGGCGCCCAGCAGCGCGCCCCGCCGCGGCGCGGTGTTCTGCGTGGGCATGCTCGCCTCGGTGGGGTGCTGCACCTGCGGCACCGGCCGCGGCGGCAGCGCCAGGGCGTCGTCCACCTGCTTCTTCGACACCGAGCCCGAGCGCGACGGGCGCTCCGCGGCCGTGGCCTCGACGTCGCGCCTCTGCCGGGGCGGCGAGCCGCTGCCGGCCGAGCGCATGGACTTCGTCGGCCGCTTGATGGAGTCGAACGAAGGCGTGGCCCGCTCCGCCGCGGCCGCCGCCTCCTCGCCGCGCGAGGCCTCCGCCGTCTCGACGAGCAGCCGCCCCTCCTCCTGCTCGCGGGCGAGGCGCTCGGCGTAGATGTCGTGCATGAACTCCGCGAGCATCGCGTTGCTCGAGGGGAGCTGGTTGGCCAGCATCCAGCTCTCCAGGGCCATGCCCAGCTGCCGCGCCTCGGGGAAGCGGGCGTCGCGGTCCTTCGCCAGCGCCCGCATCGCGATGTCGTCGAGGTCCGTGGGCACCCGGGTGTTGATCTCCGAGGGCGGCGCGATGTTGCACTCGGTGACGGCGTTGAGCGTCTGGATGTCGGTCGCCCGCTTGAAGAGCCGCGTGCCGGTGAGCAGCTCGTAGAGCACCACCCCGAGCGCGAAGATGTCGGTGCGGCAGTCGATGTGCTGCCCGCCGGCCTGCTCCGGCGACATGTACGAGTACTTGCCCTTGAGCACCCCGGAGCGCGTCACCGTCGCCTGGTCCGCCGCCTTGGCGATGCCGAAGTCCACCACCTTCACGCCGCCCTCGAAGGACACGAGGATGTTCTGCGGCGAGATGTCGCGGTGCACGATGCCCAGGGGCCGGCCCGAGGCGTCGGTCTTCTTGTGCGCGTAGTCGAGCCCCGCGCAGGCGTCGATGATGATGCGGCAGATGAGCGCCAGGGGAATGGGCTTGCCCACCTTGTCGGCGTGCTTCCACACCCGGCGCACGTCCTCGCCGTGGATGTACTCCATGGCGATGAAGTAGCTGTCGTCTTGCGCGCCGAGGTCGAAGATCTGGACGATGTTGGGGTGGTTGAGGCGCGCCGCGATGCGCGCCTCGTCGAGGAACATGGTGATGAAGTCGTCGTTCTCCGCCAGGTGCGGGAGGATGCGCTTGACCACCAGGAGCTTCTCGAAGCCCTCCGGGCCGACCTGCCGCGCGAGGTAGATCTGTGCCATGCCCCCGGTGGCGAGCTTCTTGAGCAGCTGGTAGCGGCCGTAGGGTTCGAGCGACACGGACGAAATCCGGCTCCGATGCTAGGCGCACCGCCTCGGTGGCGCAAACTGTTGAAACAACTCGCTTGTCAGCGACGGGTGACGCGCCGCCGACGGGTGTCACGCGTCTCGCGCATGAGCTGTTCCAGCTCGTCGAGCTTCCGCTGCAGCACGGGGAAGAGGAGCCGGTTGTCGTCCACGCGGTCGAAGAGCGCGAGGATCTCGTCGACGGCCTGCTCGATCACCTCCGCGCGCTCCGGCGAGATGCGCCGCAGCAGGAGATCGGCGCCGGCCTCCACCAGCACGCGCGCGACCGCGTCGCGAGACAACAGCGGCTCCTGCTGCTTCTGGCCCAGGCCCTGGATGACGCGGAGCCGCGGGGTGGCGGGGAGCGGGAGCGAGAGCTGTCGATCATCGTGAGGGGGCATGTCGCGCCCACCATACGGTCGCCCGCCGCGCGGCAAACTTTCCTGCCCGCGCCGGCCTACGCGCCTGTAGCGGCGCGCGGTCGAGGAGCCGATTCTCCGTCGAGTCGCGTACACTGAGGCCCATGCGGCTTCACGGGCTCCTGACGGCAGTGCTCCTCGTCGCGGCGTGCGGGCCCCGCCCGGGGGCCGTCGTCATCACCCTCACCTTCGAGAACGAGACGCAGACGCGCTGTGTGCGCGTGTCAGCGAGCAACGCGAGCGGCACCGTCGTCAACGCCGTGCCCACGGCCCTCGACCGCGACGACGACGAGCTCGTGGTGGGCCTGGCCGAGACGAGCGAGCTGACGGGCGAGCTGGAGGTGACGGTGCAGCGCTTCGCCCAGGCCGGCTGCTCGGGCGCTGCCTTCGCCTCGGAGTCCAGGCGCGTCACCGTCACCCGGGGCGAGACGGCCACCCTGACCTTCGTCTTCCGCGGCGAGGGGCCCGGCGACGGCGGCATCGACGGGGGGCTCGACGCGGGCACCGACGGCGGCGCCGATGCGGGCTGCGAGCTGTCGACCTGCCCCTCTCCCGGCCAGTGCCAGGTCGAGGCCCTGGCCTGCCTCTCGCCTGGCAGCTGCAGCTACCAGCCCCGCCCGCCCGGCACGCCCTGCGGCGACGGCGGCGTCTGCGCCGGGGGCCAGTGCGCGGCCGACGTGTGCGGCGTCTCGCCGGGCGGCACCGTCTGCGACGACTCCCTCCCCTGCACCAACGTCGCCACCTGCACCGGCGGCGCGTGCGTGCCGCTCCAGTGCGCCCAGGCGCCGCCGGCGTGTCAGCGCATTCGCCAGCCCATCATCGCCTGCGACGCGGTGAACAACGCCCTGTGCCAGCTCGAGGCCGACCCCTCGCAAGACGGCGACGGCTGCCAGGGCGGCAACGGGCGGTGCCTGGGCGGCGCGTGCCGGCCGTGGCTCCCCGCGGGCTTCACCCCGCGCTTCTTCGAGCTCGCCATCACCCAGGTGCCCTACCCGTCGGAGCCCTGGGCGCTCACCAGCCCTGACGGCGGCCGCTGCGCGGTGGTGCTCAACACGGGGCCCGCCGACCCGCCCTTCATCGAAGACGGCGGCTGCGGCTTGCCACCGGCCCTCACGGCCCGCACCTCGCCCGACGGCGGCCTCGCGCTCTTCACGATGATGTCGCTGAGCGTCGGCCCCGGCGTCGAGGTGCACTTCACCGGCACGCGGCCGGCGCAGCTCCTCGTGCTGGGCGACGTCACCATCGACGGCCTCGTCAGCGTCGCGCCGCAGCTCGTGGGCTCGCGACCTGCGGGCGCCCACCCGCCGGAGTGCCTCGAGGCCGGCGTGGGCGTCGGCGATGATCGAGGCGGCGGGGGCGGCGGCTTCGGCGCGCAAGGCGGCGTCGGGGGCGCCAGCGGCGGCGCTGCGGGCGGTGCGGCGGCCAGCACCG
>CAYUZK010000070.1:0-3346 GCA_964449625.1 uncultured Archangium sp.
TCGCCGCGCCGGCCGGCTCTGGGAAGACCACCCTCGCCGCGGAGCTCCTCTCTGAGACGAAGGCGCCCGCGGCCTGGTACCGCCTCGACGCGCTCGACGCCGACCCGGGCACCTTCTTCGGCCACCTCGCACGGGCCCTGCGAACCGTCGGCGCGCCCCGGGCGCCGCGGCTGGGCCCGGAGCTGCAGGCCACGCCCGTCGCCTTCGCCCGGCACCTCGGCGCCGTGCTCGGCCCTCGCCTGCCGGCCGCCTGCTTGCTCGTGGTGGACGACTATCACCTGCTCCCGCAAAGCAGCGCCCTGCACGAGGCCTTCGCGGCCTTCGTCGCCGCGCTGCCGCCGGGCGTCCGCGTCATCGTCGCCAGCCGCAGCGCCATCCCCGCCGCGTGGGCGCGCCTGGAGGTCGAGCCGGGCGTGGCGCTGGTCGGCCCCGAAGACCTGGCCTTCGACGCCGACGAGCTGCAGGCGGTGGCGAAGCGGCTGGGGGTGACGCCGACGCCCGACACCGCGCGCCGTGTGCTGGAGCGGACCCACGGCTGGGCCGCGGGCCTGGTGCTGTTGCTGCGGGGCACCCCGGCGCAGCAGGAGGCGGCCCTCGCGCACCCCGAGGGCATCTTCCGCTTCTTCGCCAGCGAGCTGCTCGCCCATGCCCCCGAGGCGCACCGCCGCTTCCTCGAGCAGGTCGCGGTGCTGCCGCACCTCACGGTGGCGACGGCCGCGCGGGTGTCGGGCCGCCGCGACGCGGGGCAGCTCCTCACGCAGCTCCACCAGGCGCACGTCTTCCTCGAGCGGCACCGGAAGTGGCGGCACACCTGGGTCTTCCACCCGCTCTTCCGCGACTTCCTCCTCGAGCGCCTGCGCGAGGCCTGCGACGCCGTGGAGTACCAGCGCCTCCACGCGGTGGCGGCGGAGGCCCTCGAGGGCGACGATGGCGCGGCGGCCGTCGGGCTGTGGCTCGAAGCGGGCCTGCCGGACCGCGCGCTCGGGCTCATCACCCGCAACGCCGCCCGCTGGGTCGAGCAGGGGCGCTGGTCGATGCTGCTCGACTGGTTCGGCCGGCTCCCGGCAGGCGCGCTCGCCGCGTCGCCCCGCGCGCGCCTGTGGCGGGGCACCTGCCTGCTCTCCCGCGACACCCTCGCGGCCCGCGCGGACTTCTCCGCGGCCTTCCACGCGCTGCGGGCGGCGCGAGACTGGGAGGGCATGCACCTGGCCTGGTGCGGCGCGGCGCAGTCGGTGCTGCTCGAGTTCGGTGACTTCGCGCAGCTCGACGAGTGGATCGACGCCTACGCCGGCTTCGGCCAGGGCGAGGTGCCGCGCGCGTCGCTGGCCACGCGGCTGCGACAGAAGGTGCTGCTCTTCGCCGCGCTGATGGTGCGCCGGCCGCTCGACCCCGCGGTGCCCGCGCTCGAGAAGACGCTGCACCGGCTGGTGTTCTACGCGCCGCTCCAGCCGGCGCAGCGGCTGCAGGTCGGCGCCAACCTGCTGCGCTTCCACGCGTGGCGCGGCGACCTCGAGCAGAGCCGCCTGGTGGTCGATCGCCTGCGCCGCGCGGCGAGCGAGGCGGCGCTCGACCCGCTCAGCGCCCTCTTGTGGCAAGTCGTCGACGCGATGTTCTCCTGGTACGGCCTGTCGCCAGAGGCCGGCCTCGAGGCCGCCGAGCGTGGCCTCGCCGCGGCGCGCGAGAGCGGCGTGCACCTGATGGACTTCACGTTCCTCGTGCAGGCGGCCTACGCGGCCTTCTCACAGGGCGACGTGGCGCGCGCGCGGGAGGTCATCGAGCGCATGCCGGCGACGCTCGGCGACGAGCGCGTGGTGCACTTCGGGCACTACCAGTTCTTCTGCGCCTGGCTCGACTTCGCGGCGGGAGAGCCGCGGCGGGCCCTCGAGCGCCTCGAGCCCTGCCACGCGCTCGCGGTGCGCACCGGCTCGCCCTACGTGCTGGTGCAGCTCGACTACGGCTGGGCGCAGGCCCTCTTCCGGTGCGAGCGCCGCGCTGAGGCCGAGGCCATCAACGACGCCGCGGTCGCCCAGGCCGCCGCCTGTGGCTACGGCCCGCAGCACTACCTGCTGCTGCTCAACCGCGCCTCGTTCGCGGCAGCCGACGGTGACCTGCCACGCCTCGACCGAGCGCTGGCTGAGGCACTCTCTCTGGGCCGCGCGCGCGGCTATCGCCTCGTGCCCTTCTGGACGCACGAGGACCTCGCGCCGCTCCTCGCGCGGGCGCTGGAGCAGGGCCTCGAGCCGGCCTTCGTGCAGGACGTCATCCGCAGCCAGCGCGTGCGCCCCGGCGGGGCGACCGAGACTGTTCCTTCCTGGCCGCGCAGCGTCGTGGTGCGCGCCCTGGGCGACTTCGTGGTGACGGTCGGCGGCGAGCGCCTCGCCTTCGGCGGCAAGGTGCAGCACCGGCCGCTGGAGCTCCTCAAGCTGCTGCTGGTGGAGCGCCGCGTGCGCGTCGGCGACGCGGCCACGGCCCTGTGGCCCGAGAGCGACGCGGTGAGCGCCCAGGACAACCTGAAGACGACCCTGGCCCGGCTCCGAAAGCTCGTCGGCGCCGAGGCCGTGCGCCTCGACGAGGGCGCGCTGACACTCGACCGGGGCGAGGTGGGCTGCGACCTGTGGGCCGTCGAGCAGAGCCTGGCCGACGAAGAGGCCGGGCGCGACGCGGTGGACCGGGTGCGCGCGCTCTACCGGGGGCCACTGCTCCCGGGTGATGACCACCTGCCCTGGGTGCTCGAGGCCTCGACGCGCCTGCGCCGCCGGGTGCTGGCCACGCTCCAGCGCGCGGCGTCGCGGCGCCTGCCCACCGATGCGCGCGACGCGGTGGCGCTGGCTGAGGCTGCCCTGGCGGTCGACCCGCTCGCCGAGCCGTCGTACCGGGTCCTCATCCAGGGCTTCGTGGCGCTCGGGCAGGCCCCCGATGCTCAGCGCGCTTACCTGCGCTGCGAGCAACTCCTTGCGGAGCACCTGGGCATCGCCCCTTCTCCTGAGACGCGCGCCCTGCTCGCCGCCATCCGCCCAGCCGACGCGCGCTGACGGACGCCAGCCGTTCTCGGTCGTCGCGTTACCTCATGCGTTACCTCAAGCCCCTGAAGCTTCGCCCCCTCGGAGGCAGCCATGCAGGGGCGGAACCAGACGGAACGAGGGACGACGTGGGGCGACGTACGGGGCAGCGCGCTGACGTGGAGGGTCGGCGGCGTGCTGCTCGCGCTGACGGTGAGTGCCTGCCAGCAAGAGCCGGTCACGGAGCCGCCGGCGACGTATGCCGTCGGCGGCACCGTCACGGGCCTCACCGGCAGCGTCACCCTGCGCAACAACGGCGGCGATGACCTGGTGCGCACGGCTGACGG
>CAYUZK010000070.1:3446-26122 GCA_964449625.1 uncultured Archangium sp.
CGCCTTCACCTTCGCCACGCGGCTCGCCTCGGGTGCTGCCTACGCCGTCACCGTCTCCTCGCAGCCCACGGGCCAGACCTGCGTCGTCGCCAGCGGCTCCGGCACCATCAACGCTGCCGACGTGACGGGCGTCTCCGTCACCTGCACCACGGACACCGTGCCCACCTACTCCGTCGGCGGCACCGTCTCTGGCCTCACCGGCAGCGTCACCCTGCGCAACAACGGCGGCGACGACCTGGTGCGCACGGCTGACGGCGCCTTCACCTTCGCCACGCGGCTCGCCTCGGGTGCTGCCTACGCCGTCACCGTCGCCTCGCAGCCCACGGGCCAGACCTGCGTCATCGCCAGCGGCTCCGGCACCATCAACGCCGCCGACGTCACCACCGTCGCCGTCTCCTGCTCCACCAACACCTACTCCATCGGCGGCACCATCTCCGGCCTCACCGGCTCCGTCGCGCTGCGCAACAACGGCGGCGACGAGCTCGTCCGCACCACGAACGGCAGCTTCACCTTCGCCACGCCCGTCGCGCACGGCAGCACCTTCGCCGTCACCGTCGCCTCGCAGCCCGGCGGCCAGACCTGCGTCGTCGCCAACGGCTCCGGCACCATCAACGCCGCCAACGTCACCACCGTCTCCGTCTCGTGCACGTCGGATCCCGTGCCCACCTACACCGTCGGTGGGACGGTGACGGGACTCACCGGCAGCCTGGCGCTGGCCAACAACGGCACGGACAGCGTGTCCGTCACGGCAAACGGCCCCTTCAGCTTCCCGAGCGAAGTGCCGAGCGGCGGCACCTACGCCGTCACCATCTACAGCCAGCCCGCGGGGCAGACCTGCGTCATCACCAACGGCTCCGGCACCATGGGCAGCGCGAACGTCACCAGCGTCTCCGTCTCCTGCTCCACCAACACCTACTCGGTCGGCGGCACCCTCTCGGGCCTCTCCGGGTCCGTCACGCTGCGCAACAACGGCGGCAACGACCTCGTCCGCACGACCAACGGCAGCTTCACGTTCTCGACGCCGCTGACCCATGGGGCCTCCTACTCGGTCACCGTCGCCAGCCAGCCCGTCGGCCAGACCTGCCTCGTGCCCAACGGCTCCGGCACCGTCACCGCCGACGTCACGACCATCACCGTCACCTGCACCTCGCACCCCTTCCTGGTCGGCGGCTCCATCACCGGGCTCGTCGGCTCCGTCACCCTGCGCAACAACGGCGGCGACGACCTCGTCCGCACGAGCTTCGGTCCCTTCTCGTTCCCGACGACGCTCAGCCACGGGGCCAGCTACTCGGTCACCATCGCCAGCCAGCCCGTCGGCCAGACCTGCGCGGTCTCCAACGCCTCGGGCACCATCAACAACGCCGACGTCACCAACGTGGCCGTCACCTGCACCACCAACACCTACTCCGTCGGCGGCACCCTCGCTGGCCTCTCTGGCTCCATCACCCTGCGCAACGACGGGGGCAACGACCTCGTCCGCTCCGCCAACGGCGCCTTCACCTTCTCGACGCCCGTGCCGCACGGCAGCACCTACGCAGTCACCGTGGCCAGCCAGCCCGTCGGGCAGATGTGCACCGTCACCAACGGCACGGGCACCATCAACGCGGCCAACGTCACGAACGTGGCCGTCGCCTGCGTGACCTCCTACGCCGTCGGGGGCACCATCTCGGGCCTCAACTTCGCCTCGCCGCTCGTGCTCCGCAACAACGGGGGCGACGACCTCCCCCTCGAGAGCACCCTCACCTTCACCTTTGCCACCAAGTTGCCCACCGGCGCGACCTACTCGGTCACCGTCGCACAGCAGCCGCCGGGACAACTGTGCGGCGTCGAGAACGGCACCGGCACGATGGGCACCAGCGACGTGACCGCGGTGCGCGTCGTCTGCGGCTTCGCCATCGGCGGCACCGCGTCAGGGGTGGGCACGGGCAGCACCGTGCGCCTGCGCAACCGGCTCACCAACGGCGCCGAGGTCCGCGACGTGTTCCTCGACGTCACGACCAACGGCACGTTCCGCTTCGCCGCCCCGGCCGACTACCTCGAGACCTACGCCGTCACCGTCGTCACCCAGCCCGCGACGCAGCACTGCACGCTGAGCAACGCCTCGGGCACCACGACGGCGGCCGTCACCACCATCGGGCTCACCTGCGTGAACCTCGCGGCGACGAACCACACCGTCAGCGCCAATGTCACCGGCCTGATTACCGGCCAGTCGGTGACGCTGCGGCTCAACGCCGGCACGCCGCAGACCCGCACCGCGAACGGCAGCTTCACCTTCCCTGGCTCGCTGCCCAACGGCTCCAGCTTCGGCGTGATGGTGCTCACTCAGCCCACGGCGATGGTGTGCGCCGTGTCGAACGCGAAGGGCCGCATCGTCAACGCCAACGCGAGCGTGACCGTCACCTGCCGGAGCCGGGGCATCAACGACTCGAGCCGGACGACCTGTGGCAACGCGACGCGCGACGACCTCGCGTGCAACAGCACGGCCGACGGCACGCACCTCTTCCCCGGGCAGGACGCGGAGCGCGGGCGCGACGCCGTCACCGGCCTCGTCAAGCTGGGCGCCGGCCCTGGCAGCGCCGACTTCACCAAGCTCGACCCCGCGGGCGTGGACCTCCCCGCAGACGCGGAGGAGTGGGCGTGCGTGCGAGACAACGTGACGGGGCTGGTGTGGGAGGTGAAGACCGACGACGGCGGGCTGCACGACAAGGACTGGACGTACACCTGGTACGACACCAACACCTCCACCAACGGCGGCTACCCGGGCCAGCCCAACGGCGGCGTCTGCCAGGACACCACCACCTGCGACACGCAGCAGTTCGTCGCGGCGCTGAACGCGAAGAGCCACTGCGGCACGACCGGCTGGCGGGTACCCTCGCGCGAGGAGCTGGTGCTCCTCTACCCGCTCCTCTCGCCGTACTTCGCCCACGCCAACGCGCAGTATTGGTCCTCCACGCCGCACGCGAACTCGGGTGGCTTCATGCCGTGGACGGTCTTCGTCCCCAGCGGCGCCAGCCAGACCGCTGACTCCCACAGCCGGCGCGCCGTTCGCGCCGTGCGCGGTAACTGATGCCCTCTCACTCCCGGAGAACGCGATGACCCCACGCCTCCTCTCGATGCTGCTCCTCCCCCTGGCGCTCTCGGCGCTGCTCCCCGCCGACGCCTCCGCGGCCATCTGCAACGGCCAGGCGGCCTACACCAAGCCCGACGCCCGCTACACCAACCACGGCGACGGCACCGTCACCGACCGGAAGACAGGCCTCATGTGGAAGCGGTGCCACGAGGGGGAGACCTGGAGCGGCACCGCCTGCGTCGCCAGCAGCCCCGTGACCTTCACCTGGCAGGGCTCGCTGCAGCGCGCGCAGCAGGTCAACGCCAACACCGCCGGGCAGCGCATGGGGCGCACCGACTGGCGCGTGCCCAACTTCCAGGAGCTGGCGAGCCTCATCGAGGACAACTGCGAGAGCCCAGCCATCAACGCCACCTACTTCGGCACCACGCCCGGGACGGCGACCTACCCCTACTCGTACTTCTGGACCTCCTCGCCAGGCGCGGGCACCAGCGGCGTCATCATCGACTTCAACGTCGGCACCTCGTCCACGCAGCTCAAGACCAACTACAACCACCTCCGGCTCGTCCGCTCTGCCTGGTAGCTCCCCCCTCGAGGTCCCTCCATGTCCCGACTCCTCTGTGCCCTGCTCCTCCTCTCGACCCCGGCGCTCGCCGCCACCACCATCGACCTGCTCGTCGCCGAGAAGGACACCCCGGCCTTCGCCGCGGCCACCGCGAAGGCCGATGACAAGACGGTCTTCGCCTTCAGCAAGCTGAACAAGGCGCTCGCGAAGGTCGAGGAGCTCATCGCCGCCGCGCCGAAGTGCCCGCTGCCCAAGGTGCGCGGCATGCAGGCGCCCCCGTGCGACCTGCCCGAGAACGACCGCTTCTGGGTCATCAACGTGAAGGTGGCCCACGGCGCCCTCGCCGGGAAGGGCGGCACCGGCAACTTCTCGCTCGGCGAGCTCGTCGCGCCGGACACCACGCTGCGCCTCCTCGGCGGCTACGACGACGCCTTCGCGAAGCGCGCGCCCTTCGACACGCCCACCGTGGTGTCCCTGGGCGGCACCGCCTTCGTGCTCGGCGGCAAGGACCACGCGCTCAAGGAGTTCTACCTCTCGGGCTTCGTGATGGATGTGGGCGGCGGCAACAAGTACGACGCGAAGACCAACTCGCTGCTCAAGGGCGAGTCGGCGGGCGTGCAGCACGTCACCCTCGGCTACCTCACCACGCAGCGGCTAGTGCTCGCCGACAACGTCTTCCTCAACAGCTCGAACAAGGCCGCCGCGCCCCTCATTCGCGCCGCGTCGCCTGGGGCCGAGGTCATCGTGCGCAACAACTTCGTCTTGAACAACGTGCTCGCCTGGGAGGCCGACTCGGCCCGCTTCAAGGACATCCCCGCGCAGTACGTCATCGAGGGCAACTCGTTCATCATGAACTGGCCCTACAACCCGGACCCGACGACGGGGAACCCCGCGGCGCTGCAGCTCGGGCAGAAGTACGCCGCGCAGAAGTTCGTCATCACCGGCAACCTCTTCGCGCACAACGTCGGCGGCGCCATCTACTCCACGGCCACCAGCGAGAAGACGGGCCCTGCCACGGAGATCAAGGGCAACCTCTTCTTCGGCAACGGCGGCCTCTTCGACGAGACGGCGCCCGGCGCCGCGGCCATGGTGGTGAAGTTCGGCGGCTTCAAGAGCCAGGAGGTGCCGTGGAACGTCATCTCGCTGTCGGCCCTCGAGGAGGACTACGACTGGAAGAGCTCCGGCAACGTCGCCCTCGACCCGAAGGTGCCCATCGTGCTGGTGAAGCCGGGCTTCGCCAACAGCAACGCCGTGAGCGCCGAGAACACCGCGCTCAACGACGTGCGCGGGCTGCTCGGGCAGAACAAGCAGGGCGGCACGGTGAAGATCAAAGACTTCGCCCCGCGCATGGGCCTCGACCCGGCGAAGCTCCCCTTCCCCGAGGAGCCGAAGGCGCAGGCCTACGGCGTCTCTCGCGCGCGCACCGAGCAGTTCTGACGGGCCCCGCTGGCGCGGCGTGACGAAAGGGCTTCCCCTGCGCACGGTTGGGGCCTTCGATGCGACGCATGGCCCCCGACGTCCTCGCCCCGGCCCACGCCCAGGTCCTCGCGGCGCTCCAGGAGAGCCCGACGCTGGGGCGCCTCTCGCCGGTGGCCCTGGCGCGCTTCGCGGCCATCGTGGAGCGCCTGCAGTTCGCCGAAGGCGAGGAGATCGTCCGCGCCGAGGAGCCGGGCCGCGACATGTACGTCCTCCTCGAGGGCGTGGCGCAGGCCGAGCGCAACCACGTGCCGATGTCGCCCATCCGCCGCGGCGCGGAGTTCGGCTCCCTCGGGCTCCTCACCGGCCAGCCCCGCGCGGCGACGGTGCGCGCGCTGACGCCCCTGGTGGTGGCGAAGGTGACCCCCGAGGCGTGGGACGACTTCTCGCGCCGCGAGCCGCGCATCGCCCTGGAGGTGGTGCAGGCGCTCTTCGCGCAGGTCCGCGGCGACCTCGTGCACCTCACCGACAGCCTCGCGGCGCTGCTCCAGGGCCGCTCGCTGCCGCGCGCGCGCGAGGTGGTCGTCACCGTCGCCGGGCAGGGCGAGCTGCGCGTGCCCACCGGCACCACCTTGCTGCAGGTGCTCCCGAAGGAGCTCGGCGGCTTCCCGGTGGTGGGCGCGCTGCTGGGCCAGAAGCCGGTGTCGCTGGCCACGCCGCTGGTGTCCTCCACCACGGTGGCCCCGCTGACGCTGGGCGACTGGGAGGGCCGGCAGATCTACGCGCGCTCGGTGGCGCTGCTGCTGCTCGAGGCCGCGCACGCGCTCGACCCGACGCTCCACGTGGCCATGGGCCCCTCGCGCGGGCCGGTGCAGATCGTCGAGGTGCACCGGGCCGCTGGTTTCGACCCTCCCACCCTCGCCGCGCGCCTGACGCAGCAGATGCAGCAGCTCGCCGCCCAGGGCGCCGCCATCCGCCGGGAGCACTGGACCGTGGAGGAGGCGCGGGAGCACTTCCGCGAGCGCGGCTGGCACGACGCCGACCTCATGCTCTCGAGCTCGCGCCACGCCACGGTGCCGCTCGTCTCGTGCGGGCGCGTCTACGCCCTGAGCCTGGGGCCCACCATGGCCGACACCAGCGAGCTGACGGGCTTCGCGCTGCGGCCGCACGCCGACGGGCTCGTGCTCGACCTGGGCCCGAAGGACCCGCGCCGCAGCGGGGCCGACGCCGCCGCCGCGACCCTGCGCGACCAGGGCATGGTGGCCGAGCACCGCAAGTGGCTCGGCTCCATGGGCCTGACCAGCGTCGGCGCCTTCAACCAGCTGTGCGTGTCGGGCGGCGTGGTGCAGCTCACGCGCGTGGCCGAGGGCTTCCACGAGAAGCAGATCGGCCACATCGCCGACACCATCGCCGCGGCCCGCGACCGGCTCCGCATCATCGCCATCGCCGGGCCCTCCTCGTCGGGCAAGACGACCTTCATCAAGCGGCTGACGGTGCAGCTGCAGATCAACGGCCTCAACCCCATCGGCCTCTCGCTCGACGACTACTACCTCGACCGCGAGAAGACGGCGAAGGACGAGCGCGGCGAGTATGACTTCGAGGCCCTCGAGGCGCTCGACCTCAAGCTGCTCCAGGCGCAGGTGCGGCGGCTGCTCGACGGCGACTCGGTGACGCTGGCGCGCTACGACTTCAAGACGGGGCGAAGCCACACCGAGGGTGGCCCGCGGCTGACGCTCCGGCCCGGCGACCTGCTGATGATGGAGGGCATCCACGGCCTCAACCCCGGGCTGCTCGACGGCATCCCCCGGCCGGGGCAGGTGTTCCGCGTCTTCGTGCACCCGGCGACGGCGCTGCCCTTCGACCGCTTGAGCCGCGTCAGCCCCACCGACCTGCGGCTGCTGCGGCGCATCGTGAGAGATCGACACGGGCGCGGCTACAGCGCGGCCGACAACATCGCCCGGTGGACCTCGGTGCTGGCCGGCGAGCGCAAGCACATCTTCCCCTTCCAGGGCGAGGCCGACGCCGTCTTCGACACCGCGCTCATCTACGAGCCCTCGGTGCTCAAGGTGTACGCCGAGCGCTACCTGCTCGAGGTGCCGCCGCACCACCCGTCCTTCGCCACGGCCGTGCGGCTGCGACACCTCATCGACCGCTTCGTGGCCATCTACCCAGACCACGTGCCGCCGACGTCCCTCATCCGCGAGTTCATCGGGGGGAGCGGCTTCGAGTACTGACGGCGGCGCCCGGTTCGGCGTACGGTGCTGGCCCATGCGTCGGGTGTTCAGCCTCTCCTTTCTCCTCGCGGCGGCCTGCGGCGGCGGCCTCGAGCGCGTCAGCTTCGTCACCGACCAGCTCGAGGTGCCCCCGACGGGCCGCGTGCTGCTCTCGCTGGTGAACGTGGGGAGCGCGACGTTGGGCACGCAGCTGTGCGCGGCGACGCAGCTGGAGCTGGAGGACTTCCCGGGCGAGCCCATGGGCAGCGAGGAGCCGGCGCGCGAGTGCCCGCCCGGGGCGACGCCGCTCGAGCCCGGCGCGTTCCTCACGGAGCGGCGCACGGTGCGCCTCGTCACGAACATCGGCGGCCCGCTGCGGCTCCGCTACCGCACGCGCATCCTGCTCCCGTCGGGCGAGACCGAAGAGGTCCTCACGCCCGTCTTCACCTACGGCCTCTGAGTCGACGCCATGGCCACGAAGAAGAAGCCCACCATCCTCAAGGCGAAGCCGCCGCCGCCCGTACCGTCCCCCGAGGCGTTCATCGGCAACGACTCGGCCACCATGATGGCCGAGGAGACCTTCGAGGAGTTCGAGGCGCGCATGCAGCTCGCGCAGGCCCACGCGCAGAGCTCGACGAACACCACGCCGGCCCTCGAGGTAGACGACGAGACGCGCGACGCCCCGCTGGCCGACGACGACGTGGCCGACGCTGAGGCCGAAGGTGACCCCGACGACGCCCCCGCCGACGACGACGAGGACTTCCTCCCGCCCGAGGCGTGAGCCGACGAGGCTTGTCGCCCCGCGCGGGGTGGAGCAAGACGGCCCCCATGGCGCTCCCTCCCTGTGGCCTCTACCGCACCACCGTCCCCCTCGCCGGCGTGCCGGCCGGGCGGCTGGTGTACTTCCACAACCACGGCGACCCGGGCCCGGGCGTGTACCTGCCCTCGGGCTGGGCGCTCAACCGCGCGGCCTGGCACGCGCAGGGCCACACGCTGCCCACGCCTGAGGACGCCGCGACGCTGGCCCCGCTGCCGGCGGAGGGCCTCTACGCGGTGAAGGAGCCCTTCTTCTGCTGCGAGAAGCAGTGCGTGCGCTTCGAGCCGCAGCAGCTCGTGCAGCTCGGCTACGACGGCGAGGCGCACCCGCTGCTCTTCGTGCCCGAGTTCTCGCCCCGCGGCCTGGGCTTCCCCGAGCGCGGCACGCGGCTCGACGAGGCGGGCCTCGCGAAGCTGCTGCCGCTGCGCGTCGCCCACGGCGCGGAGGCCCCGGCCGACCGCTTCGTGCACTGAGGCCCGCGGTCGCGCCCTCGCGCCGCGCGCGAAAACTCCGCTGGTACCCGACGCCGCCGCCGCTATGAAGGCGCCGGGCTCGCAGGCTGGAGGTTGGGTTTGAGCGAACGTGCATTTCAGTTCTTCCGCGCTGGTGGCTTCGACCAGGTGCGCTTCGAGACGGGTCAGGACTTCGTCAGCCTCGACCAGCTCGACTGGAAACTCTGGGTGGCGCTGGCCTGCCCCACGAAGGGCCTGGCCTTCGACGCCCGCACGCTCGAGCTCATCGACACGGACAAGGACGGGCGCATCCGCGCGCCGGAGCTCATCGCGGCGGTGAAGTGGGCCGCGGGCCTCATCAAGAACCCCGATGACTTCCTCAGGGCGCCCGCGGAGCTCTCGCTCTCGGCCATCAACACCGACACCGACGACGGCAAGAAGGTGTACGCCGCGGCGAAGTCGGTGCTGACGGGGCTCGGCAAGGCCGACGCCGCCACCATCTCGGTGGCCGACAGCGCCGACGCGGTGAAGGCCTTCTCGGCGCTGCCCTTCAACGGCGACGGCGTGGTGCCGGTCGAGTCGGCGAAGACGCCGGAGCAGAAGCAGCTGCTCGCCGACATGCTCGACACGGTGGGCGGCGCCGAGGATCAGTCGGGCAAGAAGGGCGTCACGGCCGACAAGGCCGCCGAGTTCTTCAAGGCCGCGAGCGAGTACCTCACCTGGCTGGCGAAGGGCGAGCAAGACGCGACCCTCATGCCGCTCAAGTCCGGCACGCCCCCCGCGTGGGAGGCCGTGCAGGCCGTGCGCACGAAGGTCGACGACTTCTTCGCGCGCTGCCGCCTGGCGAACTTCGACGCGCGCGCCGCCGCGGCGTTGAACCGCGAAGAGAAGGAGTACCTCGCGCTCGCCGCGAAGGACCTCGCCATCACCAGCGAGGAGATCAAGGGCTTCCCCCTCTCGCGCATCGAGGCCAGGCGCGCGCTCCCGCTGACCGACGGCGTCAACCCCGCGTGGGAGACGGCCCTGGGCACCTTCACCCGCGCCGCGGTGGTGCCGCTGCTGGGCGAGACGACGAGCCTCACCGAGGCGCAGTGGAACGAGGTGACCGACAAGCTGTCGCCCTTCGGCGCGTGGCAGACGAGCAAGGTGGGCGGCGTCGTCGAGAAGCTGGGCGTCGAGCGCCTGAAGGTCGTCGAGACGCAGAAGACGCTCCTCGACGAGCTCTTCGCCGAAGAGAAGGCGCAGGAGCCCATCGCCCAGTCCATCGCCTCGGTCGAGAAGCTGGTGCGCTCCGTGCGCGACCTGTTCCGGCTCTCGAACAACTTCGTCAACTTCAAGGAGTTCTACGAGCGCAAGACGAGCGGGGCCATCTTCCAGGTGGGCACGCTCTTCCTCGACACGCGCGCCTGCGAGCTGACGCTGCGGGTGGACGACCCCGGCAAGCACGCGACCATGGCGCCGCTCTCGCGCGCCTGCCTCGCGTACTGCGACTGCACGCGGCCGGCGCAGGGCGAGAAGATGTCCATCGTCGCGGCCTTCACCGCCGGCGACTCCGACTTCCTCATGGTGGGCCGCAATGGCCTCTTCAAGGACCGCGACGGCAAGGACTGGGACGCCACCATCACCAGGCTGGTGGACAACCCCATCTCCGTGCGCCAGGCCTTCTGGAGCCCGTACAAGAAGGCGCTGCGCTTCGTCGAGGAGCAGGTCGCCAAGCGCGCCGACGCCGCCGACAAGGAGGCCAACGCGAAGCTCACCACCGGCGTCGAAGAGGTGGGCAAGGCCGGCGAGGAGGGCAAGCCGCCGCCTCCGCCGAAGAAGCTCGACATCGGCGTGGTGGCGGCCCTCGGCGTCGCCGTCGGCGGCATCACCGCCGCTCTCGGCGCGCTGCTCCAGGCCTTCTTCGGCCTGGGCCTGTGGATGCCGCTGGGCGTGCTGGGCCTGCTGCTCCTCATCTCGGGCCCGTCGATGCTCATCGCCTGGCTCAAGCTGCGGCAGCGCAACATCGGGCCGCTGCTCGACGCCAACGGCTGGGCCGTCAACGCCAACGCGCTCCTCAACATCCCCCTCGGGGCGTCGCTGACCCGGGTGGGCAAGCTCCCGGCCGGCAGCACCCTCGACACGCACGACCCGTACGCCGAGGCCCGCCGCCCGTGGAAGCTGTACCTCGCCCTCGTGGTGCTGCTGTGCGTGGGCCTGGCCTGGTACCTGGGCCGGGTCGACCACCTGCTGCCCAAGCGCGCGCGCAGCGTCGAGGTGCTGGGCGAGAACGCCCCGGCCTTCGAGGCGAAGAAGGCCGAGCCCGAGGTGAAGGCCGCTGACGAGAAGAAGACCGACGCGCCGGCGCCCTGACCCTCGGGGCCGGGTCCACCTCGCGCGGCGCGCCTTCGGCGCCGGTCAGCGAGGGCGCGGCGGCGCGGCCCGCTTGAGCTTGCGGTACAGGGTCACCCGGTCGATGCCGAGGAGCTCGGCCGCCCGGCGCCGGTTACCGCCGACGGCCCCCAGCACGCGGGCGATGTGGCGGCGCTCGAGCTCGGCGAGCGACATCAGGGGTGAGGTCTCCACCGGCAGCGACTGCGCGGCCCCCACCGCGGCGGGCAGATCCCACCGCTCGATCCGCGCGCCGTCGCAGGCCAGCGTCGCCTGCTCGACGACGTTGGCCAGCTCGCGCACGTTGCCCGGCCAGGGGTAGCGCAGGAGCGCCTCCGTGGCGTCGGGCGACACGGCCGTCACCGCGCGCCCGGTGCGCGCCGCGGCCAGCGGCAGCAGGTGCTCCCACAGGAGGAGCACGTCGCGCCCGCGCTCACGCAAGGGCGGCACGTCGATGCGCACCACGTCGAGGCGGAACAGCAGGTCTTGCCGGAAGGTGCGGTCGCGCACAGCAGCCTCGAGATCGCGGTTCGTCGCGGCGACGACGCGCACGTCGACGGACAGCTCCCGGTTGCCGCCGAGCGGGCGCACGGCCCGCTCCTGCAGCGCGCGCAGGAGCATCGCCTGCAGCGGCGGCGGCAGCTCGCCCACCTCGTCGAGGAAGAGCGTGCCGCCGTCGGCCTCCCGGAAGAGGCCCGGCCGCTCGCCCTGCGCGCCGGTGAAGGCGCCGCGAACGTGGCCGAAGAGCTCAGCCTCGCCCAGGGTCGGCGGGAGCGCCGCGCAGTTGACGGCGACGAAGGGCCCGCGCGCGCGCGGCCCCATGGCGTGGAGCGCGCGGGCGACGAGCTCCTTGCCGGTGCCCGTCTCACCCCGCACCAGCACCGCGCTGTCCGCGGCCGCGGCGCGGGCCACGAGGTCGAGCAGGCGAAGCACGGGCGGCGACTCGCCGATGAGTCCGTGGCGCTCGCTGCCGCGCTTCACGGCAAGCTGCAGCTCGCCGAGCGCGGCCTCGGTGCGCTGGTGCTGCACCACGCGCTCCACCACCGCCCGCAGGAGCGACAACTGGAAGGGCTTGGCGAGGAAGTCGGCGGCGCCCGCTCGCAGGGCATCGACGGCCGCCTGTACCGTGCCGTGCGCCGTCATCACCACCACGGGCGCCGTCCACTGCTGCGCCGCCGTCAGCCGCCGCGCCAGCTCCAGGCCCGTCACCCCGCCCAGCTCGTAGTCGACGACCAGCAGCTCGTACGGGTGCCCCTCCACCGCCGCCAGCGCCGCGCCCGCGTCGGTGGCCCAGTCGGCCGCGTAGCCCCACCGCCGCAGCGCGCTCCCCACCAGCCGGGCGATGGCCTCGTCGTCGTCGACGACCAGCACCGTCGTCGCGCGCAGACCTTTCTGCGGAGTGGGTTGCATTTCGCAACACATGCTACCAACACAACCGACCGCGAGTATTGGGACCGAGTGGTGGTGCGCGCCTTGCTGTCTTGAATTGGGTCAGTCTTGACCCGGGGTGGGCCCTGCTGCCCCCCCTCCTGTCTTCAAGGAGCTCCCGATGCGCCTGGTTCACCTCCCGCTGCTGCTCGCCGCCCTCGCCGTTCCCGCGCTGGCCGCGACGTTCCCCACGACGTGGACGCCCGTGGCCATCAACCCCGGGGACGGCGGCGTGGAGTACCTGGGCGACCCGGCGGGCGACGGCCAGGGCAACGGGCGCGACATCGTCGGCACCAACGAGAACCCGGCGTTCTACGTCGCGAGCGACGCGACGCACTTCTTCTTCCGCATTCGCCTCGACCTCTCGCCGCTGCAGTCGGAGAACGACCTGCGGCCGTACGGGTGGGGCATCCTCATCGACGCCGATGGTGACGTGCGTGACTACGACTTCCTGTTGATGGTCAATGGCATCACCGAGACGCTGGACTACCGGCAGAAGACGACCAAGACGCTGGCGGGAGACCCGTCAGAGACCGCTGACGTGACGTTGCTCTCGACGCCCCTCGTCTACACGGGCCCGACGCACAACATTCAGGTGGGGCCGGCGGGCTCGAGCATCAACGGCACGCCCGACTTCTTCCTCGACGTCGCCATCTCGCTGTCGAGCTTCTACGGGGTGAACCCCGACGGCGGCGCGTATCTCAACTTCTCGCCGTCGACGCCGCTGATGTTCTGGGTGGGCGTCTCGAACTCGAGCCAGAGCATTCAGACGGACCTGGGCGGCACGCTGCTGGCCCCTGGGGCCGGCACGCTGCCGGGCACGGTGTCGAACCCGGTGCTGCTGTGCACGACCGACTCGGCCTGCGGCGGGACGACGTCGGGCCTCATCTGCGTCACGGGCACCTGCGCCTCGGGCTGCCGGGGCACCGACGGCAACGGCTGCCCGGCCGGGCAGACCTGCTCGTCGACCGACTCGACGCCCGGCACCTGCAACCTGGACCCGCCGCCGCCGGCGCCCGTGGTGCTGACGCCGGCCAACGGCGCGCAGCTCGCCGACAACTCGCCGACCTTCACCGGCACCGCCACGCCCGGCACGCTGGTGCGCGTGTACGTGGACCTCGTGCTGATGGGCAGCACGACGGCGGCCGGCGACGGCACCTGGAGCTTCACGCTGACCGGCGACCTGACCGACGGCGTGCACGGGGCCTCGGCGACGGCCACCAACATCTCCACGGGCGCCACGTCGGCGCGCTCGGCCACCAACACCTTCCTCGTCGACACCACGGCGCCCGACGCGCCGACCATCTCGAGCCCCGTCAGCGGGAGCGCGACGAGCGACACGACGCCCGTCGTCTCGGGCACCGCGGAGGCCGGCAGCACCGTGCGCGTCTTCGTCGACGGCAGCGCCACGCCGGCGTGCACCACGACGGCCAGCAGCACCGGCGCCTGGAGCTGCGAGGTGACGCCGGCCCTGACCCAGGGCGCGCACACCGTCACCGCCACGGCGACGGACGGCGTCGGCAACGTCTCGGCACCCACGAGCACCGTCACCGTCACCATCGACACCACCGCCCCGGCGGCGCCGACCCTCAGCGCGCCGGCCGACGGCGCGCACCTCGCCTCGGCGAGCGTCACCATCACCGGCACGGCCGAGGCCGGCAGCACCGTCACCGTCATCCTCGACGGCAGCGTCGCCGGCACGACGACGGCCAGCGGCACCGGCGCCTGGAGCTTCAGCCCCGCAAGCTCCCTCACCGAGGGCAGCCACACCGTGCGCGTGACGGCCACCGACGCGGCCGGCAACGTCTCGCCCTCGTCGCCCACGAATGGCTTCACCGTCGACCTGACGGCGCCGGTCGCCCCGGCCGTGGCGAGCCCCGCAAACGGGAGCGTCACCAACACCGCCACGCCCACCCTCTCGGGCACCGCGGAGCCCGGCAGCACCGTCACCGTCACCCTCGACGGCGCCGTCATCGGCACGGCCGTGGCGACGAGCGCCGGCACGTGGTCGCTGACGCCGCCCAGCTCCCTCACCGAGGGGCCCCACACCGTGAGCGCCACGGCCACCGACGCGGCCGGCAACGTCTCGCCCGCCTCCGCCACCGGCACCTTCACGGTGGACCTCACCGCCCCGGCCTCGCCCACCCTCGCGAGCCCCGCCAACGGCGCCGTCGTCGCCACCGCGTCGCCCGCCATCTCGGGCACCGCCGAGGCCGGCAGCACCGTCACCGTCATCCTCGACGGGCTGGTGGTGGGCACCGCGACCGCGAGCAGCACCGGCGCGTGGAGCTTCACGCTCCCTGCCTCGCTCGCCGACGGCGCCCACACCGTGCGCGCCACGTCGACGGACGGCGCAGGCAACGTCTCGGCCTCCTCGCCGACGCACACCTTCACCGTGGACACCCAGGCCCCCGCGGCGCCCGTCATCGGCAGCCCGGCCACCGGCACGACGACGAGCGACACCACGCCGACGCTCACGGGCACGGCAGAGGCCGGCAGCACCGTGCGCGTCTTCGTCGACGGCGGCACGACGCCGGCGTGCACGGCCACGGCCAGCAGCACCGGGGCGTGGAGCTGCACCGTGTCGCCCGCGCTGACGGAAGGGAGCCACGCCTTCACCGCGACGGCCACCGACGCCGCCGGCAACGTGTCGCCGGGGTCGAGCGGGGTGACGCTCGTCATCGACGCGACGCCGCCGGGCGCCCCCACCATCACCACTCCCGTGAGCGGCACGGTGACGCGGGAGGCGACGCCGCTGGTGTCCGGCACGGCGGAGGCCGGCAGCACCGTCACCGTCTTCCTCGACGGCAGCAGCACGCCCGCCTGCACCGTGGTGGCCTCGACGACGGGCGAGTGGAGCTGCGCGCCGCTGACGCCGCTGGCCGACGGGCCGCACACCGTCGTCGTGCGCACCACGGACGGTGCGGGCAACGCCTCGCCGCCCGCGGGCAGCAGCTTCTCCGTCGACACGCAGGCGCCCGCCGCGCCGGCGCTGCTGGCGCCGCTCGAGGGCGCGACGACGTCACCCTTCCCCACCTTCTCGGGCACCGCGGAGGCGGGCAGCACCGTGCGGATCTTCGTCGACGGCGCGACGGCGCCGGCGTGCACGGCCATCGCCACGCCCCTGGGCGCCTTCACCTGCGTGGCGCAGGCGGCGCTGGCCGCTGGCTCGCGGAGCGCCACGGCCACGGCCACCGACGCCGCGGGCAACGCGAGCGGCACCTCGGCGCCGCGCACCTTCGTCGTCGGCGCGACGCAGCCGCCGGGCCCGCCCGTCGTCCTGGCGCCCGCGGCTGGCAGCAGCACCTCCGACACCACGCCCACCGTCTCGGGCTTCGCGGCGCCCGGCAGCAGCGTGCGCGTCTTCGTCGACGGAGAGGCGACCCCGGCGTGCACGGCCACCGCTGACGCGCAGGGCGCCTTCGCCTGCGACGTCGCGCCGGCCCTCGCGGCGGGCGCCCACAGCCTCGTGGCCACGGCGAGCGACGCCTCGGGCACGAGCGGCCCTTCGGCGCCGGTGCTCTTCACCGTCGACACCCAGGCGCCGGCCGCGCCTGCCATCACCGCGCCGGCGCCGGGCGACACCACGGGGCCGCAGCCGCTGGTGCGCGGCACCGCGGAGGCGGGCGCCACCGTCACCGTCTTCTTCGACGGCGCGACGACGGCGGCGTGCACGGCCCTGGCCGACGCCTCCGGCGCGTGGGCCTGCGCGTCGAGCGTGGCGCTCTCGCTGGGCGCGCACGTCGTGACGGCCCGCGCGACCGACGCCGCCGGCAACGCGAGCGCGCCGTCGGCCGACGTGGGCTTCACGGTGGCCGCCGGCCAGGCTCCGGCGGCGCCGCTGCTCACCTCGCCGGCGCCTGATGCGCTGCTGGCCGACGCGACGCCGCGCTTCAGCGGCACCGCGGCGCCGCTCTCCGCGGTGGCCGTCTACGTCGACGGGGCCACGACGCCAGCGTGCACCACGACGGCCGACTCCCAGGGGCGCTTCGCCTGCACGCCGCTGACGGCGCTGCCCGACGGCGCGCACAGCGCCACGGCGACGGCGAGCGACGGCACCGCCACCAGCCCGCCCTCGCCGACGGTGCCCTTCACCATCGACACGACGCCGCCGGCGACCCCGGTGGTGACGAGCCCGGCGGTGAACGCCTCCACCGGGCGGCAGCCGACGCTGGCGGGCACCGCCGAGGCCGGCAGCACGGTGGTGGTGCGCGTGGACGGCCTCGTGGTGTGCCAGGTGACGGCGTCCTCCACCGGCGCCTGGAGCTGCACGCTCACCCAGCCGCTCGCGCCAGGCGCGCATGAGGCGACGGCGACGGCGACGGACGCGGCGGGCAACACCTCGGCGCCTTCGAGCGCCGTGCCCTTCACGGTGCTGGCCGAGCCGCGGGCGCCGGTGCTGGTGCAGCCGGCAGCCGGCGCGACGACGACCGACACCACGCCGACGTTCGTCGGGCTGGCGGAGCCGAACAGCCAGGTGACGGTGCGCGTCGACGGCGTGGTGGTGTGCACCGCGACGGCCGACGGCGCCGGTGGCTTCAGCTGCACGCCGGCCACGCCCCTCGCGCTTGGCGCGCACAGCGCCACGGTGACGAACGAGACGGCGGGGGGCTCCGCGAGCTCCGCGCCGCGCGCCTTCACCGTCGTCGCCGAGCCGCCGCCGGCGCCGACGGTGACCTCGCCCTCGAGCGGCCAGCGCACGAGCGACCGCACGCCGACGGTGCAGGGCACGGCCGAGCCGGGCGCCACCGTGCGCGTCTTCATCGACGGCGTCGAGGTCTGCACGGCCACGGCCGACGCCCAGGGGCGCTTCTCCTGCGCGCCGACGACGCCGCTCGCGGCGGGAGACCACGTCGTCACGGCGACCACCACGACGGGCACGGGCACCTCGCCGCCCTCGGCCGCCGTCACCTTCACGGTGACGCACACCCCGCCGGTGCTGACGACGCCCGTCGACGGCGCGACCGTGACGCCGAACCCGACCTTCACCGGCACCGCGACGCCAGGGAGCCAGGTGACGGTGTTCGTCAATGGAGAGGCGGCGTGTACGGCGACGGCCGCGGCCGACGGCACGTGGAGCTGCCAGGCGCAGGGGCTGCCCCCGGGCACCCACGCCGTCTCCGTGCGAACGGTGGACGGCGAGGGCACGACGCTCGACTCCGCGCCGCGCAGCGTGGTGGTGCCGCCGCTCGGGGTGCGCGGCGGCGGGTGCGACTGCTCGGCCGGAGGCCTCGAGGCCATCGCGGGCCTCGCCGCGCTGCTCGCCGGCGCCCGGCGGCGACGTCGCGGGCCCTCTCGCTCGCGCGGCGGCTGAAGTGGGAGGGCGCGGATCAGAGGCCAGCCGCGAACTCCCCTCCCGTCGCCGCGGCGGCGCCCCCGGCGCCAAGACTTCGTCGCGGGCCCGGTCGCTCGCGCGGCGGCTGAAGTGGGAGGGCGCGCCTCGCGGCCAGCCGCGAAGTCCCCTCCCGTCGCCGCGGCGGCGCCCCGGCGCCGAGACTTCGTCGCGGGCCCCGTCGCTCGCGCGGCGGCTCAAGTGGGAGCACGCGCCTGAGAGGCCAGCCGCGAAGTCCCCTCTCGTCGCCGCAGGGGCGCCCCTGCGCCGAGCCTTCGTCGCGAGCCCTTGGTGATGCACCAGCAGCTGCACCTGCGGGCTTGCGCACGAGCGGCTCGCGGCCGGTGCCCCAGGCGCGACCGACCCTCACCCCCGGCGCAGGCGCACCGTGCGCACGCGCCGGGCCGAGGCGTCCACCACCTCGAGGCGCACGCCGTCGGGCAGCGTCACCACCACCCCCGGCGCGGGGATGGTGCCCACCCGGCTCAGCACCAGGCCGGCCACCGTCGTCCAGTCGTCGCCTTCGGGGAGTGCGAGGCCCAGCAGGCGGTTGATCTCGCGCACCGGCGCGCTGCCCTGGAGCAGCACCGTGCCGTCGCTCTGGCGGGCGAAGAGCTCCGGCTGCTGCGTGTGCTCGTTGAAGATGTCGCCCACCAGCTCCTCGACGAGGTCCTCCATGGTGACGAGGCCCGAGAAGCCGCCCTGCTCGTCGACCACGATGGCGAAGGGCTGCCGCCGCCCGCGCATCTCGTCGAGCAGCTGCACCGCCGGCTTGGCCTCGGGCACGAAGAGGGCCGGGCGGAGCAGCGCGCCCACCTCCACCTCGCGCTGCGCCCAGGCGGGCTCCAGCACGTCCTTGAGGCTCAGGTAGCCGACGATGTGGTCGATGTCGCCCTCGTAGACGGGCACCCGGCTGTGGGGGTTGGCCACGAGGATGCGGCGCAGCTCCTCCTGGCTCACGTCGCGGCGCACAGCGGTGACCTCCTGCCGCGGCAGCATGACGTCCACCGCGCGCAGGGCCGAGAAGTCGAGCGCGCGGGAGGCGATCTCCGCCACCTGCGGCGGCACCGCGCCCGAGGCCGTCGCGTCCTTCACGAGCTGCTGGAGCTCGTCGGGCGAGACGCGCGCCTCGAGGAAGTTGGTGCTGTCGCCGAAGAGCCGCAGCACCGCGTTGCTGCTCGCGGTGAGGAACCACACCAGCGGCCGGGCGAGGAGCGCGAGGCCCACGAGCACGCGGCCCATCACCAGCGCGTAGCCCTCGGGCGAGCGCAGGGCGAGCGACTTGGGCACCAGCTCGCCGAGCACCAGCGAGAGGTACGAGAGCGCCGCCACCACCAGCGCCACGGCCACCCACGACGCGTGCGCCGCCGGGAGCCCGGCCTGCACGAGGAGCGGGGCCAGGTCCACCGCGAAGTTGGCGCCGCCGAAGGCCGCCGCCGTCGAGCCCACCACGGTGATGCCGACCTGCACCGTGGCGAGGAAGCGCTCGGGCTGGGCGCGCAGCGACTCCACCGCGCGGGCCGCCCCGCTCCCGCCCTCCGCGAGCTCGCGCAGCCGCGTCTTGCGCACGGTGACGATGGCGATCTCCGCGCCGGCCAGCACGCCGTTGGCCAGCACCAGGCCCAGCATGACGAGGAGCTCGAAGGAGATGCCCATGCCGGCCCTTCTACTCCCGCGCGCGCGCTGCGGGGGCCCGGCGCGCCTCAGGCGGCGAAGGCCTGCAGCACCCGCGCGCGCGCGTTGCCCACCAGCGGGCGGCCGTGGCCGGCGAGCACGTGCTCGTAGGCCCAGCCGGCGCGGTGGAAGTCGTCGAGCGAGGCGTGCGCCTGCGCGAGGTCGAGCGCGTAGGCGTCGTAGGGCTTCACGATGTCTTGCACGAGGGTGAGCGGCGGGCGCGCGGTGAGGAGCGTGTCGCCGGTGAGCAGGCAGCCGGTGCCGGCGTGCCGATAGAAGACGGAGCCCTCGGTGTGGCCGGGCACGTGGTGCACCTCGAGGCTGGCCACGCTGCCGCCGGCCTCCAGCGCGCCGTCCACCAGCAGGCGCGCGGGCCAGCGGTTCTCCACCGCGCACAGCGCGCGCTCCAGCAGGTTGCCCTTGTGCCCCATCTCGGCGCGGGGCCGGGCGCCGCCGAGCACCTCGGCGTCGGCCCGGTGCGCGTAGATCTTCACGCCGTGCTCGCGCTGCAGCCACGCCGCGTTGCCCGCGTGGTCCGAGTGGCGGTGCGTGAGGAGCACGCCCGTCAGCTCCGAGGGGCGCAGGCCCGTGCGGCGCAGCTCGGCGGCGAGCTGGGCGCGCTCCGACCAGTGCCCGGAGTCGATGAGCCAGCGGTCTCCTGGGCCCCCGTCGAGGAGGTAGACGTTCGAGACGAACAGGGTGCTGAAGCGGAGGAAGGGCGGGACGACGACGCGCACGAAGGGGCTCCGGGAGTGCGGGGCGTCAGTCGCTGACGGCGTTCTGCTCGATGGCCTTCAGGCGCGCCTCGTCGTTCGCCTCGATGCGGTCGGCGGCCTTCTGCACGTTCTCCAGGCGCTGCTTCGGCGCCTCGGGCTCGGCGCCCGGCGTGCTCCGGCCGTACATCGTGCGGTAGCCGAGGTAGCCGATGATGGCCAGGCCCAGCACCAGCGAGAGGATCTTGCCCATGTGTCACTCCTTCGTGTCGTCGAGGTCCCACTCGGGGAGCGCGGTGAGGCGGCCCCCCTCGAGGCGCCAGGCGCCCCGGATGCCTTCGCGGGCGGCGTCGAGCCCGTCGAGCTTCTTCACCGTCGCGGCGTCGTCGTCGCGGCAGGCGAGCACCAGCTCGCGCAGGCCCAGGTAGACGCGCAGGGGCCCGGGGCCCGCCACCCGCTCCAGCGCCGCCTGGTGTGACGCCGTCAGCAGCCGCGCGGCGTCGTGCCCGTCACCGTGCGCCAGGGCCCACAGCCCCGTGGGCGCCTGGGCGAGGCGCAGCGCGCCGTCTTCGAGCTCGATGGCGCGCACCTCCGTGGGCCGGGCCTCGAGGTTCTTCCACGCGGCCTCGTCGAGCTGCTCCAGCGTCAGCCGGTGCGCGGCCACCAGGCCTTCAGGCACGTAGAGGACGACCTCGGGGTCGTCGACGGCGAAGAAGAACCACAGGCCCGCGGGGCCCTCGCGGTGCGCGCCGCCCTCGCCGCGCTCGAGGAAGGCCGAGTCGCGCAGCACCGGCAGCACGCGCGCGAGGAGCTGCAGCCGGCCCGCCGGCAGGCCCAGGGAGCGCTCGGCGAAGTCGCGCGCCAGCAGCGCCACGGCCTCTGGCAGCGGCCGCTCGAGGCGCAGGGCGTCGGCGAAGAGGCCCTCGAGCTCGAAGCGCGCCACGCCGCCGCGACCGAGGCGAATGGCCAGCTGCCCCTTGTTGACGAGGTGCGGGGTGGACTGGGCCTGGAGCCGCTCGAGGAGCGCCTGGGTGAAGGCCTCGAGGGTGAGCGCGCCCATCACCTCACCGGGTGCCAGGCGCTCGACCTCGCCCCACAACAGCCGCGCCTCGTCGTCGAGCGGGTCCACCTCGAGCACCTCGCGCACGAGGGCGCGGGCCTTCGCCCACTCGCCGCGGCGCAGCGCGAGGGTGGCCAGGGCCTTGATGGGCTCCGGGTCGCCGGGGTTCAGGGCGAGGGCCTCGCGCAGGGGGCCCTCGGCCTCGGCCCAGCGCTCGAGGCTGACGAGGGCGCGGCCGAGCGCGAGGTGGGCCTGGCGCTCCGTCGGGTAGTCGCGCCGCACCGCCTCGAGGATGGGGATGGCCTGGGTCGCCGCGTCGGCGTTGATGAAGGCCTGGGCCACGGTGGTGCGCCACACGGGCCCGCCCTCGCGCACGGCGGCGCGCTCGAGCGCCTCGAGCTCGGCGGCGGTCAGCACCTCGCCGTTCCACACCTTCTCGCGAATGCGCTCGAGCTCCACGGCGCAGCAGCGTAGCGCAGGCGGGCGAGGCGGGGAGGTAGGCCCGAGGCCCACGCGGGCGCTGAATTGCGGGCCGGGGGCTGCTACAGGCGCAGGCCCATGACGACGACCACGACGCGCAAGGTGACGTTGATCAACGGCGACGGCATCGGCCCCGAGGTGGTGGACGCCACGCGGAAGGTGCTCGAGGCGGTGAAGGCCCCGCTGGAGTTCGACTACCACGACGCGGGCGCCGAGAGCGCCACGCGGTACGGCACGAACCTCCCCGACGGCACGGTGGAGGCGGTGCTCACCAGCGGCGTGGGCCTCAAGGGCCCCACGGCCACGGGCATCGGCGTGGGGCAGCAGTCGGCCAACGTCAGCCTCCGCAAGCGCCTCGACCTCTACGCCTCGCTGCGGCCGGTGAAGTCGCTGCCGGGCGTGAAGACGCGCTACGAAGACGTGGACCTGGTGGTGGTGCGCGAGAACACCGAGGACCTCTACGCGGGCCTCGAGCACATCGTGGTGCCGGGCGTGGCGCAGTCGCTCAAGATCATCACCGAGAAGGCCAGCACCCGCATCTGCCGCTTCGCCTTCGAGTACGCGGTCAAGCACGGGCGCAAGAAGGTGTCGGCCGTGCACAAGGCCAACATCATGAAGCTGTCCGACGGGCTCTTCCTCGACTGCTTCCGCAAGGTGAGCCGCGACTTCCCCGCCATCGAGGCCGAGGAGGTCATCGTCGACGCGCTGTGCATGCAGCTGGTGCGCTTCCCCGAGAAGTACGACGTGATGGTGATGGAGAACCTCTACGGCGACATCGTCTCGGACCTCTGCGCGGGCCTGGTGGGCGGCCTGGGCGTGGTGCCCGGCGCCAACATCGGCCACCACTGCGCCGTCTTCGAGGCCGTGCACGGCACCGCGCCCGACATCGCGGGCAAGGGCCTGGCCAACCCCACCGCGCTGCTGCTGTCGGCGGTGATGATGCTCGACTGGCTGGAGCACGCGCCGCTCGCCCGCCGCGTGGAGGGCGCGGTGTTCAAGGTGCTCAAGGCGGGCCAGTGGGTGACGAAGGACCTCGGCGGCTCGGCGAACACCGCCGAGTACACGAAGGCGCTCATCGACGCCCTCTGA
>CAYUZK010000071.1:0-26070 GCA_964449625.1 uncultured Archangium sp.
GGCGGGGGCACGACGGGCGGTGGCGGCGGCACCACGGGCGGTGGCGGTGGCGCCACGGGCGGCGGCGGCGGCACGAGCTGCGTGCCCGAGAGCGACGCGAACTTCTGCTTCCGGAGGCAGGCTGAGTGCGAGCGCCTGACGGCCGTCGACAACTGCGGCGTGACGCGCACGGTGGCGTCCTGCGGAACCTGCGAGGCCCTCGAGGTCTGCGGCGCGCGTGGCACGCCGAACGTGTGCAGCGTCCCGTCGCTGACGCTGGCGGAGGAGATCGTCGCGCCCGACGGCCGCGGCGCCGGCGACACGCTCGTGCGCTTCGACTCGTCGAACTTCCTCCACGCGTACTATGTCGATCTCCGGCAGGGCGACCTCTGGCACGCGTGGCGCTCCTCCGGCGGCTGGCAGCGGGAGCTCGCGGTCACCGCCGGCGCGGCGACGCTGACGCTGGTGGACGCGGAGTGGGACAGCACGGGCCTCGCGCGGGTGCTGGTCCTCGCGCGCACCGGCGCGAGCGCCAACTACACCTACGAGTTCCAGCTCCACGGCCGCTCGACGCAGGGCACCTGGGGGCGCCTGCCGCTCACGCTGCCGACGGGCACCGCCTTCCCGGCGAGCACCGTTCGCCTCGAGGCCGGCGCCAGCCCCGCGGTGGTGATGCGCTCGGCCAGCAACCTCGGGCACCCCAACAACTGCCGCCTGGTGCTCTACCGCCCCAACGCCAACACCTGGAGCTCGAACGATCTCGGCACCTGGGGCAGCTTCAACCCCTGCAACCAGACCGAGCTCTTCTGGACGCTCGACGCCAACGGGCGCGGGGCGATCGCCCTGCGCGGCGCGGACAACGGGCAGCGCTGGTCGGTGGTCGCCGAGGCCCCGGCCAGCACGTGGACGCGCTCCACCACGCCGCTGTCGACCAACTCCCCCCTGCGTGACGGGCTGCTCTCGGTCGCGGCCGACGGCACCGTCCACCTGTTCGGGACGAGCGCCGTGAGCGGCCAGGGCAGCCGCTACATCGTCGGCTCGGGCGCCTTCTGGAGCGAGGAGGCCGTGACGGGCCTGGCAGGCGGCGGCGCCCCGGAGCGCTTCGACCTCTTCGGCGCCGAGGCCGTCTTCACGCGCGTCATCGACGACGTGCGCACGACGACGAGCGGCTCCTTCAAGCGCCTGACGGTGAGCCGCGTGCAGCGCACCGCGCCCAACACCTTCACCACCCTGCCCGCCCGCGCCTTCGACCAGGACCTGGGCCTGACCTCCTCGTCGACGCTCGCGCGCGCGCTCGAGGCCCTCGACCGCTCCCGCGAGCCGGTGCTGGCCACGGGTCGGCAGCCCAGCGCCGGGGGCCGCGGGCAGGATCTCACCGACTGGCCCGCCGGCACGCAGCGCACCGTGGAGCTCGACTGGGCCGAGGCCGCCCGCGGGCTCGACCTCACCTGGAGCCCGAGCGGCACGCCCCACGCGCTCTTCTCCATGGGCGAGTCGGGCTACGGCAAGGCGCGGCTGGTGGTGCGCTCGCGGGTGAACGGCCAGTGGGTCGAGAGCCAGCCGGTGCTCCCCGACGTGCCCGGCAACGGCAACGGCCACACCTTCGCGCGGCTGCGCATTCACCCCACCACCGGGCAGAAGGTGGTGTTGGCGGGCGGGTTGCTCACGCCGAGCACGCCCGCGCTCGTGCTGGCCCTCGAGGACTCGATGGGCGTCTGGCAGCGCTACGAGGTGGTGCGCCCCACCGCGGGCTCGCTCAACGGCTTCGACCTCGCCTTCGGGCCCGGTGGAGACTGGGACCTCCACGTGACGTACGCGCTGGGCACGGCCGTGCACTACGCACGCCCGACGGGCACCGGCACGTGGGCCACGGAGGTGGCGGTGAGCAGCGTGGGCTCCGTGGGGCCCTACCCCCGAATCCTGGTCGACGCGCTGGGCACGGCCGTCATCGGCTACGCCGCGGGCAGCGGCTACGACCTGGGCCTCGCGCGCCGCGCCTCGGGCACCTGGCAGGCGGCGAGCTTCTACGACGGCAACGGCCACGGCTTCGGGATGGAGCTCGATGCGCAGAGCCGCGCGTGCTTCCTCCACGTACCGCTGGGCGCCTCGAGCTACGAGCTCACCACGCAGTGCCTGGTCGGTACGAGCCTGGTGAAGACGGTCATCACGCCCTCGAACGTCGACCTCTGGGGCACCGGCCGCGACGCGCAGGGCCGCCTCCAGGTGTACGGCACCGAGGCCTTCTTCCAGGGCCCCATGCTCTACACGCAGGGCGCCACGGGGTGGACGAAGGAGGAGCTCGTCGACCCGTGGCTCACCTCGCCGCGGCCGTTCTTCGCGGTGTCGCCCGCCGGGGTGCCCAGCTTCCTCACGCGGTGGAGCACCGGCACGCTGCCCTGGGTGCTGCGGCGCCGGTAGCGCGCGGCCGCGTCGTCAGGGCCCCAGGCCGACCCAGACCTCGCCGTCGGCGGCGTACTCCTTCTTCCAGATGGGCACGTCTTCCTTCAGGCGATCGATGACGTACTCGCAGGCGCGGAAGGCCTCCTTGCGGTGCGGCGCCGAGACGGCGATCACCACCGCCAGCTCACCCGGCACCAGCGTGCCTACGCGGTGCACGACAGCGACGCGCGTGCCCGGCCACTTCTCGGCCGCCTCGGCGCCGATCTGCGCCAGCTTCTTCTCGGCCATCGGCGCGTAGGCCTCGTACTCGAGCTTCGTCACCGCCTTGCCGTGGCTGTGGTCGCGCACGGCGCCGGTGAAGGTGACGAGCCCGCCCTGTGACTGGGCGTGCACCGCGCGCACCACGACGTCGAGCGAGAGCGGCGCGTCCTGCACCACGAAGAGGCCACCGCTGCCACCGGCCACGGGCGGAATGAGGGCCAGCTCCGCGCCCGCGGGGATGACGTCGTCGAGCTGCGCGAACTCCTCGGCGACGGCGACGCGCAGCCGCGGCATCAGCGGCGCCAGCTCCGGCAGCGCGGCAGTGAGGGCGGCGACCGCGTCACGCACCTTCGAGCCATCGGCCAGGTCGAGCTCGAGCGAGGCGCGCTTCGCCTTCTCCCGGGCCGCCGCGAAGAAGCGCACCGTCACGCGCATCGTGGCTCAGCCCTTCTTCTTCGCGACGAGGTCCAGCGCCATGACCACGTCGTCGGCGATGAGGTCGTCGGGCTTGCCCGGGTAGACGATGCCGAAGTCCTTCCGGTTGATGACGAACTCGGCCTTCACCTTCACCACGTCGCCCTCCACGGCGATGCTGGCGGGGAAGGTGAGGCGCTTGCTCACGCCGTGCAGCGTCAGCGTGCCGCTCACGTCGAAGGTGCCCGGCGCGTCGGCCTTCGCCACCACCGCGTCGGACACGAAGGTCGAGCGGGGGAACTTCTCGACGTCGAAGAAGTCGGCGCTCTTGAGGTGCCCGATGAGCTTCGTCGAGTCCGTGAAGACCGAGGTCAGGTCGATGTCCACGCGCACGCGGCTCTTCGTCGGGTCGCCGCCGACGAGCTCCACCAGGCCGTCGAACACGTTGAACCCGCCGGGGTGCTTGAGCGACACCTTCGCCGCCGTCCACAGCAGCTTCGAGTCGGCGTTCGAGAACGTGTACGGCACCGCGTCGGTCAGCGCCGGGAGGTCCACCACCTGCTGCACGGGGGTCTTCGAGACCTCGGCCTTGGGCTTGCCCTTCGCGGGGTCGGGACAGGCGGTGAGCACGAGCGCGGTCACGGCGGACAGGAAGAGTCGGTTCATGGAGTGCCTCACATGCCGTAGAGCGCGCCGTATTTCACCCTCAAATACTCGACGAAGTCGGCGTCGGTGAGGCCGCGCCCCGTGACGCGGGTGACGAGCGCCTCGGCGTCGTGGCGGTAGCCCTCGCGGTGCACCTTCTCGCGCAGCCAGCGCAGCACCGGCGAGAGATCGCCCTGGGCGATGGACGCCTCGACGTCGGGCAGGTCGCGGCGCAGCGCCTTCCACAGCGAGGCCGCGTAGAGGTTGCCCAGCGTGTAGGTCGGGAAGTAGCCGAACTCGCCGAAGGCCCAGTGGATGTCCTGGAGCACGCCGTGGCCGGGCGTGTCGACCTCGAGGCCCAGGAGCGCCCTCACCTTCGCGTTCCACGCCTCGGGCAGCGCCTTCGCCTGCAGGGTGCCACGCACCAACTCCAGCTCCAGCTCGGTGCGCAGCACGATGTGCAGGTTGTAGGTGACCTCGTCGGCCTCCACGCGGATGAAGCTGCGCTCGACGCGGTTCACCTCGCGCAGGAACTCGTCGAGCGAGGCGCCAGCGAGCTGCCCGGGGAAGCGCGCCTGGTACCTCGGGAAGAAGTGCGACCAGAACGCGCGGCCGCGGCCCACCACGTTCTCCCACAGGCGCGACTGCGACTCGTGCAGCCCCATCGACGGCGCCTGCGCCAGCGTCGTGCGCTCGTGCGCCGGCTCGAAGCCCTGCTCGTAGAGCCCGTGGCCCCCTTCGTGGATGGTGCTGAACACCGACGAGAGCGGCAGCTCGGGGAACAGCCGCGTGGTGAGGCGCACGTCGGTCAGGTGCGTGCCGCCGGTGAAGGGGTGGGTGCTGCGGTCCTGCCGGCCGGCCTCGAGGTCGAAGCCCATGGCCGGGAGCAGCTCCATGGTGAAGGCCCACTGCGCCTCGGGGTCGAAGGTCTTCCCCGCGAAGAGCGCGGGCGGCTTCGGCTGCGCGTCGATGGCGGCCACCAGCGGCACGAGCTGCTCGCGCAGGGCCGAGAGCACCGGCATCAGCCGCGCGACCGTCATGCCCGGCTCGTACTTCTCGAGCAGCGCGTCGTAGCGCTCGCCTGAGTGCCCCCAGGCGTCGGCCTGCTCCCGCCGCAGCTCGAGCAGCCGCTGCACCTTCGGCTCGAACACCGAGAAGTCCTGCGTGCGCCGCGCCTCGCGCCAGGCCGGGAGCGCCGCGCCCTGCGCCTCGGCGATGGCCTTCACCAGGGCGCCTGGCACCTTCACCGCGCGGTCCCGCTCCTTGCGCAGCACGCGCACCATCGCCGCCTCGTCGGCGTCTTCTGGCTTCGCGGCCTCGAGCCAGTCGCCCAGGGCCGGGTCCACCAGCCGCTCGTGGTAGAGCCCCTCGAGGGTGGCGAGCTGCGCGGCGCGCGCGGCGTCGGCCTTCTTCGGGAGGTAGGTCTCCTGGTCCCACGAGGCGAGGCCGATGACGCCCTGGAGATCCCGCAGCTCCTGCATGCGCGCGCGCAGCTTCTCGTTCATCGGGCCTTCCTAGCAGCAGCCGGCCCCCCGCCCCGCGCGGCAGTTGGGCCGGGTTCCTTCGCCTGTCGTCTGGTACCCTCTCGACCTTCGCCACCGAGGAGCACGCGCCATGCTCACCCGATTCGCTGTCTTGCTGTCCTTGACGTGCGCGGTCTCGGCAGCCTTCGCGCAGCAGCGCGGCGTGCCTCAGAACGGCTTTCCCACCTGGCAGGAGCGCATGCTGCACGTGCTCTTCAATCGCGCCCGCGCCGAGCCCACGGCCGACCCGAAGGCGTGCACCGCGACGACGGTTCGAAACCCGCTGGCGTGGCAGTACAACTTCGGCCGGGCCGCGCGGTTCCACAGCGCCAATCTGTCCCGCACCGGCTGCTTCCAGCACAACTCGCCGTGCCTGCTCTTCACCGACATCTCCAGCCGCTACCCGCCGCTGGGCACCTGTGACGGCTCGGCCTCGTGCGCCTGCCAGAACACGCCGGCCTGCAACTCCGCCTGCACGGCCACGCAGTGCACGCAGACCTTCACGCGCATCTCGTACTTCGGCAGCAGCGGCAACGGCGAGATCATCGCCGGCGGCTACGGCTCGCCCCGCGCGGCCCACACCGGCTGGATGAACAGCGCGGGCCACTGCGGCATCATCCTCGGGGGCGGGGGCTCGGTGGGCACCGGCTGGTTCAGCAACACCTGGACCGGGAACTTCGGCTCCGGCAGCGCGATGGGCACGCTCATCGCCGGCGGGCACGAGGTGGGCACCAGCGGCCAGTTCCTCACCTCGACCGCGCAGAACGTCGGCCTCCGGGTGAACTACTTCAACGCCGGCGGCGCGCCGCAGTCGGCGCAGGTGAACGTCTCCGGCACCTGCCACGGCATGACGCTGGAGCGCGGTGACGGCGTCAACGGCACCTACCTCGCCACGGTCCCGCTCGGCGGCACCACCTGCCTGCGCTACGTCTTCACCTTCAGAGACCCGGCCGGCAACACGGTGCTGCTGCCCGAGACTGGCAGCTACGGCCTGGGCGGCTCGCTCGCCACCTGCGCCGACTGGGACGCGGCCTCCCCGAGCGCGTGCGGCGTGTCGGACCCGCCGCCCACCGTGGCCACGCCCGCCTCTGCCACCCCGAACCCCGTGACCGGCACCACGACGGCGCTCTCGGTGCTGGGCGCGGACAACGCCGGCGAGGCGGCGCTCAGCTACACTTGGAGCGCGACGGGCCCCGCGGCGGTGACGTTCTCGGCCAACGGTACCAACGGCGCGAAGAACACCACTGCAACCTTCACCCGCGCCGGCACGTACACCTTCACCGTCAGCATTCGCGACGTGAACGGCCAGTCGGTCGGCAGCATCGTCACCGTCACCGTCGCCCAGACGCTCACCAGCGTCGTCGTCACGCCGGCCACGGCCACCGTCGTCTTCGGCGCGAGCCAGACCTTCGCCGCCTCGGGGCGCGATCAGTTCAACCAGGTCATGTCGCCGCAGCCCACCTTCACCTGGGCCGTCAGCGGCGGCGGCACCGTCAGCACCACGGGCGTCTTCACCGCGGGCAGCACCGCGGGAGGCCCGTACGATCTCACTGCGACGACGGGGGCGCTGGCCGGCACCGCGCGCGTGACGGTGTCCCTGAGCAACCCGCCGTCGGTGGCCACCGCCGCGAGCGCCAGCCCCAACCCGACCAGCAGCACGACCAGCGTGCTGTCGGTGCTCGGCGCGGACGACGGAGGCGAGGCCAACCTCACCTACACCTGGGCGCGGACCTCCGGGCCGGGGACAGTCACCTTCTCGACGAACGGCACGAACTCCGCGAAGAGCAGCACGGCCACCTTCACCGCGGCGGGGAGCTACACCTTCACCGTGACCATCACCGACTCGTCCGGCCAGAGCGTCACCAGCACCGTCACCGTGACGGTGACCCAGAGCGCCACCCGCGTGGGCATCAACCCGGCGGCCGCGGTGGTCGCCCCCTCGGGCACCCTGCAGTTCACCGCGCAGGTGGAGGACCAGTTCGGCGGCGCCATGGCCAGCCAGCCGAACAACTTCAACTGGTCGGTGAGCGGCGGGGGCACCATGGGCAACCGCGGGCTCTTCACGGCCGGCGGCGCGACCGGCGGGCCCTTCACCGTCACGGCCAGCGCCCAGGGGCGCAGCGGCACGGCGCAGGTGACGGTCGCGGCCGGCACGCCACCCACCGTCGCCAGCCCCGCCGACGCCACCCCCAACCCGGTGACGCTGACCACGACGCAGCTGTCGGTGCTCGGCGCGGACGACGGCGGCGAGGCGGCGCTCACCTACACCTGGGCCTCGACCGGCCCCGCCGCGGTGACGTTCTCAGGCAACGGCACCAACGCCGCGAAGGCCATGCTGGCCACCTTCAGCCGGGCGGGCACGTACACCTTCACCGTCACCATTCGCGACGCCGGCGGCCTGGCCGTCAGCAGCACCGTCGAGGTGGTGGTGAGCCCGGTGCTCACCACGCTGGCGGTGAGCCCGGCGTCGGTCACCCTGGCGCCCCTGGGCACGCAGCCGTTCACCGTGAGCGCGCTAGACCAGTTCGGTGACGCGTTGGCGGTGCCGCCGACGGTGACGTGGTCGGTCAGCGGCGGGGGCGCCGTCGACGCCGCGGGCCTCTTCACCGCGGTCGCCACGCCGGGCGGGCCGCACACGCTGACCGCGACGGCCGAGAGCACCACCGGCACGGCCTCCATCACCATCGCCACCGGAGGCTCGGCGCCCTCCATCACCGCCGTGGCCGCGGTCACGCCCAGCCCCGTGACGGGCACCAGCGCGCAGGCCACGGTGACGGCCGATGACGACGGGGGCGAGGCCAGCCTCACCTATTCCTGGAGCGCGAACGGACCGGCGACCGTCGCCTGGTCCGCCAACAACTCGAACGCGGCGAAGGCCAGCACGGCCACCTTCAGCCGCGCAGGCAACTACACGCTGACCGTGACGGTGAGAGACGCCGGGGGCCTCACGGCCACGAGCCAGGTGAACGTCACCGTGGAGCAGACGCCTGCGCAGGTGGCGGTGAGCCCGCCGAGCATCAACGTGGTGACGGGCGGCACGCAGGCCTTCACTGTCGGGGTGACGGACCAGTTCGCGCGAGCCATCGCCCCGGCGCCCGCCACGACGTGGACCGTCAGCGGGGGCGGCTCCATCGACGCGGCGGGCCTCTTCACCGCCGGGAGTACACCCTCCGGGCCGCACGTGGTGACGGCGCAGGTCGGCGCCACGAGCGCGACGGCCAGCGTGACGGTCGTCGCGCCCGGCTCGGACACCACGCCGCCGACCGTGGCGCTCCTCTCGCCCGCCGCGGGCGCGACCTTGAGCGGAGTCGAGACGGTCGTCGCCCAGGCCTCCGATGACGTGGGCGTGCAGCGCGTGGAGTTCCTGGTGGACGGCGTGGTGCAGGGCACCGTCACCGCCGCGCCCTGGGAGTGGGCCTTCAACACCGCGTTGGTCGCCAACGGTCCGCACTCGCTGGCCGCGCGGGCCGCCGACGCGGCGGGCAACTCGGCGCAGACCGTTCCCATCGACGTGACGGTGCAGAACTCGGGCATGGTCGCCGACGTGACGCCGCCGACGGTGCTGGTCCTCACGCCGACCGACGGCCAGGCGGTGAGCGGCAGCTTCGACGTCAACGCCGAGGCGACCGACGAGAGCGGCGTCGCGTCGGTGCACTTCCACCTCGACGGGGTCGAGGTCGCCAGCGCCACCGCGCCGCCGTACCTCACGCGTCTGTCCGCGGCGGAGTTGAGCCAGGGAGACCACACCGTCTTCGTCACCGCGAGAGACCCCGCGGGCAACGTGGGCCGCTCCGCGGACGTCAGGGTCGTCGTCGGCGGCCCCGGCGCGGTGATCGGGGCGTGCGGCTGCACCTCGGCGGCCGGGTCGTTCCCGCTCCTCGCGCTGGCGGCCCTGCTGAGGCTCGCAGCGCGCGGTCGCCGGCGGGCGTAGCGAGGTCGGCGCCACCCGGGGGCGCGCCTTGGTGCTAGAGGCGCGCGCATGGCCTCCCAGCTCCTGACCTACCTGGACCGCGAAGACGACCTCGCCTTCGTGCGCTTCCTCGAGCGCTACACCTTCGAGGTGTACCCGCGGCGCGTGCCCCCGGGCTGGAAGACCTTCCTCCTCACCGAGGCGAACTTCGCGCGGCTGCCCGAAGACGAGCTCTACCTCGTGGCCAGCGACATCGGCCCGGCCATCGTCGACAAGCTCAAGCGCGGCAAGGACAAGGGCTTCTGGCGCATCGACGAGGTGCGCTCCCCCGTCGTCTTCTGGGAGCGCAACGTGCTCAACGAGGAGGGCGAGCTGCTCTCGGGCCAGCTCTGGGCCGAGACCGACGTGACGCAGCAGACCGGCCGCCGCGACGCCGCGCCCGAGCGCTTCCGCCTCCGCGTGGTCGAGATCGAGACGTGGATCCGCAAGACCTTCCGCAAGACGCACCCCAAGGGCTTCTGGGTGGGCCCGCGGCTCGCGCGCACCATCAAGGAGACGGGCCTGCCGAAGCTGCGCGAGAACAAACACTTCGGCCGGGAGATCGCCGTTCACGGCGCGTGAGCGACGGCCGCACCAGAAGTGTGGAACGGGTCCGCCCGCTCCGGGGTTAGGCTCGTCACCATGTCCTGGCTCGACACCCTCGAAGACATCCGCAAGAAGGACTTCTCGAAGGCGCCCGTCGCCGAGCGCGACAAGGCCGCCCGCGACGTCGTCAACATGGGCAGCTACGCCTGCGCCGTGGTGGCCGTCTCGCCGGTGCCCTTCAGCGACGCGGTGCTGATGCTGCCGGTGCAGACGGCCATGGTCGTCACCGTCGGCCACGTCTACGGCCGCAAGGTGACGGAGGCCGACGCCCGGCACCTCGTCATGGAGCTCGCCACCACCGCCGGCGCGGGCATGCTGGCACGGCAGGGCATCAAGGCCCTGCTCCCGGTCTTCGGCGCGCTCCTCACCGTGCCCGCGGCCTTCGCCATGAACTGGGCCATCGGCCGCGTGGCCATGGAGTACTTCCGCAGCCCCGGCCTGCCCGCCGCGCAGCTCAAGAAGATCTACGAGGCCGCGAAGCAGGAGGGCGCGTCGATGTTCTCGAAGGAGCGCTTCGACATGTTCCGCAGGTCGCGCGCCGCGCCGAAGGTTCCTCCCGCGCCGCCCGCAGACGCCCCGAAGGCGAAGAAGAAGGCGCAGGCGAGGAAGAAGCCGCAGAGCCCCCTCGAGAAGCTCATCGAGGGCGAGTTCACCCGGAAGCTGGCGAAGCACCAGGACGTGCGTGACGCCTTCGACGGCGTCGTGCACCTCGACCTCTCCGGTAAGGCCGGCGGCCAGTGGACGGCCGACCTCACCCGGCCCGAGGGGTGGATCAGCAAGGGCCTCACCGGGAAGCCGAAGCTCACCATCAAGGCCAGCGGCCCCGACTTCATCGCGCTGGTGAAGGGCAAGAAGAACGCCCAGCTCGCGGTGATGAGCGGCGAGCTCGTGCTCGAGCCGAAGAACCTCGACCTCGCGATGAAGCTGGGGCCGCTCTTCGGGTGAAGCGCTCCGACGGCGTAGCCTCCGGCGCCCTCGAGCCTGCTAGAGGCCCCGCCATGCGCCTCACGCTGTCCCGCGCCGTCAGCCTCGCCGTCCTCGCCTCGGGCCGCACCCTGGCCGACCACCACGAGGACCTCGGCTGCAGCATCCTCGGGCCGCCGAGCCGGCCGGTGCGCCGCGCCCAGCGCTGGCTCAAGGTGCGCGTGCAGCGGCTCGGCGCAGCCGGCGCGGCCCGGGAGGCGAAGGCGCTCATCCGCGGCCTGGAGGCGACGGCGGCCTACGGCGCGCTCTGCGACGGCTCGAAGCGCCGGGGCGGCCGACGCGTGCTGAGAGACGACGTGCTCTTTCCCCGGGCCGAGCGCTTCGCGCCCACGGTGCTGCACCTGCGCCGCGATGAGCTGGGGCTCGACGTGCCCGTGGCGAGGGCGCAGTGGCCGCTGGTGAACGCGCTCTTCTCGACGCTCGCGCGCGGGGCGACGAAGGCAGAGCTCGCGGCGCTGGGGCGGTCGAGCGCGCTGCTCGCTGGGCTCCTCGAGGATCTCGAGGGCGCGGGCTGGCTCGAGCGCTTCACGCCCCCCGACACCTCCGGGCCCCTCGTCTTCGTCGGCCACAACACGACGCTGGTGCGCGGGCGCCGGGGCAGCGTGCTCGTCGACCCGTACTTCCGGCCGGCGAGCGAGGTGGACCTGCCCTCCTACCAGCCGATGCAGCCGCGCGACCTGGGGCCCATCGACGCGGTCGTCATCACGCACTCCCACGGCGATCACTTCCACCTGGGCTCGCTCCTGCAGCTCCCACCCGAGACGCGCTTCTTCGTGCCGCCCGTCGAGCGCGAGAGCCTCTTCTCCACCGACTGCGCGCTGCGCCTGCGGCAGCTCGGCTTCCGCAACGTCGAGGCGCTCGAGTGGTGGAGCACCCGCGAGGTGGGCGACCTGACGGTACGCGCCCTGCCCTTCTACGGCGAGCAGCCGACCGACGGAGAGGGCGTGCACCCCGGGCTGCGCAACATCGGGAGCACCTGGTCTATCCGCGGGCCCGGCGGGAGCGCTGCCTTCTTCGCGGACTCCGGGCGCGACGCCGCGGGCGACATGGCGCGCGTGTGCCTGGAGATCGTCCGCCGCGATGGGCCCGTCGACCGCCTCTTCTGCGGCGTGCGCGGCTTCAAGCTGAAGCCCATCTTCTTCGGCTTCACCACGCTCGACGCCTTCCTCGTCGACGTGCCGCTCGCGAAGCTCACGTCACCCCAGCAGCTCATGGCCGACGCCGGCGAAGCGCTCGACTACGCGAAGCGGCTCGGCGCGAAGGAGCTCGTGCCCTGCGCCGACGGCGGCGCGCCCTGGTACTGGCGCGAGGGCATGGGCCCCCGGTACCCGGGCTACCCCGGGCTCCCCGTGGAGGGCGCGTCACCGTACGAAGAGAACCTCGACGCCGACCCGTACCCGGAGCGCGTGGTGGCGAAGGCGGGAGGTCCTCGCGTGCGGCTGCTGCGCCCGGGCCAGCCGCTCGGTCGCACGCCTCGCGCGCCGTTCACCTGGCCCTTCGAGCCGCTGTCCCGGGACTGACATCAGCCTCGATGCGGCAGGCATTGATGAAGAGCGACAGGGCGAGCGCCAGGGAGAGGGCCAGCGCCATCGCCCCGTTGAACTCGCTCAGCGAGGTCGACTCCAGCCACGCCGAGACGCTGCTCCAGCGCTCGACGCGCCGCGCCGCCGCGCGCGCCGTGACCTCGACCTGGTGAGCCTCGAACTCCGCGCGAACCTGGGCCTCGGCTCTCAGGATCTCCGCGGCCCGTGAGGGCGCGCAGCGCTGGGCCGCCCGTGCCGTCACCTCGCGCGCCCGGCGCATGGCCAGCGCCGCCTCGGCTCGCCTCGTGGCCTCCCGTCGCTCGAGCCATGCTCTGCGACGCGCCTCCGCTTCGACTTCCAGCAGCCTCGCCGCGAGGCGCGGCCCGGCGCTCTCCCGGTCGCGCGCTTGCGCTTCACTCTCGGCCTCGGCGTGCTCCTGCGCCTCATCGAACGCGACGGCCCGCGGCCCGGTGAGGGCGCCGTAGTCGCGACGCCGCACGACGTCGCCGATGGCCGTGCCGTCGATGCGGAGCACGAACTCCCCGGCGAAGACGATGCCGGGGAAGGCCAGCCACTCCCGGTTCTCCGTCTCCGGGTAGGGGATCCGCCGCCGCACGAGCGTCGCCAGCGCGGCGCCGGGGCGCGCCTCGTCTCCGACTGAAAGGAGCGCCCGCGTGGCGGCCAGCACGGGCGCGAACAGCGGGGCGCCCTGCGGCAGCCCGTCGATCCGCACCGGCAGGTCGAAGCCCCCCGCGAAGGCCGCCGCTCGCACCACCGCGAGCACGCTCAACGCGTCCGCCGAGCCCGGGCGCGGATCCGCGAACACGACCACCGGCCGCACGGCATCGAGCGCCAGCGTCGCCTCGCGGAGCGCGGCGCGCGTTGTCCGGAAGAAGCACCACGCGCGCACCAGCGAGGCCAGGCGCTCCGTCTGCGCCACGAGGCGCGCCGCGGGCCTCGCGACCTGCTGGCTCACCCGCCACGCGTGCTCGGCCAACTCGACCTGCACCAGGCTCACGTGCCGGTGGCACAGGCGCGGCGCCGCGAACTCCAGCAGCCGACGGGCATCCGGCTCCTCGGCCCACTCCCTCGCCGTCATGCGCTCTGCCGCCATCGAGCACCTCCGGGGTTCAATGTCGGAGACTATGCGACACCACCAGGACAGGTGAGGTCACACCCCGAGAATCCGCCTGCAGGGTCAGCTCGCGAGCCGGCCCGCGGACAGCGTGACGAGCCGGTCGGCCAGCCGCGCGTCGCGCTCGTCGTGGGTGACGAACACCGTCGGCAGGCGGAGCTCCCTCACCAGCGCGGCGAGATCTGCGCCGAGCTCCGCCCGCAGCGGGGCGTCGAGGGCCGAGAAGGGCTCGTCGAGCAGCAGCGCGCGCGGCTCCGAGGCGAGCGCCCGGGCGAGCGCCACGCGCTGCGCCTCGCCGCCGGACAGGGTCGAAGGCGCGCGGTCCGCCAGGTGGCCAACGCGCGTGCGCTCGAGCCAGGCCTGCGCGCGCTCGCGGCGGGGTGCGCCCTCCGCCGCGGGGAGCCCGTAGGCCACGTTCTCCCACGCGCTCAGGTGCGGGAAGAGCGCGAGCGACTGGAAGACAAGCGCGACCCGGCGGCGGTGCGGCGCCACGAAGACCCGCAGGGCGACGTCCACCAGCACGGCCTCGCCGAGCACCACGCGCCCCCGCTCCGGCCGCAGCAGCCCCGCGAGGGTCGACAGCAGCGTCGACTTCCCCGCCCCCGACGCCCCCATCACCGCGGTGATGCCCGCAGGCACCTCCAGCGCCAGCTCGAGGCGCGGGCGCTCTGCCTGCGCACCCGCCACGCGAACGTCGATGACGAGCCGTGGCTCACCAGGCATGCGGCCTCCGCCGGGTCAGCTTCGCGCCCAGGTACAGCGCCGCGATCGCCACCGCCGTCATCACCGCCACCAGGCCCGCGGCCTCGGCCTCACGGTTGGCCTGCACCGCGTCGTAGATGGCCAGCGCCCCCGTCTGCGTCAGCCCGGGGATGTTGCCGGCCACCATCAACGTCACCCCGAAGTCGCCCAGCGCGCGCGCGAAGCCCAGGGCGAGCCCGGCGACGATGCCGCCGCGGCTCAGCGGCACCACGACGGTGAAGAAGACGCGCAGGGGCGAGGCCCCCAGGGTGCTGGCCGCGCTCACCAGCCGCGGGTCGACGTCCTCCATCGCCGTGCGCGCCGTCTTCACCACGAAGGGGAACGCCGCCAGCCCCGCCGCGAGCACCGCCGCCGTGGGAGTGAAGACGAGCGAGGTGCCGAAGAGGCTTTCCCAGGCGCGCCCGAAGGCGCTCCCGCGGCCGAGCCCGAGGAGCAGGTAGTAGCCGAGCACCGTCGGCGGCAGCACCAGCGGCGCGGTGATGAGCACCTCGAGTACGTCGCGCCCCGGCACCCGCGTCAGCGCCATGAGCCCCGCCAGCCCGACGCCCAGGACTCCAGCGAGCAGCGCCGCGAGCGAGGCCACCTGGAACGACAAGAGGAGCGGCTCCCAGTTCACGGCGCCACCGCCTCTTCGCCGGGGAGGAGAAAGCCGAAGGCGCGCATCACCCGCCGGCCGTCCTCGGAGTTGACGTACTGGCCAAAGGCCTCGCCGCCCGCGCGCTGGCGCCCGTGCCGGCACACCACCAGCGCCTGCGTGAGGGGCTCGTGGAGGGACTCGGGCACGAGCACCCAGGGGTTGTCACGGTCCTCGACCACCAGCGAGAGCGCGACGACCGCCGCCTCGACGTTGCGTGTCTGCGCGTACTGCAGCGCCTGCCGCACGTTCTCGCCGTACACCAGCCGCGGCGCCACCGAGGCCCACGCTCCCACGCGCTGCAGCGCCTCCTTCGTTGCCCGGCCGTAGGGCGCGTGCTCCGGCATGGCGATGGCGAGCCGCTTGAACCGCGCGTCGGCCAGCGCCTCGAGCGCCGGCGCCGGCTCGACGCCGTCGCGGCGAGACCAGACCACCAGGCGGCCCCGGCCGTACGGCGCGACCGTCGCCTCGTCACAGGCGCCCGCGGCGACCACCTCGCGCACGAAGGACTCGTTCGCCGCCGCGAAGAGATCGAACGGCGCCCCTTCGCGGAGTTGCTTGGCGAGCAGCCCCGTCGAACCGAAGGAGAAGCGCACGCGCTGGCCGGTGCGCTGCTCGAAGTCGCGACCGAGCACCTCGAAGGCATGGGCGAGATCCGCCGCGGCCGCGACCTGCACCGGGGGCGGCGGGGCGTCCTCTCTCGCCCGCGTGCACCCCAGGAGCGCGAGCACCACGAGGACACGGGCCGCCATCAGATGGTCCCCGTGAGCTGCGAGTAGACGAGGAGCGACGAGTCGGGCCGCCCACCCGGCGCGTTGCGCGCGAAGTCGCCGCGCACCAGCCAGGCCGCGCCGACGTCGAGGACCAGGTTCTGCGGCAGCGCGTGCCAGCGCACCCGGCCCTCGAGCTGGTGGCCCACGAGGCTGCCCGAGCGCCCGGTCACGTCGCGCAGCGCCCCCGTCACCCAGGCGTCGCGCGCCGAGGCGAGCCAGTTGCGCCGCACGGCCACGAAGGCGTCGAAGGCCGGCCCCGGGGTGACCTCGAGCCGCAGCCCGGCCGAGCTCAGGTTGCTGCGCGCCAGCGCGCCGTACAGCCCCGTCGGCCCGAGCTCGAAGCGCCGCGCCCCGAAGAGCGGGTCGAAGCGCCCGTTGCGCTCGTCGGCCGGGTCCTCGTCGCCGCTCGCGTAGTCGTAGACCGCGAGCAGCCGAGGGGCCCACGGCGCGGCGAAGCGGTAGCCCCCCGAGGCGTGCAGCGAGAGGGCGAGGTGCTGGAGCGTCCGCTGGTCGTCAGCCGCGGCGCTCGAGCGAGAGGTGCCCAGCTGCACCATGCCCTCGACCTGCACCTCCACGCCGGCCACCGTCGGCTGCCGTAGGAGGCGGAAGCCCGGCGTGACGAGCTGGCGATTCGCGGAAGGCCCCCCCGGTCCATCGCGCTCGTGCAGCCCCAGCACGTACAGCTCGAGCCGGACGTCGGCCGGCAGCGGCGCCGACGCCGCGAAGAGCCCCCACAGCAGCGCGTCGCCGTTCTCGAGGTCGATGGCCACCCGGTTCTCCGCGAGCGCCGTGGGCTCCGTCGGGAGCCGCCGCACCGGCACCACCGCGAAGGCGCGCAGCTCGTCACCTCGGGGCCCCGCCCACGCCAGGTGCAGCCCGGTGAAGGCGTTGATGGTGTTGCGGAAGTCGTTCCGCGCCAGGAGCCGGCGGCTGCCGAGGTCGAGCGTCTGGCGCCCCGCCGTCACCGTCGTCACGTCGCCCGGCACCAGGAGCCCCTCGAGCCTCACCCCCGCGTACGCGCGGAGCAGCTCGAGCGGGTTCACGTGCGTCGTGTTGAGCGAGGCGGAGGGGGTGGCGAAGACGCGCGCGTCCTCCAGCTCCACGCCGAAGACGAAGCTCCCGGGCTGGGCCTCGACCGACGCCAGCGTGCGCAGCGACCAGGCCGTCACCGGCGTCGGCGCGGCGGCGCGGAGATCGTCGGTGAGGTGCTCGAGCCGGCTGCGGTGCTCGAGGCCGAGGGAGAGCCACGCGGGTGCCGCGAGTGCCTGCTGCGCCCGCCAGGGCGCCGGCGCCTCGACGGCCGCGCGCGACTGCGCCCGCGAGGTCGCCGCGTGAAGCGTCAGCACTGCTGCGAGCAGCCGCCTCACGCGCGCACCTCGACCACCCGCTCGCCTGCGGCCCGCGTGTCGGAGCCCTGGGCCGAGCGCTCCCGCCTCACGCGCGCACCTCGGCCACCCGCTCGCCTGCGGCCCGCGTGTCGGAGCCCTGGGCCGAGCGCTCCCGCCTCACGCGCGCACCTCGGCCACTCGCTCGCCTGACGCCCGCGTGTCGTAGCCCAGCGCCGAGAGCTCCCGCCGGTAGGCCGAGGAGGCCACCACGTCGAAGAGCCGCGCGAGGCGCGGATCCGAGAGCTGCCCCGCAGGCACCACGAGGTCGTAGCGCTCCTCTGCGAGCGGGAGGAAGCGCAGCCCGAAGGCCAGCGCCGCGTCTTGCGTGGCCACGCCCGCGTCCGCGGCGCCCATGGCGATGGCCCGCGCCACCTCGAGGTGCCCCGTGGTCCGCAAGGTCGCGCCCCGCGCGAGCGCCACGCTCAGCCCCGCGGCCTTCAGCCGCGCCTCGAGGAGCCGCTGCGCCCCGGCCCCTGCCTCGCGCACCACCAGACGCACGCCGCGTCTCCCGAGGTCGCTGACGCCTCGAAGCCGCTTCGTGTCGGCGGGGCGGGTGAGCAGCCCGGCCTCCCACCGCGCGAGCGTGACGAGCGCCAGCGCCCGCCCGGCCACCGCGCGCCGGACGTCGGCCACGTTCGCCTCACCCGTGCGCGGGTCGACCAGGTGCACGCCCGCGAGGTGCACGTGGCCAAGGCCCAGCGCCTCGAGCGACGCCGTGCTCGAGCCGGGGAACCAGAGGAACCGCCCCGGCCCCTTCCGTCCGTTGAGGCGGTCGGCCAGCGCCCCGAGCGCCGGGGCACACCCCATCAGCGCGACGTTCTCGCGCGCCTCGCCCTCGGACCCCAGGAGCTCCACCGAGAGCTCCGCGCGCCGACCCGCCGTCGCCACGCCGTCGGCCGCGAGACACACCGCGTCGCCGCTGAGCCCGTGCGCCACCCAGCGGCCTCCGATCTGCGCGAGCGCGACCCGCCCCGCGCCGCCAGAGGCCGCCGCGGCGACGGGGGCCAGGGTCGTCGAGGCGGGGGCGGCGAAGAGCTCCTCGACCCGGGCGTCGAGCGCTCGGCCGAGCCGCAAGGCCACGTCGACCGAGGGCACCGCTCGGCCCGCTTCGATGGCCCCCAGGCTCTGGCGACTCAGCCCCACGACTGCCGCCAGCGCCACCTGCGACAGCCCGCGCGCCTCGCGCAGCGAGCGGACCGAGTTGAGGGGCGAGCGCGCCATGACACGGCTGATTTACACCGTGTCGTGTTTGCTTTCCATCTACAGGTTCGACGACCGATGCGCACGGGCCCACGCGACGCATGCGACCACCCGGACGCGGGCGACCACCCCCGCGCAAACGACCACCCGAGCGCAAACGACCACCCGAGCGCAAACGACCACCCGAGCGCGCGCGACCACGCGACGCATGCGATGACGTGACCGCGCGCGACGATCCCGGGCGAGGCAGGGCCTCGAGCGCGCAGACTGGCGGGGCCCCAGGCGCGCTGCCCCGTTCCTGCAGCCCCTCGATCATGGGCCGGGCAAGTGAACGCCGGTTCTCGCCGCTGACCGGAGCGACCAGTCGGGTGTTGGGCTGCACGGCGGTCGTCCTGGCGACCGATACGCAGCCCAACGCGCTGTTCCACGTGCTGGCGGGGTCGCGCGCCGTCACTCGCGTGTGACCGGGGCTGCCAGACGCGTGTTGGGCTGCACGGCCGTCGTCCCAACAACCGAGACGCGGCCCATCGCGGCAGGCAACTCGCGCGGAGGCCGCCCGCACCTTCGGCACCGCGGTCGGGGCCCTCAGCCCCCCCTCCGGGGCGGCCAGGCAGGTGTTGGGCTGCGCGGCGGTCGTCCCAGCGACCGCGACGCAGCCCAACATGTCGGCCCCCGTTGGTTGAATGGCGTACATGAACGAGGACGGGTGGGTGCTGCTGCGGCAGCTCGGGGTGAGACAGTACGGCGTCGTGTCGCTGGCGCAGGCCAACGACCTCGGACTGACGCGGGCCGCGGTGCGAGCGCGCGTGCGCCGCGGCGATCTCGAGAAGGTACACACGGGCGTGTATCGCTTCGCCGGCAACCGGATCACGTGGGAGCAACGAGCGCTCGCGGCCACGCTGCTGCTCGGGCCGCGCAGTGCCCTCTCCCACACGAGCGCCGGCGTCCTCTTCAAGCTCGATGGCTTCACCCCCTCGCCCCACCTCCCCCTCGAGCTCACCGTGCCCCGCAGCGTCCGCGCCGCCCGGGCGCGCGGCCTCACGCTCCACCGCTCTCGGTCTGCACTCGACGTCACCTCGCGCCGCGGCCTCCGCGTCACCTCCCTCGCCCGCACGCTCCTCGACCTCGCGACCGTCCTCCCTGAGGACCGACTCGAGCTGGCCCTCGACTCGGCGCACCGCCTGTCCGGCTCCTGTGCGAGAGACCTGCGTGCCCTGTGCTCGGCGCTCCCGCGGCGCACGCCCGGCCTCGCAGCGCTGCAGTTCCTCATCGACGCCCGCGCCGGCCTCGTCACCGATTCGCCCCTCGAGGTCCGCGCGGCTCGCCAGCTGCGACTCGCCGGCCTTCCGCGGCCCCGGTCGCGCGTCGAGGTCTTCGATGACCAGGGCTACGTCATGCGCCTCGATCTCTGCTGGCCCGAGCACAAGGTCGCTCTCCACGCCGACAGCTACCAGTGGCACCAGCAGCGCGAGCGCTTCGAGCGCGACGCCGCGCAGCGGGCGCGCCTCGCCGCCCTGGGCTGGGTCTCGGTGCCCCTCACCTCGCGCGGCCTCGACGACGGCAGCTGGCTCGAGGGGCTGCGCCGGACGCTCGGCCACACGGCGCCCCAGCTCGCCCTCGGGCTCGGCGCCGCCGCTACTGCGGCCCGATGATCACCGAGCTCGCCTTGAGCTGCGGCGCGTGCGCCTGGAACTTGAGCTCCGGGTGCTTCTCGAGCGCGTGATGCATCGCCCACTCGTCGCGGAAGAGCACCAGCGGCAGCCCGTCGCGGTCCTGCACCGTCATGCGGTTGCCCTCCCAGTCGAAGGCCTTCGCGTCGAACTTCTCGGCCACCACCCAGCGCGCGTGCCCGTAGGGCAGCTTGTCCACCAGGATGTCGGCGCCGTACTCCGCGTCCATCCGGTACTGCAGCACCTCGAACTGGAGCTGCCCCACCACGCCCACGATGGGGTCCTTCATGCCCATCTGGAGCTGCTGGAAGATCTGAATGGTGCCCTCCTCGGCGAGCTGCTCGAGGCCCTTCTCCATCTGCTTGCGGCGCAGCGGGTCCTTCGTGCGCACCACCGCGAAGTACTCCGGTGAGAAGCGCGGCACGCACTCGAAGTCGAAGGTCTGGCTGCCCTCCACCAGGGTGTCGGCGATGCGGAAGACGCCCGGGTCGAACAGGCCGATGACGTCGCCGGGCCACGCGTCCTCGATGGCCGTGCGCTCGGAGGCCATGAACTGCGTCGGCTTGGCGAGGCGGAGGTCCTTCTCGAGGCGCACGTGCCGGGCGGTCATGCCCTTCACGTAGTGCCCCGACACCACGCGCAGGAACGCGATTCGATCGCGGTGCGCGGGGTCCATGTTCGCCTGGATCTTGAAGATGAAGCCGCTGAACTTCTCGCGCGTGGGCTCCACGAAGCCCGTGCTCGCGGGCCGGCCCGACGGCGGCGGGGCCAGCTCGAGGAACGCGTCGAGGAAGGGCCGCACCCCGAAGTTCGTCATCGCCGAGCCGAAGAACATGGGCGAGAGCTGCCCCTCGAGCACCTTCTCGACGCTGAACTCGTCGCCGCCGATGTCGAGCAGCTCGATGTCTTCGTTGAGCTTCTCGAGCTCGTTCTCGCTCAGCACCTCGCGGATCTCGTCGCTCGCCAGCGGCACCACCCGCTCGCCGACCTCCGCCTCGCCGTGGCGCCCCTCGGCCTGGAACACGTGCACCTGCTTCGTGCGCCGGTCGTACACGCCGCGGAACTCCGGGCCCGAGCCGATGGGCCAGTTCATCGGGTAGGCCCGCATGCCCAGCACCTTCTCGAGCTCGTCCATCAGCTCCAGCGGGCTGCGGCCGTAGCGGTCGAGCTTGTTGGCGAAGGTGAAGATGGGGATGCCGCGCAGCTTGCACACCTTGAAGAGCTTGATGGTCTGCGGCTCGACGCCCTTGGCGCCGTCGATGAGCATCACCGCCGAGTCGGCCGCCGACAGCGTGCGGTAGGTGTCCTCGCTGAAGTCCTGGTGGCCGGGGGTGTCGAGCAGGTTCACCGCGTGGTCGCGGTAGGTGAACTGCAGCACCGAGGAGGTGACCGAGATGCCGCGCTCCTTCTCGATGGCCATCCAGTCGCTCGTGGCGTGGCGCTTGGCGCGCCGGGCCTTCACGCTGCCGGCGAGGTGAATCGCGCCGCCGTACAGCAGCAGCTTCTCGGTGAGCGTCGTCTTGCCCGCGTCGGGGTGCGAGATGATGGCGAACGTGCGCCGCCGGGCGATTTCCTTGCGCAACTCCGAAGACATTCGCGCGCCCTTAGCACCGCGCCGCGGCGCCGGTCAGGTCTTCGCGCGCGGGCTGAAGTCGTCGGTCATGTGCCGCAGCCGCTCGGCCAGCGCGACGATGAGCCGCTGCGCCATCTGCATGTTCGACTTGAGCGCGGTGCGGAAGTCCTTCCCTTCGAGGATCAGCACCGTCGCCGCCTCCGTCACCCGCACCGAGGCCGTGCGCGGCGCCGGGTCGATGATGGAGAGCTCCCCGAAGAACTGCCCGACCCCCAGGGTGCGGATGCGCCGCTGGTGGCGCCGCACCTCGCACTCGCCCGACACGATGAGGAACACCGACGAGCCGCTCGTGCCCTCCTTGATGAGCTCGGTGCCCACGGCGTAGCTGGCCTCCGTCACCTTCTTGGCCAGCGCCACGAGGTCGGCGTGCGGCAGCCCCGCGAGGAGAGGGATGGTCTTGAGCGCGCTCACCGTGTCGGTCGCCTGAGTCATGCGCGGCATGGTAGCGCCAAACTCCGCGCCGGCAGAGCGCCGCGACGCGCCCGTGGACGCCAGGGCCGAGTCGCGCCGGACGCGCAGCCCAACCTCGCCGGCGCGCGGCTGCGGAGCCACGCTGAGCCGACACGCGCCGAATTGCGAGCACTTCGCCGCTGGCACGCCGCTCGCTTTGGAGTCCTCGCGGGGCACCCTCGCTCCCCAAGAAAGGCCCACCGCACCATGTCGCCCTCGAAGCGTCTCCTCTCCGCCGCCCTCGCCGCCCTCGGCCTCGCCGCCTGCCAGCCCGAGGCCCCGCCCCCGCAGCAAGTCGCCGTCATTCCTACCAAGGCGGCGCTGCGGCTCCCGGCGCCGCCCGTCTCGGCGCGCGACGCCGGGGCGCCCTTCACCGTCATGCCGAAGACGCCGGTGGTGGTGGACGAGCTCGTGGTGGCCCACGACGCGCCGGGGGTCGATCACCTCGGCCGCGCGCGCCGCCTGTCAGAGGAGGGCGACGTGCGCGGCGCCTTCACCGAGGCGCGCCGGGCCCTCTACAGCACGCCCGGCGACGTCGAGACGCTGCAGCTCGTCGCCCGCCTCGCGCGGCGCGCCGGTCAGCCCGCTCTGGCCGCCCAGGCCTGGGGCCGCGTGGCCGCCCTCACCACCGACGACGCCACCCCGCTCCTCCAGCAGGCCCGCGCGCTGCTGCAGCAGAAGGACTACGCGGGCGCGGTGCTGGTCGCGCGCGAGGCCAGCGTGAGAGATCCGCTCAACGCCGAGGCCTTCCAGGTCACCGGGCTCTCGCAGCTCGCCCTGCAGGAGCTCGCCGGCGCCATCTCGTCCTTCGAGCGGGCGGTGGCGCTGCAGCCCTCGCACGGCTGGGCCCTCAACAACCTCGGCCTCGCGTGCCTGCGCGCCAGCCGCAATGAGCAGGCGGCGGAGGTGCTGGAGCGGGCCGCCGCGCAGCTCCCGCACGTCGCCTTCGTGCACAACAACCTCGGCATCGCCCTCGAGCGCGTCGGCCGGCCCGACGAGGCGAAGGCCGCCTACCAGCACGCGATGGATCTCTCGCCGAAGTACGTGAAGGCCCGCCTCAACGCGGCGCGGGTGGCGAGGGCGCCCGTCGAGCTCCAACTCGAAGACGTGCTGCGCGACGAGCCCCACCCCCTGCCCGAGGAGTGACGAGCCGCGACGCCCCGGCCCCTGGCGGGCAGCTCCGGCTCGAGGTCGGGGCTGCCCGTCGGACTTTTCGGCGCGGCCCGGCGGTTGCTCTGCGATGGCCCCATGCCCCCCGCTCCGTGGTCCCCGGCCCGCGCGCCGGCCGTCACCGCCCGCCAGCGCCCCGCGCCCGCCCACATCTCGACCCCGGCGGCGCCGCCCGAGGGCTACAGTCCTCCGCCTCCGATGAGCGCGTGGCGGACCCGGCTGTGGCGATGGACGAAGCGGCTGCTGGTGCTGGCGTCCGTCGCAGGGGTGCTGGCCCTGGGCGTCGGGCTGGGCAGCTACTGGTACTTCTCGCAGGACCTGCCGCGGGTCGAGGAGCTGCGCACCTGGCGCCCGCCGCAGGTGACGAAGGTGACCTGCCGCGACGGCAGCGTGTGCGCCGAGTTCTACGTGGAGCGGCGCACCTGGGTCGACGTGACGAAGGTGCCCAGGCACGTGCGCGACGCCTTCCTCGCCGCGGAGGACGCCGACTTCTACTCGCACACGGGCCTCGACTTCCTCGGCATCGCCCGGAGCGCGGTGAAGAACCTGCGGCCCGGCGGGCAGAAGTCGGGCGCCTCCACCATCTCGCAGCAGGCCTGCCGCCGGCTGCTCCTCACGCAGGACCGCACCCTGGCCCGGAAGATCCGCGAGTGGATCCTCACGCCGCGCATGGAGTCGGCGCTGAGCAAGGACGAGATCCTCAACCTCTACGTCAACACCATCTACTTCGGCCACGGCCGCTACGGCCTCGAGGAGGCGGCGCTCTTCTACTTCGGCAAGCGCACGAAGGACCTCACGCTGGGCGAGGCGGCGGTGCTGGCGGGCACGGTGCAGCTCCCGCACCGCATCAACCCCGTCACCAACATCGTCAAGGCCAAGCGCCGGCAGCGGTACGTGCTGGGGCAGCTCGAGCGCCACGGCTTCATCAAGCCCGAGGTCATCGCCGCCGAGCTCGAGAGGCCCATCGTGCTCGGGCCGCGGCCGCCCACGCCGGTGGGCCTGGGCTACGCCGAGGAGGTGCGCAAGCAGCTCGTCGCGCGCTACGGCGAGAAGGCGGTGCTCGAGGGCGGGCTGCGCGTGCAGATCGCCATGGAGCCCGCGCTGCAGGCCGCCGCCGAGGCCTCCGTGCGCGCAGGCCTCGAGGCGGTCGACCGGCGCCACGGCTACCGGGGGCCCGTGGGCGTGGTGGAGCAGGCGCGCTACGAGACGCTGCGGCCGCTCCTCGCTCAGCGCCTCGCCGAGGCCGGCAAGCGCCGCCCCGAGGAGCGCTTCGTCGCCGACCTCACGCCGCTCAAGGACCTCAAGGCCCCCGAGCACGAGGAGGGCGCCGACCCGCTGCTCGACCCCGAGGAGCAGGTGGACCTCGACGAGCCCATCCCCACCGACGATGAGAAGCTGGCGCGCGCCATCGGCGTGAAGACGCTCGCCGACGGCGTCGAGACGGTCGGCCGCGTGGCGGAGGTGGACGACGCGAAGGGCACCGCGCTGGTGGACCTCGTCGGCGCCACCGCGCAGCTCGACTTCACCGGCCTCAAGTGGGCCCGCCGCCGCGACGGCCCGAAGGCGGGCCCCACGCCCACCAGGCTGTCGGAGGTGGTGCAGCCGGGCGAGCTGGTGCGCGTGCGCGTGGGCACGGCGCTGCCGGCCTCGCAGCTCCTCTCGGCGAGCCTCGCGCAGGTGCCCGCGGTGCAGGGCGCGCTGGTGGCCATCGACCCGACCGATCGCGCCGTCGTGGCGCTGGTGGGCGGCTACGACTTCACGCTCTCGGCCTTCAACCGCGCCACGCAGGCCAGGCGCCAGCCGGGCTCCTCGTTCAAGCCCTTCCTCTACGCCGCGGCCCTGGAGTCCACGCGCTTCACGCCGATCTCCATCGTCAACGACGCGCCGGAGGCCATCCGCGACCCGTACACGGGCAAGGTGTGGAAGCCGCAGAACTACGAGCGCAGCGGCTTCGAGGGGCCGGTGACGCTGCGCGCGGCGCTGACGAAGTCGAAGAACACCGTCTCGGTGCGCCTCATCGAGGCCCTGGGGCCCGACGCCGTCATCGCCTTCGCGCAGAAGGCCGGCGTGAAGAGCCCGATGCCGCAGAACCTGACCCTGGCCCTGGGCACCGGCGAGGTGTCGCTGCTGGAGCTCGCCAACGCCTACACCACGCTGCGCGACGCCGGCCGCTTCGCCGAGCCGGTGCTGGTGACGCGCATCGCCGACGCGAAGGGCAAGGTGCTCGAGGAGCGCCGCGCCGCGCCGGAGCCGGCCCTCTCGCCGGCCGTGGCCTTCCTCGCGACCTCGCTCATGCGCAGCGTCGTCGAGGAGGGCACCGCGGTGGCCGTGCAGCAGCTCAACCGCCCCGCCGCGGGCAAGACGGGCACCGCCCAGGAGTTCCGCGACGCGTGGTTCAGCGGGTACACCGCCGACTACGTCGCCGCCGCCTGGGTGGGCTTCGACGATCACGCGCCCATCGGGCCGGGCGAGACCGGCGGCAAGGCGGCGCTGCCCCTGTGGCTGGGCTTCATGCGCGCGGCGCACCAGGGCCGGCCGCCGCGAGACTTCGCGGTGCCCGAGGGCGTGACCCAGGTGCGCATCGACCCGCGCACGGGCAAGCTGGCCGGCGCCGCCGTGCCGGGCCGGGCCGAGTACTTCCTGGCGGGCACGGAGCCGACGGAGGAGACGCGCGCCGTGGACCCCAACGACTTCCTCCTGCACGACCAGCGGAGGCCACGGTGAGCCGGCGACGGGCGGCGACCGCGCAGGAGCCGGCGGCGGGAGCCTCACGGCCGGCCGCCGCGCTGGCGACCGCGTGTCAGGTCGCGACCGCGCGACGCCCTGCGGCGGGAGCCTCACGCCCGACCGCCGCGGTGGCGGCCGCGTGTCAGGTCGCGACGGCGCGGCGCCCTGCGGCGGGAGCCTCACGCCCAGCCGCCGCGGTGGCGGCCGCGTGTCCGGTCGCGACGGCACGGCGCCCTGCTGCGGG
>CAYUZK010000072.1:0-8620 GCA_964449625.1 uncultured Archangium sp.
CAGGCGATGAACACCGGCCACGACGGCTCGCTCACCACGCTGCACGCGAACACCCCGCGCGACGCCCTGGCGCGGCTCGAGACCATGGTGCTGATGGCCGGCATGGAGCTGCCGGTGAAGGCCATCCGCGAGCAGATCGCCTCGGCCGTGCACATGATCGTCCAGCAGACGCGCTTCTCCGACGGGAGCCGCCGGGTGACGTACATCTCGGAGGTGTCGGGCATGGAGGTGGACATCGTCACCATGCAGGACATCTTCTATTTCAAGCAGGAGGGCTTCGGAGAGGACGGCAAGGTGCGCGGCCGCTACGTCGCCACCGGCTTCGTGCCGCGCTTCTACGACGAGCTCCAGCGGCGCGGCATCCCCGTCAACATGGGCATCTTCCGCGAGGAGTAACGTGTGACGACGCTCGTCATCAAGAACCCCGACGGGAGCCAGCAGGAGCAGGACGTGGCGTCCCAGCTCACCATCGGCCGCGCCGAGGGGAACGACCTCATCCTCGTGGAGGGCGGGGTGAGCCGGAAGCACGCCCGCTTCTTCGTCGACGCCGGCGAGACGCTCGTGGAGGACGTGGGGTCGGCCAACGGCACCTGGGTCGACGGCGAGAAGATCGAGGGCCCCACGAGGCTCAACGCCAGGAGCCAGGTGGTGATCGGCGACTACGAGATCCAGCTCAAGCTGGGCTCCAAGCCGCTGCCGAAGGCCTCGAAGACCGGCGCCCGCCCGTCGCGTGAGCCCACGGCGGCCGCCGGCAAGGCGGTCAAGCCCGGGGCGCCGCGCTCGACGCGCGTGGTGCCCGCGGTGCGGGGCGGTGCGGGCGCGGGCGGGGCCGGCCTGGCCAAGCGTCAGGCTCCCGGGCGCGCCGCGGGGCCGCAGCTGCGGGGCCTCACCGGTGGCGTGACGGGAAGGTCCTTCCCCCTGAGCGGCACGGTGACGGTGGGCCGCGTGGCGGGCGTGGACATTCAGATCGAAGACGACTCGGTGAGCCGCCGGCACGCGGAGCTCGTGGTGAAGGGCCGCGAGGTGACGCTGCGCGATCTGGGCAGCGCCAACGGCACGACGGTGAACGGCGCGCCCCTCTCGGGTGACGCGGTGCTGGCGCCCGGCGACATCGTGCAGTTCGGGGTGGTCGAGGTGATGTTCGAGACGGGCACGCCCTCGGGCGCGCGGGCGCCGGTGGTTCGCCCCGGGCGTGACGCCCCGCCCCCTCGCCGGGGCCGCGCCCTCGACGACGACGACGGCCCGCCCACCCGCGAGACGGGCGCGGGCGACCCGAAGAAGAAGCGCCTGCTGATCCTCGGCGGGGCCACGGTGGGGCTGCTCTTCATCGTGGTGCTGGCCGCGGCCTTCAACAGCTCGCCGCCCCCGCCGCCGGGGCCCAGTGATCTGCCGGGCAAGGGGCGCCTGCGCCCCACGGGCCAGCAGCGCGACCCCGCCGAGCAGATCGAGGAGCTGCTCGCCGAGTGCCGCACCTACTCGAGCTCTGAGTCGGGCACGCCTGACTGGGCCCGCGCCCAGGAGGCCTGCGACAAGGTGCTGGAGCTCGAGCCCATCCACGTCGAGGGCAACGCGCTGCTCAAGCGCATCTCGGTGCTGCGCGTGTGCCAGGAGCAGCTCAACCGCGGCAAGGAGCTCGCGGCCGGCGGCGACCTCGAGACGGCCCTCAACACCTGGGCGAAGATCGGCCGCGACTGCGAGAGCTACCTGTTGCAGGTGCTCACCGTCGCCAAGAGCCCCATGGCCGAGCTCAAGAAGCGGGCGGGCAGCGACTGCGAGCTCTACGCGAAGAACGGCAAGTGGGAGAACGCCTACAAGTCGTGCGAGCTGTATGCGCGCTTCGCCTGCCAGTCGATGGAGGCCAACGAGCTCTACCCGCCGGCGCTGATGAAGCTCAAGCTCGACGGCGCGCTGAACGTGAAGACCGAGTGGCGCCCGAAGGACGTGAAGTACATCAACTTCCTCAAGGCCAAGGAGAAGCTCAAGCCGAGCGACCCCATGTGGATCTGCCCGGAGATCCCCGCCTTCCGCCCGCCGCCGCCGCCGCCTGACCCGGGCAAGGTCGCCAAGGAGGAGATCGCCAAGCGCTTCCCCGACCCGGAGATGGGCAAGGCGCTGGTGTACTACTTCGAGGGCCGCTTCGCCGACGCGCCGGTGCCGCTGCAGCGCATCAAGGAGAGCATCTCGAAGGCCGCGCTCCACGAGCAGGCCAGCCAGCTGCTGCTCGACATCAACAACGCGATGAACTTCTACGAGAACGGCACCTCGGAGATCACCAACGACCGCCCGGAGAAGGCCGAGGATCATTTCCGCAAGGCGCTGGCGGTGGACGAGCGCCTGATCCTCGGAGACAAGGCGAAGCTGCTGACCGACGACGAGAAGCGCCGCGAGCTCGACCGCCGCGCCTCCTTCGTGCGCAAGAACGTCGTCGAGACCATGAGCAGCAAGTGCCTCGAGAAGGGCCGCGCCCTCGCCGACCGCAAGGACTTCCGCAAGGCGTGCAGCATCTGGAAGCTGGGCAGCACCTTCTCGCGCAGCAACATCGACCTGCTCAAGGCCTTGACCAACGTCTGCACCAAGCGGGCGTCGGACTCCTTCGAGCGCGCCGAGACCTGCGAGCAGCTCAAGGCCGGCCTCGACTTCGCGGTCGACGGCGACGGCTTCAAGGAGAAGATCACGGCCACCATGGAAGAGCAGGGCTGCAACTGATAGCTGCCCGCCATGGCTACGCAGCAGGGAGATCTCTTCGCCCCGGCCCCCGCGCCGGCCGCGCCGCCGCCCGAGCCTGAGCCGGCCGCCCCGGCCCCCGAGGGCCCGAAGACCCTGACGCTCATCGACGCGTCGGGCCTCATCTTCCGCGCCTACCACGCGCTCCCGCCGCTCACCTCGTCGAAGGGTGTGCCCACCCACGCGGTGCTGGGCTTCGCCCGCATGGTGCTCAAGCTGCTGCGCGAGCGGAAGCCGACGCACCTGGCGCTGTGCTTCGACCGCGACAGCCGCAAGGGCCGCCTGGCCATCGACCCCAACTACAAGGCCAACCGCGCGGCGACGCCGGACGACCTGGTGAGCCAGTTCGAGCTGATCCGCCGCATCGCCGAGGTGCTCAACCTGCCCATCGTCGAGATGCCGGGCTGGGAGGCCGACGACGTCATCGCCACGCTGGTGTCGCGCGCGCGCCGCGACGGCTTCGAGGTGGAGATCATCACCAGCGACAAAGACTTCCTCCAGCTGCTGGAGGCCGGGGTGCGCATCTACGACCCCATGAAGGACAAGCCCATCACCGAGGCCGACGCAATCGAGCGCTACGGGGTGAAGGCGGCGCAGATGCGCGACTACCAGGCGCTGGTGGGTGACGCGATCGACAACATCCCCAAGGTGCCGGGCATCGGCCCCAAGACGGCGGCCGAGCTGCTGGCGAAGTTCGGCACGGTCGAGAACCTGCTGCAGCACCTCGACGAGGTGCCGAAGCCGAAGATCCGCCAGGCGCTCCAGGACAACGTCGAGCAGCTCCGCCGGGCGCTGCAGCTCGTCAGCTTCCGCCATGAGCTCCCCCTCGAGGCGCAGCCCGCGGCCCTCGTGCGCGGGGCGCTCCACCAGGCGCAGGCCCGCGCGCTCTTCACCGAGCTCGAGTTCTTCCGCCTCGTGCAGGAGATGCCGTCGGCGCCCGCCACGCCCCTGCGGCAGGCCGCCCAGCGCGTGGCCGACGCCGCCGCGCTCTCGACCGTGATCGCCGAGCTCGCCGGCGCCGAGGCCGTGGCCCTCGTGCCCGCGTGGGAAGGCGAGCCGCACTCCGCCGCGCTCTTCGGGCTGGGGCTGGTGGTGCGCGGCGCCGGCTGCTGGTGGCTCGACGTGGCGGCGCTGGGCCGCGACGCGCTGGCGAGCACCCTGGGCCCCGCACTCCGACGAGAGGGGCTGCGCGTCGCCGCGTCGGACGGCAAGGCCCTGTGGCACCTGCTGGCGACCGTTGGCATCGAGGGCGTGCCGCTGTACGGCGACGTGGAGCTCCTCTCGTACCTGCTCAACCCCGCGCGCAAGGCCCACGCCCTGTCGGACCTCGCGCGCGAGCGCCTGGGCACCGAGCTGCCGGCCTGGCCTGAAGGGCCCTCGGGCCGCGGCAAGGCGGCCCTCGCCGACCTGGGCCCCGAGCGCGCCGCCGCCTTCTACGGCGCCGGCGCTGACGCCGTCGATCGCCTCGTCGACGAGCTCTGGCAGGAGGCCGAGGGCGTGGGCCTGGCCGCCCTGGCCCGCGAGCTGGAGCTGCCGCTGGTGCCGGTGCTGGCCCGCATGGAGCGGCTGGGCGTGCGCATCGACCGCGCCGCGCTGCAGGAGATCTCCACCCAGGTGGACGCCTCGGTGGGCCAGCTGCTCGCGGACGTCTACCGGCACGCCGGCCGCGAGTTCAACGTGGGCTCCCCCGCGCAGCTCGCGCAGGTGCTCTACGAGGACCTGAAGCTGCCGGTGCTCAAGAAGAACAAGACGGGCCCCTCGACGGACCACGAGGTGCTCGAGAAGCTCGCTGAGGAGCACCCGCTCCCGCAGGCCATCATCGAGTACCGCAACGTCGCGAAGCTCAAGAGCACCTACCTCGACACGCTGCCGCTGCTCATCGGGGCCGACGGGCGCATCCGCACCACCTTCCACCAGGCCATCGCGGCCACCGGGCGCCTCTCGTCCACCAACCCCAACCTGCAGAACATCCCCATCCGCACCGAGCTGGGGCGGCAGATCCGCCGGGCCTTCGTGGCCGAGCCGGGCTGGGTGCTGGTGTCGGCCGACTACAGCCAGGTGGAGCTGCGGGTGCTGGCGCACATCTCGGGCGACGAGGGGCTGGTGAAGGCCTTCGCCGAGGGCGCCGACGTGCACGCGCGCACCGCGGCCGAGGTCTTCGGCGTGCCGCTCGACGCGGTGACCGGCGAGCAGCGCCGCGCCGCGAAGATGGTGAACTACGGCATCGCCTACGGGCTGTCGGCCCACGGCCTGTCCACGCGCCTCAACATTCCCGTGGAGGAGGCCAGGGACATCATCGAGCGGTACTTCGCGCGCTTCTCGGGCATCAAGCGGTACATCGACGACACGCTCGAGAAGGCGAAGCGCAGCGGCTCCGTCGAGTCGCTCTTCGGCCGGCGGCGGGCGATGCCCGATCTCGCCTCGCGCAACCGCCAGGTCGCCATGGGCGCCGAGCGCGCGGCCATCAACATGCCCATTCAGGGCACGGCGGCCGATCTCATCAAGAAGGCGATGCTGGAGCTCGATCGCCGCCTGCCGGCCGAGGGCGGCGGCGGGCGCATGCTGCTGCAGGTGCACGACGAGCTCCTCTTCGAGGCCCCGGCCGCCGAGGCGGAGCGGGTGGCGGCGCTGGCGCGGTCCGTGATGTCTTCGGTCGCCAGCCTGGCCGTGCCGTTGGTGGTGGACGTCGGCGTCGGCCCGTCGTGGGCCGAGGCCCACTGAGGGAGAGTCATGGAGCGCTCATCACGCGGCCCCGTCCGCACTGACCCTGGCAGCCTCGTCTCGGGGCTGGCGTCGAAGCTCGAGGAACTCGAGGCCGCGGTGGCGCGGCAGACCGGCCGCTTCAAGGCCCTCATCGAGGTCAGCTCGCAGCTCTCGTCGGCCCGTGACGTCGAGGAGGTGCTCGAGACGGTGATGGAGCGCCTCACCGGGCTGGTGGGCGCCGAGGCGGCCACGCTGTACATGCACGACCCCGAGGGGCGCGAGCTGTGGAGCCGCGTGGTGCGCGGCGCCTCGGTGAAGGAGGTGCGCCTGGCCGACTCGCACGGCATCGCCGGCGCCGTCTTCCGCAGCGAGCGCACGCTCGCGATCGGCGACGCCTACGCCGACGCGCGCTTCAACCCCGACGTCGACAAGCAGTCGGGCTTCCGCACCCGGTCGATCATCGCCACGCCGCTGCGGCACCTGGGCGGCCGCGTGCTGGGCGTGCTGCAGGTGCTCGACCGCCGGGTCAACGCCTTCACGGCAGACGATCGGGCACTCGTCGAGGGCGTGGCCGTGCAGATCGCCGCGGTGCTCGACCACGTGCTCCTCGTCGAGGAGCTCCGGCGCGGCGCCGAGGCCCTGGAGAGCCGCGTCACCGACCTCGACGCCATCTACGAGCTCGAGCAGGCCGTCTCGGCCACCACCGCCCAGGCCGATCTCCTCGAGCGCATCCTCGAGCTGGCGATGCAGCGCGTGGGCGCCCGGGCCGGCAGCGTGCTGCTGATGGAAGAGGAGCGCGGGAGCCTCTTCTTCCGCACCGCCATGGGCGAGAAGAGCGAGGCCCTGGTGTCGGTGCGCCTCGAGCCGGGGCAGGGCATCGCCGGGCACGTGGCCGAGACGGGCGAGGTGGTGCGCGTGCGCAACGCCGAAGACTCGGAGCACTTCGACCGCTCCATCGCGCGGAAGCTGGGGCTCTCGACCGGCGCGGTGCTGTGCGTGCCCATTCGCGCCGGGAGCCGCACGCTGGGGGCGCTGGAGCTCCTCAACAAGCGCGGCGGCTTCACCGGCGCCGACGAGCGGCTGGCGGTGGTGCTGGCCGGGCAGGCAGGCCGGGCGCTGCTCCGCCGGCAGTCGCAGGAGGAGATCGAGCGCAAGGCGCGCCTGGCCACCATCGGCCAGATGCTCAGCGGCGTGCTGCACGACCTGCGCACGCCGCTGACCGTCATCGGCGGCTACGCCGAGATGCTCGCCGGCGAAGACGACCCCGCGCTCCGCGCCGAGATGTCGGAGCAGATCCTCACGCAGCTCCGCCACGTGGCCTCGATGCAGGAGGAGACGCTGGCCTTCGTGCGCGGCGAGCGCACGGTGCTCATCCGCAAGGTCTTCCTCCACGTCTTCATGCGCGAGGTGACCGAGCACCTCGAGCACGAGTTCGCGGCGTCGAAGGTCGAGCTCAAGGTGCAGGTCAACTACACCGGCACCGCGCGCTTCGACGAGGGCAAGCTCAAGCGCGTGCTCTTCAACCTCGCCCGCAACGCCATCGACGCGATGCCAGGCGGCGGCCGCTTCACGCTGTCGGTCGACCGCGAGGGCGACGACCTCGTGTTCCGCACGAAGGACAACGGCCCGGGCATTCCTCCCGAGATCGCCAGCCGGCTCTTCGAGTCCTTCGTCACCTCGGGCAAGAAGCACGGCACGGGCCTGGGCCTCGCGCTGGTGCGGAAGATCGCCAAGGAGCACGCCGGACGCGTGGACTTCAAGACGCAGGTGGGCAAGGGCACGGCGTTCGAGGTGCGCTTCCCCGCGGGTACCCCGGCCGACTGAAGGCCCCGCTCAGCCCGGCGCGGGCTCGACGTGCACCACCACGTCCACCACCTCGGGGAAGGCCTGCATCACCGCGGCCTCCGCCTGGTGCGAGAGCTCGTGGGCCGTCTGGAGGCTCAGGCCCGCGTCCACGCGGATGACGAGGTCCACGTACACGTGGCCCTCGAGTCCGCGGCTCCGCACGTCGCGCACGTCTTTGAGCCCGGGAATGCTGCGCAGCGCGTGCTCGAGGCGCGTGGGGTCGACCCGGGCCGTGTCCGCGAGGATGCCGATGGCCTGCCGGATGATCTGCCACCCGGTGTAGGCGACGAAGACGAGCACCCCCAGCGCCACCGCGCCGTCGGCCCGCGGCACGTCGAGCGCGCTCAGCACCAGCGAGGCCAGCACGGCGAGGGTGACGAAGACGTCCGACATGGTGTGCGAGGCGTCGGCGAGCAGCAGGCTGCTCTTGAGCTTGCGGCCCTGCGCCGACTCCACGCGCGTGACGACCAGGTTCACCAGCAGCGTGCCCACCATGACCGCGATGGCAGCCGGGCCCACGTCGGGGCGCTTGCCGTGGAGGAGCGCGTCGAAGGCCATGCGGCCCAGCTCCATCACGCCCATGCCGATCATCACCCCGATGGCCAGTGAGGCGAGGGCCTCGAACTTCTGGTGCCCGTAGGGGTGCTCCGCGTCGGCGGGCTGCGAGGCGAAGTGCATCGCCACCAGCCCGATGACGTTGCTCCCGCCGTCGATGAAGGAGTGCAGCGCGTCGGCGGTGACGGCGGTGGACCCGGTGACGAGGCCGGCGGCCAGCTTGAGCGCCGACACCGTCCAGTTCGCCACGAGGATGGCCCACAGCACGCGCCGCACCGCCCGGTTCCGCTCGGCGGGAGACAGCACCGCGGGCGCGAGGGCGGCGTCGGCCATCACTGCGTGGAGCGGAACAGCCGCATGCCCGGGCGCCCGCTGAGCTCGAGGAAGAAGCCGAACTGGAAGCGCACCGTCGCGTCGGTGGCCAGCAGGCCCGGCGGCGGGTTGGGGAAGGGCTGGGCCCGCTCGAAGGCCTTGATGGCCTCGAGGTCGAGGAAGTCGAGGCCGCTCGACTTCTCGACGAAGGCGTCCTTGAGCCGGCCGGTCTGGTCGAGGGTGACGGTCAGCATCGTGTAGCGGTCGCGGCCCCCGTAGATCTGCCCCGACGGGTCGCGCAGGCGCATCTGGGTGTTGGGGTCCCAGTTCTGGCCGACGCTCTGCTTCACGCGGTTGAAGAAGCTGGCGTACTTCCACTCGCGCGTGCTGAGGAAGGTGCCGTCGCCCTCCTCGACGTCCTTCAGGTGATCGTTCGCGGCCGCGCCGGCGATCTTGTCGAGCACCGCGGCCGACGGCAGCA